>JBLHTM010000006.1:0-39623 GCA_047627215.1 Rickettsiales bacterium | reverse complement strand
GATCCAATTTGCGCTCTTCAAGCTGCAATGTCAGGATTTGTGGTTTTGCCTATGGAAGAAGTTGCTAGTGCTGGGGATATTTTTATCACCACAACTGGAAACAAAGACGTGATCAATATTGATCACATGAGGGCAATGAAAAACCATGCTATTGTTGGAAATATCGGTCATTTTGATAATGAAATTCAGGTTGAAGCTTTAAATAATATGAAGTGGGTTAACATCAAGCCACAAGTTGACACAATCGAATTTCCTGATGGGAAAAAAATAATATTACTTGCGGAAGGTAGGTTGTTAAATCTTGGTTGTGCAACAGGACATAGTGCTTTTGTTATGTCTGCCAGCTTCACCAATCAAGTTATGGCACAAATTGAATTATGGGAGAATAACGAAAAATATTCTAACGAGGTTTATCTTCTTCCAAAATATTTGGATGAAAAAGTGGCAACTTTGCATTTGGAAAAATTGGGCGTCAAGCTTTCGAAACTAAACAAAGAACAAGCTGACTACATTGGTGTTGAGATTGAAGGGCCTTTCAAAACTGACGATTACAGATATTAATTATAAATTATGAGTAGTTAAACTTCTCATAATTCATCGTTAAATAACTAATAAATAAATTAATTATGGAAAATTTCTTAATTACAAAAGAAGGTCATAAAAAACTACAAGATGAAATTTTTCATCTTAAAAATGTCGCTAGACCAAATATTATCGTAGCAGTGGCAGTTGCTCGTGAACATGGTGATTTGAAAGAGAACGCTGAATATCACAGCTCTCGCGAAAAACAAAGTATGATTGAAGCTAATATTGTCAATTTTGAAGACAAGCTAGCACGCTCTCAAATAGTTGATATTTCTTCACTATCTGGTAACATAGTTAGATTCGGCGCAACAGTGAAATTGGAAAATGGCGATAATGGTAAAAAAGTTATTTACAAAATTGTCAGTGAATATGAGGCTGATATTGATTCTGGATTAATTTCAAACACTTCTCCCGTCGCAAACGCTTTGATGGGAAAAGAAGTTGGTGACGAAGTTGAAATAAGTACTCCTGGAGGAGTTGTGGACTACGAAGTCTTAGAAATTGATTTCAAATAATATGAGCGTCAGCAAACTGAACATCGCTAAAGAAAATCTATCTCGCGCCTTCAGCGTTCTGGAAAAAGAGATTTTTGATAAAATAAGTGAAGTTGCAAAGACAGATCTCCCCGCAGAGCATGCATTGATAGGAATTGAAGCGCAAAATAATAAACTACGTATCAAGAACGAGAAATTAGAAAAATCTCAATCGCAAAAAAAAGAAATTATTCGTCAAATTAAAACTGATTTATCTCAAATCAAAAAAATCATTGATCAATAATGCCAAATCTAGAACTAGCAATCGGTCAATCAAAATACACTATTAATTGTGATTCTGGAGAGGAAAAGAAAATTATTGATCTTTCTAAAAAACTCAATGAGAGAGTTAATGGTCTATCTTTAGCACTCCGGGGGGCTGATGAAAAAACCATTTTGATGCTTTGCGCTTTGAATTGCGAAGCAGATTTGGATGATGTGGTCAATAATCAGGGGATTTTTAAGGAAGAAAATTCTCAATTAGAAGCACCAGAAGTTGATCATGAAGAAATTGATGAAGAAAAAATCAATAGCATGATCGAAGATCGCTTAACAAAACATATTGAAGACACCACGCAATACATATCAAATCTAACCAACCGAATTAAAAATCTTTAAGATTTTACCAAGAACCAAAATGAAAAATATCAAATCCTACCTGCAAAGTATAAAGGATCGCGATCCTGCAACCAAAAATTCACTAGAGATCATTCTTTGTTACAACGGAGTTCACGCTTTGATATTTCACAGGATTTGTCATTTTTTAGACTCTGTAGGAATTCCAATTTTGCCAAGATTTCTAGCTAATTTGGGAAGAATTCTGACTGGGATCGAAATTCATCCAAAAGTAATAATCGGAAAAAACTTTTTCATTGATCACGGAGTTGGGGTTGTGATTGGGGAGACTGCCATTATTGGCGATGATGTGACGATCTATCAAGGTGTCACATTGGGTGGAAAAACTTATGAGCCGACAAAGCGTCATCCAACAATTGGAAATAGAGTGGTGATTGGTGCTGGAGCAAAAATTCTGGGTAATATTAAAATTGGCAACGGCGCAAAAATTGGTGCTGGTGCAATTGTAGTCAAAGATGTTGATGCGGGAACTGTTGCAGTTGGCGCAACTGCAAAAGAAATTCGTGAAAGTTTTGAAATTGATTATCAAATTTAAATTATTAACTTGATGCCACTAGCAGCATCAAGTTAATAATCAGAGACTTCTATTGGCTAATGATTTCTAACCATTTTTGATTCTAATTAGATTGATTTGGCTGATTTGATCAATCTTCTCAAGTTTCTGAACATAAGAGTTCATTTTCTCTTCATTCAAATTTGTGGTTTTAAGACCGTAAATCACTTTTCCTTCCTCATTTTCTTCAATAATTGACTCTTCCAAAACTCCTTCTTCAAAAACCTCTTTGATGAATCCGCTATTTTGAGCAAATTCTTGTTCCGCAAAAAATCTTAAATAATAAGCACCATTTCTGTCGCTCATTTTAGCAAATTCAACTTTATTCAATTTGTCTAAAGTGGCACCGAATGGTTCTGATAAACGATCATTAGCAATGTCCATCAAATCAGCAATGATTGCTGATGCGGTTGGTTTTGAACCTGCTCCGCGTCCAACTTGCCAGTTCCAATCTGCATTATCTGCGAGTGTGGCAACACAATTGTAGGAGTCAGAAACATTGGCGATGATGTTGGATTTTTCAATCAAACAAGGATAGACCGCCTGTTTGATGGTATCGCCATAATCTTCAAAAATTCCACAAAGTTTGATTTTGTAGCCAAGCTCATTGGCATTTTTGATGTCAGCAAGGCTGATTTTTGTAATGCCTTCGATGTGCATTCCGTCAAATTTTACAATCGAATTTTTGGCGATTGCAGCTAAAAGGGCAATTTTGTGAGCAGTGTCGATTCCTTCAATATCGAAAGTTGGATCAGCTTCAGCATATCCAAGTTCTTGAGCTTCTTTCAAAGCATCAGCAAAATCTGCTTCATCATGTTCCATTTTGGTGAGGATGAAGTTTCCAGTTCCATTAAGGATTGCGTATATTTTTTCGATTTTGTTGCCGGATAAACCTTCTTTAGTGTTTTTGACACAAGGAATGGCAGCGGCAATAGCAGCTTCAAAAGCGATCGTAACGCCATTTTCTTCGGCTAGTTTTGCAAGTTCAAAACCATGAGTTGCGATCATTGCTTTGTTGGCTGTGATGTAGTGTTTTTTGTTTTTTAGGGTTTTTCTGCAAAGATCAAGTGCCGTTCCTTCAGTTCCGCCAATTGCCTCAATAATGACATCGACATTTTCGGCATCTGCTAGATCTAGAGTATTTTCATAAAATTTGATTTTTGACTCATCAACAAAATCTTTTTTGCTTCTTGAGGAGACGGCAACCAGGCTGATTTTTGATTTTGATCTTTGATTTAAAAGGTCATTTTGCAAGGTGAGAATTTCGTAAGTTCCGCGGCCAACAGTTCCAAGGCCAGCGATTGCTACATTTATTTGCTTCATTGAGTGATTATTTAAAAATTTAGGAGGCTAAAAAAGAGCGGCATTTTAGCCGAAAGGCGCCTTTAAATTCAAGTTGTTTTTTATTTTTAAAAATCAATAATCACCCCCTTCAAATCTTACATAAAAAGCCTTCAAAATGACTAAAAACAAACAATATCCTGAGCCAAATTCTGATTTTAATTTTTCCAAATCTGAGGAAGAAATTCTGAAATTCTGGGAAGAGAACAAAATTTTCGAGCAATCAATCAAGAACCGTGACTTTTCAGGGATAGAAGAAGAAGAAGACGCAACTTCGCCTGCCGGATGTTGTGTTAAAGGAGATTGTGATGTTCATGACCAAAAAGGAAACGAATTTGTTTTTTACGATGGGCCTCCATTTGCTAATGGTTTGCCCCATTACGGTCATTTGCTGACTGGCTACATCAAGGATATTTTTGCTCGTTATCAAACCATGAAAGGCAAAAAAGTTGAAAGAAAATTCGGTTGGGACACTCATGGGCTTCCTGTTGAAATGGAAGTTGAAAAAGAACTTGGTGTTTCTGGGCAAATTGCCATCAAAGAATATGGTATTGAAAAATTCAACGCTGCTTGTCGCACCTCGGTGATGAAATATGCTGGAGATTGGAAGGATTATGTGGCCAGGCAAGGGCGCTGGGTTGATTTTGGCGAAGGTGGATACAAGACTATGGATGTTAATTACATGGAATCAGTTTTGTGGGCTTTTAAAGAGCTTCACAACAAAGGTTTGATGTATGAGGATTTTCGCGTCATGCCATATTCTTGGGCTTGTCAAACTCCGCTTTCGAATTTTGAAACCAAGATGGACAATGCTTATCGTCGTAAGGAAAGCAAGGCTTTGACGGTGAAGTTTCAACTTGAAGAGATTCCTGAATTTTTGAAAGAATTCAATCCGACAAAAGTTAGTTTGGTCGCATGGACAACTACTCCTTGGACGCTTCCTAGTAATTTGGCTCTAGCGGTTGGAAATGATATTATTTACATTCCTGTCAAAGATGAGAATGGTGAAATAAACATTGTTTTGCAGCAAGAATCTGAATCAGGAAAGTTTGTCAAAGGTGAGGCTTTAAATAAGGAAATTAAGGGGTCGGATCTGGTTGGTCTAAAATACAAACCAATCCTGCCATATTTAGCAAATCACGAAAAAATCAAAGACAGCAAAAAAGCTTTCACAATTCTTCATGGTGATTTTGTAACCACCGACGCTGGAACAGGGATCGTCCACATTGCTCCTGGATTTGGTGAAGATGATCAGATTCTTTGTAAAAACAACGGCATTCCAACTCTTTGTCCAGTTGATGAAGGTGGAAAATTCACTTCTGAAATGTTTGATTTGGAAGGGCTCTCTATTAAGGGGAAGCAGGTTTTTGAAACTAATGACGACATCATCAAATATCTTAAAATAGACGGATCTTGGCTCAAAACCGAGCAATATCTTCACGACTATCCTCATTGCTGGAGAACGGACACTCCATTGATCTACAAAGCTGTGCCTTCTTGGTATGTCCAAGTGACTAAGATCAAAGATCAAATGGTCAAAAACAATCAAGAAATCAATTGGATTCCTGGCAACATTAAGGATGGTCAATTTGGAAAATGGTTGGAAGGAGCTCGTGATTGGTCAATTTCACGAAATCGTTTTTGGGGTTGTCCAGTTCCGGTTTGGAAATCTAACGATCCTAGCTTTCCTAGAATTGATGTTTATGGCAGTTTGGAGGATATGAAAAAAGATTTTGGCAGATTGCCTATGGATGAAAAAGGTGAGGTCAATTTGCATCGCCCATTCATTGATGATTTGACCAGATCCAATCCTGATGATCCAAGCGGAAAATCAAAAATGGTTCGTGTGACTGACGTTTTGGATTGTTGGTTTGAGTCAGGATCTATGCCATTTGCCCAGAACCATTATCCTTTTGAGAATAAACATCATTTTGAGGAAAATTTCCCAGCTGATTTTATCACTGAATATTTGGCGCAAACTCGAGGATGGTTCTACACTTTGATGGTTCTATCGACTGCACTTTTCAATCGCCCGCCATTCAAAAATGTTATTTGTCATGGAACGATTTTGGATGAAAAATCTCAAAAACTCTCCAAAAGATTGAAAAACTATGTCGATCCAATGGAAATTTTCTCTCAAGTGGGTTCGGACGCAATGCGTTTCTACATGATTTCACAGCCAGTAATGAAAGGACAGGAGCTCCGAATTGACAAAGAAGGGAAGGCCATCAAAGACACTTTGCGTCTTGCGATCAAACCACTTATGAATGCTTACAATTTCTTTTGTTTGTATGCCAATTCTGACGGGGTCAAAGCACAGAAGATTACTAGCTCATCACAAATCAGCAATTTGATGGATCGCTACATTCTAGCGAAACTAAAATCAGCTGTTTTGGGAATTGATGCTGCCATGCAAGATTATGACACGCCAACTGCGTGCGCTGAATTTGTGGCGTTTTTTGAAGTTCTTAATAATTGGTACATCAGAAGATCAAGAAATAGATTTTGGAAAAGAGAGATTGATGAAGATAAAATGCAGGCTTACAACACGCTTTACACGGTTCTTTTGACTATGTGCGAAGCTGCTGCTCCATTACTTCCATTCACGACTGAAAAGGTTTGGAAGGATTTGCAATAATGAAAAATTATGAGTTATGAATTATGAATTAAAATTCACTCATAACTCATAATATGTCACTCATAATTAATAAACATGGCATTTAACAACAATAATTCTCGCAGAAGAAGGTCGGCAATGTCAGACATTAATATCACGCCTTTCGTTGACGTGTTGTTGGTTCTATTGATCATTTTTATGGTGGCAGCACCAATGATGACAGGCAGTGTTGAGCTTGAACTTCCCAAGGGTGCGTCAAAAGCTAATCAAATCAATGAAGCGCCAATCGCAGTTTCAATAAAAAGTGATGGAACGATATTTTTGCAAGAAGAAAAGGTAAAAATCCGATTATTGCCAAAAGAGCTCATGAAAATCACTAATAATAATATTAATAGTAAAATTTTTGTCAGAGCAGATGAGCAAATAGACTATGGAAGGGTGATGGAAGCGGTTAAGGCCATAAATTATGCCGGATTCACGCAAGTTGTTCTGGTTACTGAATTATCGGGAGAATGACCTAATGATTCGCAATTTATTCTACTCACTATTTCTTCATTGTTTTCTGCTTATCATCGTCTATTTCAGTTTTCACACCAGCCCACCAATTGAAATTGAGAAAACCAATAAAATCGCCATTAGCTTCGCGGTCAAAGCTGGAAATTCTGACAGTGCGAGCAAAATAGTTGAAAAAATAGAAAAACCATCAGAAAAAATTCCCTTAGAAAATAAGTCTTCGAAAATTGAACCCGAACCCAAAAAACCGAAAGCTAAAGAAAAAAAGAAGGATCTGGAAAAACCAAAAGAGATTAAAAAAGAAGTTAAGAAAGAAGTTAAAAAAGAAGTTAAGAAAGAAGTTAAAAAAGAAGTTAAGAAAGAAGTTAAAAAAGAAGTTAAGAAAGAAGTTAAGAAAGAAGTTAAGAAAGAAGTTAAGAAAGAGATTAAAAAAGAAGTTGAGAAACCTAAGCCTAAAACAGAAAAAATTAAGAAAAAAGAGCCAGAAGAAACAAAGACTGCAATAAAAAAAGCGCCAAAAAAATCAAAAGAAAAAAATAAAACCCCTGAAAAGAAAACAGAGCCTAAGGATTATGATTTGACTCAAGATGAATATTTTGAAGAAAGTGGGGAGGATGAATCTATTGAAGAAGTTGAGGATGATCCTTATTTTTTCACTGAAAACACAATTGAAAGCCTGGATTTGTTGATTAGAGAAAAATTCAATATCCACAGCCAAATGAAGCGATGCTACAAAAAGATTTTGGATCAGGAAGATAAAATAAGTAAGGTAGAAATTCACGCCCAAATTGCGATTTCCAAAGAAGGATTTATTGATTTGGACCGTGTGGTGATTACAGATTTTTACAAATATTCCGACCCTCTAGAGACCGATTTTCACGACTCGGTTGACATTGTCATTAAGTCACTAAAATTTTGTAATCCAATTCGTAATTTACCGATTGATAAATACGATATTTGGAAAGAAATAGACTTGAAATTTGACGCATCTAACCAAGAAGAGGAAAATACACCAAAATTGTGAATAATTTCTTGCTTTTTTGTTAATCAAAATTTATATTGTGCGCCTTCCTGACTTATGCCTTTTTTTTGGCCCCATCGTCTAACGGTTAGGACACCACCCTTTCACGGTGGGAATACGAGTTCAAATCTCGTTGGGGTCACCATCTATTTTTTTCAAACTACTTCTCCGCCCAAATTCAAATATTTCACCAAGCCTCCCAGCACTAACGATGGTGCGGCTCAGCGAATCTATTTGTTCACCAAACGATTTTACGACTCTCCAAAAAAAATCCTAATTTTATAAAAAAGAAGCCATTTTCGTCTCCATTTCCCCAAGGGGTGTGAACACATAAAATCGTTGTGATGATTAGTATTATACCAAATCTCATCTTTAATCACCTTTTTAAACTGCATATTTTTGGTCTAAAATTGAAGATAAAAACCTTTTTTATGCACTGATAAAGGCGGTTTTTCTCTTCAATTTTATCCTCAAGAATATGGCTCTTTTTCAAAATGAGTGGGTAAACCAATTACCACCTTGGTACCCAAGCATAAATTGTAAAAAAGTTACAATCATGAATTACTGCCATGATTCACCATCACGAATTACCGTCATGCCGGACATAGAGTTTCTTAGGTAGCTTTGCTGCCTTAGAAACTCTCGGATCCGGTACCTCATGAGGAAAAATATCCGCCCGTAATTCTTAATCAATCTATTATTTATTCTTTTAAAAAATCCTCGATTCCAGACTCACGAGATCCTCACTTTCGTGAGGATGACGATTATGTGAGTGTGGCAATTATGTGAGGATAACGATTGTGATTATTAGAGATTGTGAGGGGATGTAAAAATGGAAAATAAGATGACGATAAATAAAATTCCACCACTCAAATTAGGTTATTTTCATCAGGAAGATCAAGATCACTTTTTAAGTAGATAATTAATTTACCCACTCATTTTGAAAAAGAGCCATTTTTTTCAGCTAGTTTAAAAACCCTACTCCTCCCTAAACGCTTTGTACGTCGAATCAGAAATTGGTGAGAATAGATAAGAAACTAAAGATCTTGATCCAGTTAAAATAAACACCTGAGCTGGCATTCCTGGATATAAAACAACTTTATGCTTGAGCTTCTCAATATCATCTTTATTGATGCTTATTCTGCCAAGAAAATATGATTCTCCAGTTTGCTCATTTGTAGTAATATCCGCAGCAACATTGATAACCTTACCATTCATTTTTGGAACTTTTTTTCCTTGGTATGCAGTAAGTGATACTTTGGTTTTCATGCCAATAACAATATTATCAATATCTATTGGTCTGATTTTTGCCTCAATAATCAATTCTTCATTTTGTGGAACAATATTCATCATTTCACCGCCAGCAGGAACCACGGCGCCAATTGTGTGATATTTGATATTCATGACCTTTCCGGTAACAGGAGACTGAATCGCTGATCTTTTCAAAATATCTTTAGAGGCGGAAAGTTGATTGAACAGACCCACAATTTCCATATTGGTTTCATTAGCTTCTTTTAAAATTTCTGACAAATCTTCATTTTTAAAATTAGCGATTTGCAGCTTGGTGGATTGGACTTCGTAATCCAGTTCAGCAATTGATTTTTGTAATTCAAATTCACGAAGCAGAGATAGATTTTCTTCAGCAACCAAGGGTTTTGTCAAATTCAATTCTTTTCTCAAGAATTTCAATCTGATTTTGGAGGATTTTAACTTTGTTTTTAAAACATTTATTTCTCCAGATCTTTTTTGCTTTCTGGCTTCAAAAAGTCTGTCTTGAGTATCAATAATTTCCTGAATTTTTTCTTGATCATTTTCAGATTGATTGTTGTTCTTTGCCAGAAAATTCGTCAAATCCATTTCTTGTTTATTATTCTTTTCAGCTCTCAATCTCTCCTTTTGAACTTCCATCGTCCACAACCTTTCTTTCAAGATCTGCTGTTCGGTTTTGACCTGAATGTCATGCAAATAAAGCAAAACATCATTCTCCTTCACCATTTGCCCTTCTTTGACCAGAATCTGATCAATCATTCCACCTTCTAGATGTTGAATGGTTTTGCGACTAAAATCCAAAACTATTGTTCCCTCGGCAATTGATGCAGATTTGATCGGTGCCAACAAACCCCAACCTAAAAATATGATCGCAAAAACAATTAATGTTTTTACTCCATATCGAATTGCGCAGTTATACGGCGCAGATTCATTTTGAGTTGATGGGAGTAGTGGGTTTTGTGTTTCTTGATGAAGGTTGAATATATTTCTAACATCATTTTTTAATTGTTTCACTGTAACAACCAAACTTCTTATTTTGTCTGCTATTTTACCTGTTATTTTCTTCATTTCTCCACTTCCTTATTTTTTATTGCTGAATTTTGATTGGTCACTTCTTTCAATTCTCCATCCTTGAACATCACCAATTTATCACAAACTTTGGAGACAGAAACGCGATGCGTGATGACAATTGTGGTGATTTTATTTTCTTTGGCGCGAAGAATGGTTTTGTTTAGAGCGGCTTCTCCTTCAGTATCAAGATTGGAATTTGGCTCATCTAGAACTACAAATTTAACATCACCAAAATATGCCCTAGCCAGAGCAATTCTTTGTCTTTGTCCTGCTGACAGATTGGCGGCAGATTTCTGAATTTGTGTTTCATATCCTTGCGGTAGTGATAAAATCATATCATGAACCTCGCAGAATTTTGTGGCTTTGATGATTTCTTCGTCATCAGCTTCTCTATCCATTCTGGAAATATTATGTTTTACCAAGCCTTTAAAAAGCTCAACATCTTGAGGCAAATAGCCTATGTATTTTCCAGTTTTCTCCAAATCAGCATCAAAAATATTAGCCCCATCAAAGCGAATAGTTCCTGAATGTGGCTTCAAAACCCCAACCAGAAGTCTTGCCAAAGTTGTTTTTCCACTTCCCGTGGGCCCAATAATGGCGATGACTTCACCTTGATTTATTTTCAAAGAAATTCCTTTCGCTAAAAAAGAATCAGATTTTTCTAATTTATAAAATAATTTATCGATGACAATTTCTCCTTTTGGAGTTGGAAGTTCAATCTTATCTTTATCTTCATCATAGTTTTTTAAAGATTCATTTAGTCGCGCATAAGCTGCTTTAGCAGTTTTAAGCGCCTTCCAAAGTCCAATCGCGTTATCAAAAGGGGCGAGGGCTTTTCCAGCAAGAATTGAGGTGGCAATAATTCCACCTGCTGACATTTTGCCATAAATCACCAAAACAGCACTTGAGGCCATGGTGATTGTGCTAATCACCATTCTTAATGATTTGGATATTGAAGAGATACGACTGCTGATGGTGGACAGATTTGCCGATTCAGCGCGAAGTGCGTCATTGCCTTTTTGCCAATTGCCCCGCACATTCGCCTTCATTCCCATGGCGTTAATGACTTCTGAGTTGGAAGAAATGACTTCAAAATCCCTCATTACTTCTCCTTGCATCTTGTTGGTTTTTTCAATGAGGTCTTTAGTGGATCGCTCATTAATATAGGCCATTTTTAACATAATCAAAGCACCAACCAAAGTGATCAAGCCATTGATCCAGTGAATGAAGAAAATAACAATCAAATAGACAATCGCAAAAGGCGCGTCAAATAAAGTTCCAAGATTTGGCCCAGAAATAAATGACTTGATGGTTTGTAAATCACGCATATTTTGCGAGCTGATATTTTTGCTAACCGCCCCAGTTTCAATAGTGCTGTTGAATAAGACGGGAGAGAGCTTTTCATCAAGCCAGTTTGCGATATGTAAAAACACCATCGATCTAATGGCTGTGAGGATTCCCAGAAAAGCCAAAAAAACAACAACGATAATAGTTAAATAAAGCAAGGTTTCGATGCTATTGCTCGACAAAACTCGATCCAAAACCTGCAGGGAATAAATTGAAGAAGCGAGGGTAAAAATGCTGATAAAAAAACTAAAAAGCAGGCAAAACCAGAATGCGCGTTTGCAAGCCAAGAGGCAAGATATCGGGGTAAAAGTTATTGAGTTTGGTGATGATTTCATTTTAAGAAAATGTTAATGGATAAAATTAGGGATGATATTTTTCTAAATTTCTCCTAAAAAATACTTAATTTTGTAATAAGAAATAACTAAATCCATTTGAGAATTGATATAGTTAATTTGTCGGTCATTGGCTTCAATTCGAGCGCGAATAACTTCAATTGGATCTTCAATTCGTGATTTTAATCTTTTATTGAAAATTGCCATCCGATCTTTTGCCATATCCCATAGTTTTTTGTTGGATTGATTCATTTGGGAATAAAAACGATATTCTTCCAAAGTTTGATTGACCTCTTTTATTATTTCTTCACGAGAAATCTCATATTGTTCCCGCGCTGCTTGTTTTTCATATTTGGCACGGCTCAAGCTGGCATATTCCGTTCCTTTCTGAAAAATTGGCACTGAAATATTTATAAAAACAGTGCGATTATTCAAATCTTGGTTATTTAAATAAACCACTTGTTCTTCTTTGCTAGCTGATGCTGAAAGAGATATTGTGGGAGAAAAGTTTGATTTTTCGGCATTATATGATGCTTTTGAGGCAAGATATTCATAATGAGAGGATTTTATGATGTTATTGCTTGCAAGCGCTGAATCTAGAACTTTTCCATGATCAAATTTCTCTTTAGTTATTATTGGCTGGCTTAAATTTTCATCCAACCGCCCAACGATATTTTGATAATCGAACTTGGCTTTACTAAGTTCATTTAAAGAATTGAGATATTTCTCATCATTAATTGCCGCCTCATAGGTGAATTTGATGATTTCGCTTTTATCGATGATTTGAACGTCTTTGCGTTTTTGAACAAGTTTGAGAAATCTATCGCCAAATTCTTGATTTTCTTTTTGCAATTCAGCAAATTTGGAATATCGAAATAAATTACAATAGCTTTGCACTGCCGCAAAAGAAATCTCTTGAATTTTGTCACGCGTTTGAGACTTTGCTGATTTGATTTTATATTTTGCTTCACGGAATTTTGAAACTGAACGAAAACCATCAAATAATGGCTGTTCTAATCTAATTTCCTGAACTCTTTGTTTTGTTGAAGCGTCTGTAGTTTGATCTTTATATGAGCTATTTCTATTGCCATATTGAGCATTGGCGCTGATATCTGGCAAAAACTCACTAATTGCTTCGGTTTTTAAAACTTTGGTAGATTTTAGTTTTATTAGCTCCAGCTTGATGTTGCGGTTGTTGCTTCTGGCAGAACCCAAGGCATCTTGCAGATTTGCGGCATGGGATTGGTTGAAAAATGAAGTGCACAATAAGGCAATAATCAAAAAACAGAGGTTTAATGGGATTGGTTTTGTTGCGTCTTTAAATCTGCGGTGATAATTCATAATTAATATTTTGTGATCTTCTGGGTTACTAATTTTAGTTTATTAAAAATAAAACCCCAGACCGATAGTTGCTGTTGCAACGTCAACATCAATATTTTCAGAGTTTGGAGTTTTTGACTTAAAATCAAAATTGTAAAACATCCCATCCAATCTCAGACTGATGCTTTTAGTGATGTCATATCCAATTCCACCACCAAAGAATGGTGACGATTCTAATAATGATTGTTTTGACTGGCCTTGTTCTTGATAATCTAGGGTTGAAGCTAGATAACCACCAGAACCATAAATTCTAAAACCATGGTTCTCATAGCCAAGATTTATTTTTCCACCAAAATTTTGCTTAATTTCTCCAGAGAAAAATTGATTACCAAAGATTCCAATTTCAGTAAAAATATTATCTGATTTCTTCGAAGAGGATTTTCTGGTCGATTCAATAACAGTTTTTTGATTAAATTCTATTTCTTCAGAATCAGTAAAAATGTCATTAGCCAAATTGAATCTAACACCAAGCGTCAAGCCAGATCCTATTGCGTTATCGGAAAAATCTTGATTGGGGCTATTAACTTGAATAGCAGCAAAAGAAAAATTAGGAAGCAGGAAGAAGTTGGCAGTAAACAGGATTAATGGTAAAAGTTTTTTAGTTTTCATAAATTCAAAGAATAAGTATTAAGGATATTTAGAAGTTAAAATCATCTTGATCAAGACTTATTTCTCCAGCTAATTTCACTGCAAAATCAGAATTCTGATCTTCAATTATGGTATTACCATTTTCAAAATGATATTCAAGACCGTGATCTGAAGGATTAGATCCTGTGCCAAAACTTATTGAATCAAAATCAAGATTGGATAAATCGATCTTATCTTGACCGCGCGAGAAGTCTAAAATCATATCCATCTCATCTTGAGAAGTTGTTTTTATGGAGTCATTTTTATCTAAAAAGATGAATGTATCACTTCCTTCTCCGCCAATCATGACATCAACTCCAATTCCTCCCTTGAGAGAATCGTTTCCGTCATAACCTTTCAAAATATCATCGCCATCGCCTCCAGACATAATATCATCACCTCTTCCACCAATAATATTGTCATTTCCACCATTACCATTGATGATGTCGTTTCCGTCATTGCTCCAAAGATAATCATCCCCATCAGAGCCATTCAAAGTGATACTACCGTAAGTAAATATGCTGGAAGACAGGTCAATGATGTCATTTCCACCCAGAGCATTAATGATTTCAATGCCAAACAATCTACTTCCACTAATGGTTGGATTATCAGAAATCAAATCATCTAGGAAAATACTATCATCACCTTCAGTCAGATAAAGAGTATCTAAATCTCCCTTGCCACCATCAAAAGCATCATAGCTTCTGATTTTACCTGACACATCGATTGAATCTCCAGTGTAGGAATTATAGGCAACATAGCCATCACCCCAGACATCATCATTCATATACATGATGTCGTCATCTCCGTCACCAGCAAAGATTAGATCTGTTGTGCCAATGTTGGCAAACACGGTGTCAGATCCGCCAGTTGCTTCGATAATATTTATTCTTTCATCATTTCTAACCTCAAGAGATTCTTTGACAACCAAAGTAAATAATGTTTCTACCTCAAATTCACCGTCACTGGCTATTAGGATTAGGTTAATCGCTCCAACATCTTCATTAGTGGCATTATCAATAATGATATTTTTGTTTTCTGCAACACTAATCCAATCGGGCAAATCACTACCATCTTCCATTTTGATGGTGATATTCAAATTATCACCATCAACATCTGAAAATATGTTAGAAATATCTATTTCATTCAATTGTTTAGCTCTGACCATTTGATCTTTGAAATCTTGTTTTATTATTGGAGAATCATTGATATTTCCAACGTTAAGATCAACTGTAGAGATATTTGAAAAAGCCCCGCGAGAATCTTTAACTGCATAGGTGAATTGATCAATTCCAAAATAGTTTTTATTAGATCTGTAGATGATTTGATTGTTTTCATTTAGGAAAACCGTGCCGTGTGATGCACTACCCAGCAAAATATCTTCTTTTTTTAAAGTTCCATCTTCAATGTCACTATCATTGATGAGAATATCAATGATATTGTCAGTATCTTCCAAAACAGTAATTTGATCGTCAAGGGAAGCGGGGTTATCATTGACACTATCAACATTTATTGTCAATTCCTTAGTCACTTCAGTTGATCCATCACTAACCTTATATTCAATGGTTTCAATTCCAAAATAATTTTCATTTGGAGTATAGATTATAGAACCATTATCAATGGTTATTGAGCCATTTTGAGCTCCAGAGGCGCCGGTGATAGTTATAATATCTCCATCTAAATCAACAACATTATCTAGAATATTAATATTAATAGAATTGTCTTCTCTAACATTAACTACTTCATCAATATTGATTTGAGGAGAGTCATTAACATTGTTAATAGTCAGATTAATGGTTTTTGTAACCAATCCTCCATTGCCATCACTGATGAAATAATCAAAACTGTCAGATCCAAAATAATCTTGATCTGGAGTGTAGATTATCTTGCTATTTTCTATTGTAGCGAAGCCATGAATTGGATTGCTAACACCAGAAATAGTTAAGACATCGCCATCAATGTCACTTGCAAAACTTAAAACATCGATTTGCAAACTAGTATCCTCATCTAATGATCCAGAAACTAAAGTAGCAACAGGCAGATCATTAACTGACTGAACTAAAATATCTAAGCTTTTAACAACTTCCGTCGTGCCATCACTTACTACATATTCGATGGTTTCAGTGCCGTGATAATTGTCGTTTGGAATATAGGTTAGTTTGTTATCAACGATCAAAATCTGACCATCGATAGCGCCACTGGCACTAATTATAGTTAAAGTACCTCCCTCAATGTCATGAGAATTATTTAAAACATCTATCACTAAAGATTGATCTTCTTTAACTGTGCTGTTTTGAATATCAACTAACACAGGAGCGTCATTAACAGAAGCTATTTCAAGATTAATTTTCCGAGATATTAATCCTCCATTGCCGTCACTGATGACATAATCAAAACTATCAGATCCAAAATAATCTTGATCTGGAGTATAAATAATTTTTCCATTCTCGACAATTGCCGAACCGTGTAATGGAGAACTAACGCCAGAAATAGTTAAAATATCACCATCAATGTCGCTAGCAAAACTCAGAACATCGATTTCTAGGGTATTGTCTTCGTCTAATGAGCCGGAAACTAAAGTGGCGACCGGAATGTCATTGATTGATTGAACTAAAATATCCAAGCTTTTAACAATTTCCGCTGTGCCGTCACTTACCACATATTCGATAGTTTCGGTGCCGTGATAATTTTCATTTGGAGTATAGATTATAGAACCATTATCAATGGTTATTGAGCCATTTTGAGCTCCAGAGGCGCCGGTGATAGTTATAATATCTCCATCTAAATCAACAACATTATCTAGAATATTAATATTAATAGAATTGTCTTCTCTAACATTAACTACTTCATCAATATTGATTTGAGGAGAGTCATTAACATTGTTAATAGTCAGATTAATGGTTTTTGTAACCAATCCTCCATTGCCATCACTGATGAAATAATCAAAACTGTCAGATCCAAAATAATCTTGATCTGGAGTGTAGATTATCTTGCTATTTTCTATTGTAGCGAAGCCATGAATTGGATTGCTAACACCAGAAATAGTTAAGACATCGCCATCAATGTCACTTGCAAAACTTAAAACATCGATTTGCAAACTAGTATCCTCATCTAATGATCCAGAAACTAAAGTAGCAACAGGCAGATCATTAACTGACTGAACTAAAATATCTAAGCTTTTAACAACTTCCGTCGTGCCATCACTTACTACATATTCGATGGTTTCAGTGCCGTGATAATTGTCGTTTGGAATATAGGTTAGTTTGTTATCAACGATCAAAATCTGACCATCGATAGCGCCACTGGCACTAATTATAGTTAAAGTACCTCCCTCAATGTCATGAGAATTATTTAAAACATCTATCACTAAAGATTGATCTTCTTTAACTGTGCTGTTTTGAATATCAACTAACACAGGAGCGTCATTAACAGAAGCTATTTCAAGATTAATTTTCCGAGATATTAATCCTCCATTGCCGTCACTGATGACATAATCAAAACTATCAGATCCAAAATAATCTTGATCTGGAGTATAAATAATTTTTCCATTCTCGACAATTGCCGAACCGTGTAATGGAGAACTAACGCCAGAAATAGTTAAAATATCACCATCAATGTCGCTAGCAAAACTCAGAACATCGATTTCTAGGGTATTGTCTTCGTCTAATGAGCCGGAAACTAAAGTGGCGACCGGAATGTCATTGATTGATTGAACTAAAATATCCAAGCTTTTAACAATTTCCGCTGTGCCGTCACTTACCACATATTCGATAGTTTCGGTGCCGTGATAATTTTCATTTGGAGTATAAGTTAACTTATTATCAATGATCAAAATCTGACCATTACTAGCACCGATGGCACTAAGTATAGTTAAAACATCTCCATCAATGTCATGAGAATTATTTAAAACATCTATCACTAAAGTTTGGTCTTCTTTGACTGTGATATTTTGAATATTAGCCAATGTTGGGGCGTCATTAACAGAAATTATCTCAAAATCGATTTTCCTAGAGATCAATCCACCATTACCGTCACTAATGATATAATTAAAGCGATCAGCTCCGAAATAATCTTGATATGGGGTATAGGTTATTTTTCCATTTTCGACAGTTGCAAGTCCATGTGATGGAGAACTAACGCCAGAAATTGTCAAAATATCGCCATCGGCGTCACTAGCAAATTCCAAAACATCAATCGTGATAGAACTATCTTCATTTACAGAAGATTCAGATAACAAAGCAACGGGAAGGTCATTTACTGATTCTATGGTTATCGATACATTTTTGGTTATTTGAGTGCTGCCGTCACTAACTACATATTCAATGGTTTCGGTGCCGTGATAATTTGGATTTGGAATATAAGTTATTTTATTATCAACAATTAGTGTTTGACCATTAATTGCGCCACTAACATCAATGATAGTTAGAACATCGCCATCATCAATATCATAGGAGTTTTTCAAAACATCGATAATTGAAATATTATCTTCTTGAATGATTTTATCTTCAATATTTTGAACTATCGGAGCATCGTCACCTGCCAATATATTGATGGTTAACTCTTTTGTGATAATTCCACCCTCATTGTCTGAAAGGGTATAAATCAAAGAATCAGTACCGTTATAATGATTATTTGGTTTGTAGATGATCTTGCCACCAATAATATCGGCAATTCCATGAGTTGGTTTGCTTATGGCAATTATCGTCAATTCATCGCCATCAACATCGATTGCGCCCGCAATCACATCAATTAATATGGTTGAATCTTCATTGATATCAACATTATCCAAGCTTGCCACCGGCAAATCATTAACAAAATTGATCATCAAATTAATGACATTGGTCTTGATGATATTACCTTCAGAATCTTTGATGTGATAGGTTAATGCTCTAACGCCATTAAAATTTGCTTCAGGATTATAATTGATCAAACCAGTAGCCGAATCATAGCTGGCGTTGACATCGTCAAAAACAACATTTTCTATTCTACTGCCTTCAATTTGATCTAAAGATATGTTTAAGGGCTGATCTTCTGTTCCGATGAAAGATTGATGTTCGAGATTGATTGGTGAATCAATGCCATTTTTAAAGGATATTCCTTCAATTCTTGAACCGCTGCCATCACCCAAAAGTTGATCTTGGATGGTTAGAGAATCTGTCTCATTATTTTTGATCTTAATTACCAAATCATTGCCATTTTCACTGCTTGAAAATATTAAATCTTGTTTGCGAACCGAGCTGTCAAAAGTGATAAAATCATCATGATTATTAATGCCATCAATGATGGTGTCGTTACCATCTCCTGCATTATAAACGTAAGTATCGGATCCTGCTCCACCAATCAAAATATCATCTCCAGCTCCGCCTTCAATAATATTATTGCCAGCATCTCCCGTTAGAGTGTCAGCGAAGTTTGAACCGGTGATATTCTCAAAATTAGAGATTGTATCGCCTTGAGCATCTCCACCAGAAACAATATTGCTGGCAATATCAACATTTACGCCAGAAGATGAGGTAACATAAGAGATAGTGTCTCCATTAATTTCAGATTCCTCACCACCATCCAAAACATCATCTCCAATTCCACCCTCAAGAATATCATCACCCGATTCACCAGATAGATTATCATTTCCCATTCCACCCTCAATATTGTCATCGCCATCGCCTCCCACCAAAACATCATTGCCATCGCCACCAACAATCAAATCATTACCATCGCCACCGTAGATTTCATCACTACCTGAACCGCCAAGTAAAGTGTCATTACCAATTGAGCTCCATATTTTATCATCACCGGTTCCACCATAAACAATGACATCTGAGTAAGAATATTTCTGGCTAGAAAAGTTAATAACATCGTCACCCGCGCCAGCGTGAATTACTGAAATTCCTTGAACTCTTGCCTCGCCAGCGCCTTGCGAAGTTGAATCATCAAGTGCCAAAACATCATTTCCTTCAGTCATTAAGATTGTGTCATAACCATCGCCACCAACGAATTTGTCAAAGGTGCGGTTGAAACCAGTGATGTCGGTTAGTTCGGAGTTGTGAAAGTTTTTAGTGGAATAAAAATTTGTAACCTCGTAGTCATATTTTAAGTAAATTATTTTTGATATATTCCAATAATCAGAATCAGTAACATTATAATTATCTCCAAGACTTTCAGTAAATGATTTAAGGCCTTCGTAAGTTGGTATTACGGAGGTGTCATCAACAAAATTTGTATTAAATTTTATCAATGAGTGGTTTTCATAATATTCGTCATAAGATTCACCAGCTTGCATGACTATTTGACCAATAGTGACTTCTTTTATTTTTTCTTTAGAAAAAAATTGATTTTTTGATATAAAGACATCTTCATTTTGACTTATATTTAATACTCTGAAATCTCCATTATCTGGGGTTACTATTAGGGCTTTTGTACTTTCTTGTCTGTTATAATAGATATCATATAATCCATAATTTATTGCATAATATACTTCGTAATACTTAGTATTATAACCGCCCGTAACCAGTTTAACTCTTCCTTCCCAGTCTTCATAACCATCGCTAATGTCTTGATATTGACTAAAAAATCTTGACCCAGGAGTGTAATCAATATAGCGTCCTAATTCACCAAAAATTATATTTACTCCGCTGTAACTTTGGTTAGAAATTTCTCCCCCATAAACCCCATCTACTGCCTCATATCTCAAAATATCATCTCCACCTTCACCATAAAGTGCATCAGCACCTTTTCCACCCCAAAGCTCATCATTTCCTTCCCCACCATAGAATTCATCATCTCCTCCCTCACCGAATAAAATATCATTTCCATCAGTTCCAAAAAGAATGTCATTATTTTCTCCACCTGAAAGTCCAATTGAAAAATTATCAGCACTGATATCGGCAATATTGATGTTGGTGATGATTATTTTTTGCCCATTATCAAAATTAATTTCAACATCATCTCCATTTTGACTCATCTTATTTTGAATATCGGCAAAGCTGATTGGGTTTTTATAATCAACCTTCAAAATGATTTTATCTTCATCCTTATTGAAGTTTTTGATGGTATCAATGGATGTGCTGACTCCTTGTTCTTTAGTTAGAATCAGAATATCATTTCCTAAGCCTCCATCTAAAATGTCCGATCCAGAGCCATCAACCAAAATATCATTTCCTTGTCCGCCTTCAATCAAATCATCTCCTGCTCCACCTTCCAAAACATCGCCGCCAAGGCCGCCATAGATCGTATCATTTCCATCTTCTCCAAATATTTTATCAGAACCTGAATCTCCATAAAGAATGTCATTTCCAGCATCACCTTCAATCCAGTCATCGCCATCGCCGCCTTTAATCATATCGTCTCCGGCGCCCACAATTAAATCACCTTGAACTTCATAATCATCGCCATTAATAATATCGGCACCCGATCCGCCATAAATATAGTCATCTCCATTACCGCCAGAAATTATATCAATTCCAATATCGCCATAGATGGTGTCGTTGCCATCTTGACCGTTAATATAATCATCATTAGCACCGCCAGAAACATAATCATCTCCCGCACCAGCATTGATAAAATCACTTCCTTCCTGCCCATAAATCGTATCATTGCCATTTCCAGATGTGATTGCATCATTGCCACCATTGCCATAAACCAAATTATTTCCATCTCCCGCATTGATTTGGTCATTTTCATCATTTCCTTCAATGTAATCATCACCTGCGCCAGCATTGACAACGTCAAATCCAGCTCCTGAAATAATTCTGTTATTCCCTTCTTCATCAGTGATTGAATCATCACCGTCATTTCCTTCCAGATTGTCATCACCTGCGCCGCCAATGATTGCATCATTCCCGCCATTACCATAGATCGTGTCGTTATCATCTTCGCCATTGAGATGATCATTTCCAGAACCGCCATAAATTAAATCTTCTCCAGATCCACCATAAACATTGTCATTTCCTGATCCTCCATGAAGAATGTCATTGCCTTCACCTCCAAAAAGATTGTCATTGCCATCGCCGCCATTTAGTTGATCGTTTCCTGCGCCACCATAGATATTTTCACTCCACCAATGCCCAACAATTCGATCATTAACACTAGTTCCACCCAAATTATGCTCATAATGTTTAGTCCAAACTTCATAATGCCCTCCAAATATACTTCGCTTCTTTTTGTGCATTCTCCACTGCATTGCATTATATTGCTCGTGATCAATATCTTCTTGTTCACCGGAGCTGTTATAATTTTCAGCAAGATATGAAGATGCAGGATTAATTTGATCTTCAATATTTTGCATTTGGTCATTATAACCAAGAATTAATTCCTCTTGAATGGCGGTGTCGATGTTAGTTGAAAGTAGTAAGTCGAGAGTTGAGAGTGTAATAATTCCATCCACTGGAATAATTAGGGATGTTAAGTCGATATTGTAACCATCAGAAAATTCGATTTTCTTTAAGATTTCAGATCCTTCGCCATTGGCTCCCGATCCTGTGAA
This sequence comes from Rickettsiales bacterium, assembly GCA_047627215.1. Classification (GTDB taxonomy): domain Bacteria; phylum Pseudomonadota; class Alphaproteobacteria; order Rickettsiales; family UBA1997; genus JAJTCH01. The sequence continues at coordinate 17,316 of JBLHTM010000006.1, read as the reverse complement.
TTGGTCTTTGACTGTGATGCTGTCACCAGAAATGATTGATCCTGCGTCGTTTTTTATTTGAATGAGAAGATCGGAACCTGATTTGGTGAGAACGATTTTGCTAGTTGTATCATCACTCAAAACCGAATTAATTTCACTTAATCTTAAAACATCATTTCCGCTTGAATCAGTTTCAATGATTGTGTCATCGCCATCACCAATTCTAAAAATTATTGTGTCATTTCCACTTCCTGTGGTGATTGTGTCGTCACCGACTCCTCCAAGCAAAACATCATCACCATCGCCACCATCGATTGTGTCGTCACCTGTTGCGCCAATAACATAATCATTGCCAATTTCTCCATAAAGAGAATCATCTCCCGATGCTCCATAGATAATATCATTGCTGATTCCGCCAAAAACCAAATCATTGTCAGCGCCTGAATTGATGATGTCATTTCCAGAATCGCCATAAATAATATCAACTCCCTCATCGCCATAGATCTCATCATTGTCATCACCACCGCGGATATTGTCATTTCCTGCTCCGCCATAGATAACATCTTCTCCAGCACCGCCATCAATCACATCATTTCCTTTTCCGCCTAGAATTGTGTCATCGCCATCTTCACCCAAAAGACTGTCGTCGCCTTCACCGCCATCAATGCGATCATCTCCAACTCCACCTAATATTATGTCATTACCTTCATTTCCTTGGATGGTATCATTGCCATATTCACCCATGATTTGATCATTGCCTAAGCCACCTTGGATGAAGTCGTTATAAATATTGAGGTTAGGGTTGTTTTGTAATTCTATTAGCTGTTCTGGGGTAAGTTCTGTTCCCGTATCACCAACGATGATGTCGTCACCTTCTCCGCCAAAGAGGCTATCTTGCCCTTCTGATCCATAGATTTGATCATCACCATTGCCTCCAAAGATTTCATCATCACCTTTTCCTCCTATTAATAAATCAACATCTCCTCTTCCCTCTAAATGATCATTACCTTCATAACCCATAATTGTGTTAGTGCCAGATTTGCCGATGAGATTGTCTGAACCTCTAGTTCCAAATAGATCATCATGGAAATATTCTCTGGCAATGGCGACGACTCCTTCTGGTTCGATGCCGATGATGTTATTTCCAGTTCCATCTTCTTTAAGTTCGATTTGGAGGAATGGATATGGATCCCAATATTCGCCAGCACCAAGCTCTTTTCCATAGCCACCAAGAAGCGAGAGCACGCCTCGACCAATGTCTCTTACAAGATCTACAGTTGAATTTATTATAACATCTTCCACCCCTTTTAAAGCTTCTTTAATCTGCTCTTCAAAGTTATCACCTTTAAAAATATCTTCAATTGCATCATAGACTTGCTCGGAGTCTTCCCAATTGTTTCTGATCAAATTATAAACCGGCATCGCAATCACATATCCAACTATAGCGCCAACCACTATGCCAACAGCCGTTCCAGCAGGACTAAAGAAACTGCCAACAAATGCTCCGACTTTTATACAAATAGCCGCAACAACTGCAGTTGACACTGCAATTGCCGCCACATCTTGATAGCCATCTGAGTTAAACTTACCATCTTCTTCAATTATTTTATCGATTGCAGTTACAATGCCTGCAACAAGCGCCGGATTGACACCAAAAGCAATCAATATTCCTTGTATTGCTGCAGTTGTGTAATCACCAGAGTCTGGATCTTCTCCACTTAGGTGTTTAATGCCAATCTTAGCGATAGCAATTGCAATGCCTTGTTGGAATTGTGTGTTATTAATGCCAATACTTGCCGCTAATTCCTCTGATATTTCTCTGGCGATGGCAATTTTAGCAACCTCAATCGCCGCCTCATCAAAATCACTTCCTGTTGCAATTTTAGCTACGAAATCAGCAAGAATAAGTTCTAAATTAGAAGGTCCTGTCGCCTTTTGGTTTTCTACTTTAGCTTGGCTTCCATCTTCATTTAAGATTGGATTGCCATTATCATCAAAAAGATATTGATACTGCTGTGTGGTTTGGTTGTTGCTATCGACAAGATAAAAATATTCTCCTTGTTGATTTTGAAGGTGAGGTTTTTCATTGCTGAAGATTGATCCTGCGGCTGATGCTAAATCTTTAGCAAAGTTGCTTGAGCCGAGAAAGAAAGTTTGAAGGGATTGAGAGGCTGAACCTAGGGTGTCGAGGACTGTGTTGAGGGTGGAGGTGGTTCCGTCTTTGAGGGGAACAAAGACATTATCGCGAATGGCGGTGAAGATGTTTCCGTCTTTGTCTTCGACATTAAAAACAGAGTCAGCTTTTTGTGATTCACTTAACAAATCGCCATTTTTGTCAAAAAATTGGACATTTCCATTCTGATCTGTTTTGACAGCGCCTGAATTGTTAAAAGACGATTCCAATTTATCGATGTTCTTGATTGTCAGCGAGGTTAGATCTTTTCCATCAGAGTCTTTGATGATAACTTGTTTTACATCAAGTTCTTTACGGATATTTGAAACTAGTGTTTGATCATTTGATTGGCTTATTCCCGAAAGCTTTACGGTCATCTTCTGATTTTCATCCAAAAGAAATGTATCACCGCTTTCATTAAAAAATAACTGACTATTATTTTTTGAAAGATCACTATTATTTCTTGGAAGATCTTGAGCAAAAAAATTTCTAACTGCATTAGCAACAATATCACTATCATCAATTGGATCGCTAATTTTTTTTACAATAAAATCAGTCACATAGCCAGCGGCGTTCACATCAGTGGAGTAAATTTTCCCCATGGCAGCTGGAATAAGATTTTTTTCAACAACAAAATCAGTAGCAGTAAATGCAAGAGTAATTTTTCTAGCATCTTCCGGACTAAAACCTTGATTTTCTGCTGCTTCCACTTGAGCGTTAGATCTTGTATCATAATAAACTTCCACCCCCTTAACTTTTTGATAAATATCATAAAAGCCACCAATGTTTTTAAGTGAATTCATCATCCCTGACCATAAAGAAGAAGTTTCGCTGGCGCTTGCTGTGCTTCCTTGGGGAAGATAAGTATTTGCTATAATGTTATCATATTCATCTATGTCGAATGTGATTCGAGCAATATTTTCTTGATTTTGATCTGGGTTATTTGTCATGGCGTTTATAAGAATTTATTTAAGTAAATAATGTAATTATCCTTTGATGCATTGAGCTTGTTAATTAATTCTTGTGGATCAGTATTAAAATTCACAGGGTCAATTTTTTTGGCTTTATTAAAATATTCCAGTGCTTTTTTATCATTTTTAAAATAAATCACCTCTAAACAGGCGAGTCTAAAATAAATGAAATATTTATCCCCTTCATATTCTAACGAATCTAACAGAATCTGATAAGATTTATCTAGGTTTCCAACCATTTCTTCGGCAATTGAATATGGAAGAAAAAAGTGATTTGTATGTCCAAATTGTTTTAAAGATGAGTCCTTTTTTATTATGCTGTATACCTTATCAAAAAATTCCAAGGACTCTTTATGTTTTTTTAATTTGTATAAAGAAATTGCTTTTTGCTTATAAGACGCAGCAAAATCATCACCATCTTTATAATTTAAATCTATTGCGGCATTAGCATATTTTAAAGAATTCTCAAAATCTTTCTTAGAAAAGTAAGAAAGTGATAATTTATTAAATTCCCGATATTTATCTCGCTTATCTAATTGTTTCCCATAGAAATATAAGGAAGCCAAAATAGATGCAAAAATCACAAGCCCCAAAATAATGAAAAATTTAGCTCGGGTAAATTTTTTAGAAAATTTTATTCCGTTTAAAAATGAAGTTTTATTCATAGTTCTGAAAGGATACTTAGGTTGTCAAAATTTTGCTTTGGAAATTCTTTTTTTCATTTGAAATCAATTAAATTTCAAAAAATCTCATTATTTTATAGATTTTCCAGCAACCTTTGTTGAGGTGGAATTTTTAACTAAATTCATCAATGACGGATAATTTTTTCTCATAAAGACAAGATAATCTTGATAATTGTTATCTATTGAAGAGTCAAAAGATCCGCGATCTTGTGTTACTAACAAACCTCCCAAAAGACCAAAAGGAAACAAGTCGGAAGCGTCAAACAATTCAGGAGTCCAATAAATTTTCATGTCGCCCAGATAATTTATTTTTTCTTTATCTAGATCAAAAGAGATTCTCTCATTCAACTCATATTTTCTTAATTGGTTATAAACCACGCGCAGTGAAACACAAACCACCCTATCCAAGGTTAATTTATCACTTTTGGTATAGAGAAAAGCATATTTTCCTTGGGTAGTAGTCTCTAATTTATTACCTTGATCGTCCACAAAAGAAACTGAACACATATTGGATTCTTCTTTATTGTTTTTGTAGAAAACCCCAACGTTAAAAACCGCCACATTTTCTTTTTCTGTGATTTTGTTAATATTAATTTTGTCTACAGTATTGGAAATGCATCCCGAAAGAATTGAAATTAGAAAAACCAAACATAATGTTTTTTGAATTTTGTAAATTGTCATTTTTTGTATATTGGATGAATTCTTGAACTTCAGATTTTTTGGATTGTGAACAATAAATTTTAATTCCAATCTTTCAATTGGAAATTTGTTTTTTGTTATAAATTTCTATTTAGCTTTAGATCAGAGAAATTTTTGAAATATTCTTTCCTAGTCATTTAATCATTCTGTAATTTCCAGATCTTCCTGATAATTGACCATCCCCATCTCCGACGAAAATTCTTTGGCTCTTTCAAAATGGGCGGGTGAATTAATTATTTGCTTAAAAAGTGATCTTGATCTTCCTTATGAAAATAACCTAATTTGAGTGGTGGAATTTTATTTATCTTCATCTTATTTTTCATTTTTACATCTCCTTACAATCTCTAGTGCTCACAATCTTCATCCTCATAATTGCCACACTCACATAATCGTCATCCTCGCGAAAGTGAGGATCTCGTGAGTCTAGATCGAGGATCTTTTAAAAGAATAGATTGATCAAGAATTATAGACGGATATTTTTCCTCATGAGGTACCGGATCAAGAGTTTCTAAGGCAGCAAAGCTACCTAAGAAACTCTATGTCCGGCATGACGGTAACTCGCGACGGTGAATCATGGCAGTAACTTGTGATGGTAAATTATGGTAGTAATTCATGATTGTAACTTTTTTACAATTTATGCTTGGGCACCAAGGTGGTAATTGGTTTGCCTGCTCATTTTGAAAAAGATCCATAAAGTTGCTCTGGTTGCAGTTATGGGAAAAATGTTAGTTATCTTGAATTTTTTGATGGCCAATCGAGTGCTTTTTGAAGTTAGGTAAATTTGATATTTGGGAGAGGAAATGAATTGGGAAATGTTGGTTTTTGGGTTGTTTTTTAACACAGCAGGTCAATTCTCTTCCGTCAACCACAGAATAAACCTTTTTATTGCTTTCCCATCTAAAAACTATCCTGTAAAAAATCATTAGCACATTTTCTTATTCTAAAAAACTCACAAACTTCGCAGTTAAAACAATTCCGGAATATGGATTGGTGAATTTGATAAATTTACCTTTCCAACAAAGTATTATTATTTACTATGATCCGGCAAAAAAATCTTACAAAAATACTCACATTAATTTTTAAATATAAGTGGATCTTCTAATCATATTATCGGGATTAATAATTTTATATTTGGGTGGAGAGACCTTAATTAAATCATCTATTTCGATCGCCAAACATTTAAAAATATCACGGATATTGGTCAGTTCGGTGATTGTTGGATTTGGAACTTCGATGCCTGAAATGGCCGTTTCAATCGAGGCGATGTCAGATGGGATGTCTGAAATTGCGATTGGAAATATTATTGGCAGTAATATCGCCAATATTTTATTAATCCTTGGAATATCGGCTCTAATAGCGCCTTTTTGCTTAAAAGATGATCTGATCAAAAGAGATGTGTCGATGATGATATTTGCCACAATACTTCTTTGTTCGTTAGGTTTATTTGGAGTTCTTGGAATTTTTGAGGGCTTGATAATGCTGACCATATTACTTTCCTACATAACTTACTCTTATCTTCAGGATAAAAAAAATTCCTCCGACCACAATATTATCGACATTGACTCAGAGCTTGGTTTTGCAAAAAATTTCAATCTTCCCGTGTCGATAATATGTTCTGTTTTTGGAATGGCACTCTTGATTGCTGGAGCTTCATTATTTTTGAAAGGATCTATCGCAATTGCAGAGAGGTTTGATATCAGCAAAGAGGTGATAGGGCTTGGAATAGTTGCTATTGGCTCATGCCTGCCAGAATTGACTACTTCAATAATAGCATCGATCAAAAAACATGGAGATATTGTTATTGCGGGTATTGTTGGCAGTAATATATTTAATATCCTGTCAATTGTGGGGGTGATGTCTTTGGTTGATAATTTTTCATTCCCGAATCAAATATTAAAATTTGATTTGTGGATATTTTTATTCGCAACCCTAACTCTTTCCTTCTTTTTGTTGAAAGGAATAAAGTTTAGTAGAAAAATAGGATTTGCATTTCTTGCGTCATATGCAGCATATCTTTACGCATTGTTTTTCTAAAAAAACAAAAATCACTAATAAATTTCTGGTCAGAATAAGTAACAAAGAAAAGGTGAGGGCATATTAATTTTGAGTGTGGAATGCTCTAATTCAAACGCTTGAAGTTAATCAATCATTTTATTTGGATTAATACATCTTTCAAAATTATTCGGGCAGATTCGAGCTCCATATTCGCCGCCATTACATCCATATTTAGCAGCAGAGGTTCTTTTGCAAATATCTAGTAAGGAATCAATAAAATACCCATCAACTCCTAGTGCTGGGGTTCGGGAGCAAAATGGAACTTTTAGATTTTTTGCCAGTTTTGAATATTTCATGTCGATCTCAACCAAAGTTTCACAATCTTCAGAAACCAAAGTGACGGCGATAATGATGATTGCTTTTTTGTCTAACGCGGCTTTTCTAATTTCAAATTCTAAAGAAGGATTTATCCATTCAATTATTGCGGATTTTGATTGATAACAGATCTTGTGGTCAATTTTTTCTTTTTTGTCAGAATTTAAATTCTTCATAATTGCATCAACACTATTTTTCACTTGAAAACAATAAGGATCTCCAGCATCAACGATTTTTTGTGGCAATCCACGAGCAGAAAATAGTAAACGACAATCTTCAAAACCTGAGGATTTGGCTTTAGAAATTTCGTTTTTAATCAATCTTGCATGGGAAGAAATAAATTCTGGGTTAGAGGGGTAACAGCAGACATATTTTATTGCAGAGTCGATTTTGGATTTCTTTAGTTTCTTAGAAAAATCATTGAAAGACGATTCGGTTATTGTTGAAAATTGCGGATAAAGGGGCAGCATGATTATTTCATCTGGCGCATATTCTTTGATTGTTTTTACCACCTCACTAGAAAAAGGATGCCAATAACGCATTGATACAAAAACCTTAAAATCACCAACAAAAGAAAGTTTTTTTTCCAAAGCCTCAGCTTGAGCATTTGCGGTTTTTAAAATTGGCGATTTTCCACCAATATTAGAATAGATTTTTTTGGTACTTTTGGTTTGTTTCAAAGAAATAAACTTAGCCAAAGCAAAGCGAAAGGGTTGGATTAATTTAACTATTGATTTGTCGTTGAATAAATTGAACAAAAAGCCGTTGATCGATTCTGGCTTATCAGGCCCACCAATGTTAAAGAGGATAATCGCGGTTTTTTTGGACATATTTAACTAATTAATTGAGTTAGCAAAGTGACCAATGGTTTTTATGAATTTGGCGGGAATATTATTTATTCGCTGATCAGAATTCTTGAAAAATCCGTCAATTTCAATTAAATGAAAATTTGCTGAAGATTGTAGAATTTTAAAATTAAACCCAGATTCTTTTAAAGATGAATCGATGTCGGAAGATTGAATCACTAGCAAGGTTTTGTCGTCAGATGATTTTTCCGGCGCTTTTATTGCGCAGACAAAAAGTTGATATTTAGAAGTGCCCACAAATGGAATTCTAGCAAATATTTGGATTTCATTTTTATTATGAGCTAGATTTTTCCACCAAATATTATCTTCATTCTCCAAACCTTCATCACTGCAAAAAACTCCAATTTGTGATTTTTGATCTTTAATGTCCGACAGAATTTGTGCAGAATTCTTATTTTCAGAAAATGGAATAAAGTCACCGTAATATTCGCGAACCAAATATTGGTAATCGGCAATTTCATGGGGATTAAAAATGGAAATATTAAGATCTTGCTCTAAAAAATTTGCTGAAGCGATGATTTTTCGCCAAATATTGACGATTGTAGATTTTGGAATTGATGGGTCAGACTTAATGAGCAAATCTTTAATCATGTCTGCTTCTCGGGCGGATTTGACAAAAAAACTTTCATTGATACTTCGTTTGTATTTTCCAACTTCTTTGACAATACCTATTCTCTTATTCAAAAGATTGATCAGTGAGTCGTCAATTTCATCAATTTGACTCCTTAGTTGTAATAATCGATCTTGATTGCTATTGTTCGCCATAATTTATTGCCTGTTTGAAGTGCTTATTTTTAAAAAGCATAAACTAATCGTCATCGCTTAAAAAATCATTTAAAAAAATGCAAATAAAATCATTTTTTGGCCCGAATTACCAAGAATTTGAAATTGGAGAAATTGTTAAACTGGCTAAAGACAAGCCTCTAAAACTGGCTTGTGGAGAAGAAATATCCAACTTCAATCTTGCCTATCAAAGCTACGGAAAGCTAAATGCTGACAAATCTAACGCAATTTTGATCTGTCACGCCTTGACGGGAGATCAATATGTCGCTTCAAAAAACCCAATCACTGGCAAAGATGGTTGGTGGAATTTCCTTATTGGCAGCGGTAGGGCAATTGATACGGATAAATATTTTGTGATTTGTTCAAATGTTATTGGTGGTTGCTTGGGCTCTTTTTCGCCAAAAGAAGTTAATCCTAAAACTGGAGAAATTTACGGCCTAGATTTTCCAATGATCACAATTTCGGACATGGTCAATGCTCAAAAATTGCTGGTTGATCATTTTGGAATTGAAAAATTGTGGGCAGTTGTTGGTGGTTCCATGGGTGGTTTTCAAGCCTTACAATGGGCAATTTCATATCCCGACAGCGCAAAAGCAATCATGCACATTGCGTCTTCATATCGATACAGCACTCAAAATATTGCTTTTAATGAAGTTGCTAGACAAGCAATTATGGCTGACCCTGATTGGTGTGAGGGAAAATATTTGAGTAAAAATAAATATCCCGCCAAAGGACTTTCGGTTGCCAGAATGGCGGCAAACATCACCTACTTATCCGAAGGAGCCTTGCACAGGAAGTTCGGAAGGAATTTGCAAAATAAAGAAAATCTCTCTTTTGATTTTGACATGGCGAATGATCTTGATTTTCAAATTGAAAGTTATTTGCGTTATCAAGGAACTAATTTTGTTAATCGTTTCGACCCTAATTCTTACATCTACATTACTAAAGCTTTGGATTATTTTGATTTGGAGGCGGAAAATAACAATGTTCTAAGTAATGCATTTAGAAAGGTTAAAGCTAGATTTTGTATCATGTCTTTTTCTGATGATTGGCTGTTTCCAACCGCTGAATCAAAAAAACTAACCCAGTCTCTAGCAATTTCTGGTGCTGACGTTAGCTTTTTGGAGATTGCTGGCCATTCGGGTCACGATTCGTTTTTAATAGACAATTCTGCAATGAAAGACACTGTCGCCGGATTTATCAACTCCCTATGAAAAAGAAATTTATTCTAGCCTCTCCATTTTTTTTATTCCTAGTCGTTGTTTTGCTTGGAACTACCGCTCTTTTTAATGGTGGAAAAGAAGGCATTGAGGAAAAGTTAAGATCAGGAAAAGAGGTGATGATGCCTGAATTTTCACTTCCAGAACTCCTTGATTCTAAAGCAACCATTTCCAATTCAGACCTAATGGGAAAATATTCCCTAATCAATGTTTTTGCTTCTTGGTGCTCTGTTTGCGCTGCGGAAAATGATTTATTGATGAGAATTGCCAAAGAAGGGAAAATCGATGTTTATGGAATCGCTTGGCGAGATATTCAAAAGAACACCAAGCAATATTTGGCAAATAATGGCAATCCGTATTTAAAAGTTGGAATAGACAGCAGGGGATCATTCTCAAAATTATTGTCAGTCAGCGGAACTCCTGAAAGTTTCCTAGTAGATCCGAATGGCAGAATTGTTCATTATTGGTACGGGGCTATTGATGAAGAATTCTTTAGAAAATGGCACACTCAATAGTTTTTAATTAAAAAACTCCAAAATCATCACAAACCTAATATTCCACTCCAACAAAATAAAGGCCGCATGATGGGGCATTGATTCCTGATTTGGTGCGATCTTTTGCTTCTAAAATTATTTTCACATCTTCAGCTTTTACCCTTCCTTTTCCAACGGCAACCAAAGTTCCTACCATATTTCGAACTTGATGGTGCAAAAATGATCTTCCACTGAAATTCATTTTAACAAATTCCCCCTCTGTAAAAATTTCGATTTTATCAATAGAGCGTACAGCGTCCTTGGCTTGACATGATGCGTCCCTAAAGCTGGTAAAATCATGAATTCCGATCAAAAATTTTGAGGCTTTAATCATCTCATTCAAATTCAAATCATACTTGACATGCCAAGCTAAATTTTTGTGCAAAGTGAGGTGAGGGCGGCGATTGATGATTCGATATTGGTAATGACGCATCTTAGCGGCAAAGCGACTGTGAAAATCTTCGTCTATTTCCTGGCAATTAATAACAGCAATATTTTTCTTCATTAGGAAATGGTTAATCCCGTCCATGATTTGAACGGCCGATCTTCCTGCAATAATGTCGTCCGATAAATCAAAATGAGCAACTTGTCCCAAAGCGTGAACTCCGGTATCAGTTCTCCCGGAAACAACTAATCCAATATTTACAGATGTGAGATCAAAGATTGCTTTCTCGATCGTTTCTTGAATTGAGGTGGAATTGTAGGATTGTTTTTGCCAGCCAATGAAATTTGTGCCGTCATATTCGATGGTTATTTTGTAGCGCATGATTTGATTTTAAAAAAAACTTATTTTTGTGCTACGCGTAGCACAAAAATAAGTTTTTAGTTTTTTGCTAAAAACTCCAAAAACACATTTGTTCTTCCGGCAATTTCTGCTTTTTTCTGGTATTTGGTTTTAACCCAGCCATCTGGAAAAATTTCCCAATCAGCTTTTGAGATTGCAGTCCACTCCCAAAGGCCACTCAAGAAATATTGTGACATTACCCAGGATTTGTAACTGTCTGAATCGGTAGCAATGATGAGTTTTTCAGATTGTTTGATTTTTAAATGCAAAAGCTCAAGAATTTCCACATTGATCAATCTTCTTTTGAAATGCTTGGCTTTTGGCCAAGGATCTGGGTTGAGAATGTAAATCTTGTCAAAAAGCTGATCTGGCGCGGATTGCAAGAGAATCCTGCTGTCACCAACGTAGATCTTTAAATTATCCAGCGGTTCAATTTCTAATTTTGCAAGCACATTAACAACTCCGTTAACATGTGGCTCACAGCCAATAAAGAAAATATCTGGATTATTTTTTGCGTTCTCATAAAGAAAATCTCCAAATCCAAATCCAATTTCCAAATAAATAGGTTTTGAATCTGGCTTTAAGTCAGAAAGTCCAGAATCTTCAATTTTGTATTTGAGAAGTAAGTTGGCAAATAAGTCTTTTTTGTGAGGGCTTAGTTTTCGGGCTCGAACTCGACCAAAACTACGAACATATTGAGGTTTGTTGGGATTTTCCATTGGGTAAAAATATTAAGATAGTTTTTCAACTCTTCTGGCATGTCTTGCGCCTTCAAAATCAGTGTTTAGAAAAGTTTCAACAATTTTAATTGCATCTTTTTCATTAACAATTCTGGCTCCCAAACACAAAACATTAGCGTCATTGTGTTTTCTTGAAAGCTCTGCTGTTTGTGAATTGTGGCAAAGAGCAGCTCTAATTTGCTTGAATCTGTTGGCGGCAATTGAAATTCCAATTCCGCTACCGCAAACCAAAATTCCAAAATCAACAGATTTGCTAATAATTTCTTGAGCAAGTTTTTTAGCAAAATCAGGGTAATCGACAGAAATTTCTGAATTGTCACAACCCAAATCAATTATTTGAGATTTTGACCCAAACTCTTTGATAATGAGTGATTTAAGGTCAAAACCAGCGTGATCTGAAGCAATGGCAATTTTCATAAATATCCTATTTTTTGATGAACCTACTTCCTGGCTTTATTGGGGGGATGTCTTTTAATTCATCAGGAACACGGTCAGGACTAAAAACTTTAACATCAAGTTTGATTAGAGAAATGATGGGAACTCCAAGTTTTTCACTAATGTCGTCATAATTGCTACGATCAACAAGGCAGGCTTCAGCAACAATTTCACCGCCCATTTTTTGAATGGCTTCAAAAGTTTCTAGTGAGGATTTTCCGGTAGTTATTACGTCTTCAACAACTAAAACTTTAGCATTTTTAGGGATTTTAAATCCGCGTCTAAATTCAAATTTTCCATCAACTCTTTCACAAAAGATTGCTGGGATTCCAAGTTGTTTAGCAACTTCATACCCAGCCACAACTCCTCCCATTGCTGGAGAAACGACAATGTCGGCAAAATTTACCCTCATGCGATCATTGGCTTTTTGAGCTAAAGCTGAGCAAAGTTTTTGCGATCTTTCTCCATGCATCAAAACCCTTGCGCATTGTAAATATGTGTCGCTGTGTAAGCCGGAAGACAATTTGAAATGACCTTTTAGAACTGCTTTTGCATCTAAAAATTCTTGAAGAAATGGATTTTCTGATTTGTCTTGATTTTGAGTCATGATTCTATTTGAATAGGCCGTTTTAAAAATGCAGAAAATACAAACAAATGACCAATAATCAAGACAAAAAATCCTACATCGAATCTGCCAAAAAAACCATCAATGCAGAAATTTCAGGACTAAATTCCTTATTAGATTTTTTAGGTGATGAATTCTGCGCTGCTGTCGATCTTATTTTAAAAAGTAAGGGCAGGGTTGTTATTAGTGGTATGGGAAAAAGCGGACATATTGGCAATAAGATCTCTGCAACAATGGCCTCAACTGGAACCGCAGCTTTCTCGATTCACCCAGGAGAGGCGAGTCATGGCGATTTGGGAATGATCACAAAAGAAGATGTGGTGATTTTGCTTTCCAATTCCGGTGAAACCAAAGAGTTAAAAGACATTATTTATTATTGCAAAAGATTTTCAATTCCGATGATTGGAATTGTTAGAAGAAAAGAATCTGAGCTTGCCACCATGGCTGACGTGCCATTGGTCTTGCCCGAAATTCCTGAAGCGACTGCAATTAAAGCTCCAACCACCTCAACAACCATGATGCTGGCTCTAGGTGACGCTTTGGCAATTGCTTTGATGGAAGCAAAAGATTTTAGTAATAAAGATTACGGAGTTTTTCACCCGGGAGGAAAGTTGGGTTCAGAATTCATTAAAGTCAAAGATTTGATGCGTAAAGGAAAAGATCTTCCTTTGCTGAATAAAGCTGCAAAATTAGAAGAAGTATTGCTGGAAATGACCTCAAAACATCTGGGTTGTGCTGGAGTTTTGGATGAAAATGAAAAATTGATCGGAATCGTAACTGACGGCGACATCAGAAGACATATTAATAAAGACTTTATGAATCTCTGTGCTGAGGATTTGATGACAAAAAACCCCGCTGTTATTAAAGATGGAACTCTGGCGGTTGAGGCTGTGGCAATGATGAATGAGGGGAAAATAACCAACTTATTCGTTGTTTTAGATGGAAAGGCAATCGGTATTTTGCATATTCACGATTGCTTGAGATCTGGGGTTGTTTAGATAAATAAAGTTTTTTCTTGGGGCAAGAATGTAATTTGTTATTTTCACATAAAACACGTCATCCCAAAATTAATTTGAGATGAACTTACCTGCTTAAATGTTTAATAATAAAGTTAGATTGAGCTAATGCCGAGTTTCTTAAATAATTCTTGATCACTAGTGGCTTCAGGGTTTTCGGTAGTTAGAAGCTTATCCCCGTAAAAAATGGAATTTGCTCCAGCTAAAAAGCACAAAGCTTGAGTCTGGTCGTTCATCTCACTTCTTCCTGCTGAAAGTCTTACAAAAGATTTAGGCATCAAAATTCTAGCAACCGCAATAGTTCTGACAAATTCAAACTCATCAACACCTTCAACATTTTCTAGCGGAGTTCCTTTTACCCTAACTAAGCGATTGATTGGAACTGACTGAGGCTGTTCTGGCATATTTGCCAAAACCTGAAGCATTTTTGCTCGATCTTCACGCTGCTCACCCATTCCAACGATTCCACCAGAGCAGACATTGATTTTTGAGTTACGCACATTTTCTAAAGTTTGAAGGCGGTCTTCAAAGCTGCGAGTTGTGATGATCTCTTTGTAATATTCTGCCGAAGTGTCGATATTGTGATTGTAATAATCCAAACCTGCAGATTTCAGTTTATCGCTTTGCTTACCGTTGATCATTCCAAGCGTGACGCAGGTTTCTAAACCCAATTCTTTTACCTCTTTGACCATGTCGCAGACTTTATCTAAATCGCGATCATTCAAATTTCTCCACGCGGCGCCCATGCAGAATCTGCTAGCTCCAGCTTGTTTTGCAGCTTTTGCAGCTTGAACAACCTTTTCAATTTCCATGAAAGGCTCTTTCTTCAATTCGGTGTTGTAGTGCGCAGATTGGGGGCAATATTTACAATCTTCTGGGCAAGATCCGGTTTTTATGCTCAAAAGTGTGCTGATTTGCACAGCGTTTGGATTGTGATTTTGGCGATGAATCGTCGCTGAATCAAAGATCAAATCAGAAAATGGCAGTTCGAAAAGTTCAAGAATTTTGTTCAATTTCCAATCATTTTTTAGATTGTCATTATTGATATTTGAAGATATTTCCTCTTTATGTATTTGTGATTGCATTTGGTTTTTTAATTGCTTTTAGAATATTAAGTGCTCCAGAAAAATAGGATAATAAAAGGTAGGTCATTAAACCCGCCAAGATGTTTAAAATCAAACTAATCATTGGATTAATGTTTGATAATTCTCTATTTAGGAAAAATAAGACTAAACCCATAAACATTGCAGGAACTATTATTTGAAGTAGTTTATGAAGAAAATTTCTTTCAAAAATAAAATGATTTTTTCTAGTTAAAATAATCAACATCAAAAGCACATTCAGGTAAGAGGCAATCACTGCAGCCAAAACAATCCCGACATATCCCATTGGCTTAAAAAGAGCCAGGGTCACAACAATGTTGATAACAACGCAAAAAATGGCAATTTTCATTGGTGTTTTGGTATTTCCTCGAGCAAAGAAGCTAGGCTCTAAAACTTTTGCCATTACAAAAGCCGGAAGACCAAAAGAATAGAACGTTAAAGCCTTTGCAACTGCGGCAGTTTCATTATCCCCAAAAGCTCCCCTTTGAAACAAAACCTCAATAATCGGATGAGCAAGAAACGAAAGAGCTAAGGCGGCAGGAATAACAAGGATCAAGCTCGCCTCTAAAGCTATGTTTTGTAGTTTTATGGCCTTTGAATTATTGTTAGATTTTATTGCCTTTGAAAGTGTCGGAAGTAGGGCGATGTTGATGGCAATTCCAATCAAAGCCAAAGGAAGTTGGTTGATTCTGTCAGCGTAATAAATGTAGGAAACTGCGCCAGAAATAAGACTAGCAATCATGGTGTTGATCAAAAGATTGATCTGCATGACATTGGCGCCAATAATTCCGGGAGCTAATTTTTTGAAGAAATGTTTTACGTCGATATTGATTTTGGGTAATTTGGGATAGATCAGCATTTTTACTTTAAACAAAAAATATCCGAGCCATAAAAGTTGTAATATTCCAGCAACAAAAATTCCCCAAGAAAGTGCGTAGGCAATGTTGGGAACTAGTGGTGAAAAAATGAAAATGGATGCAACCAAAGTGACATTCAGAATGATTGGTGTGCAAGAAGGTGCGGCGAATTTCCCTAGTGAATTTAAAATTCCAGAAAAAAGTGAAACGATGGAAATGAAGATTAGGTAAAAAATAGTTATTCGTGACAATGTAACCAACATGTTGAATTTTTCAGGGTCAGATGTGAAGCCAAAAAACATCGCTGTCATTATCCAAGGCATAAAAATTTGGAAAATAATTACAAAAATCAACAGGATGAAAAACAATAAAGAGAGAATGTTGCGGACAAAATTTTTGGCGTCAGTTTGATTTTTTGAGTTTTCTAATTTTTCAACAAAGATAGGAATAAAGGCGGAATTGAAAGCCCCTTCAGCAAAAACTCTGCGAAAAAAGTTAGGTAATTTAAAAGCGGCAAAAAAAACATCAGAAAGCATTCCAGCTCCAAGATACTTGGCAATAAAAAGGTCACGAATGAATCCAAATATGCGTGAAAGTGAGGTAAAAAATGAAACTGTTAAAGCTGATTTGAAGAGCCGCATCTGATATTTATTTAGGTGGAATTTACATTTCTATTGGTCGTTGCTGCAAAATATCTTTTTTGAGAAAATTAGCAATCTTTCTAATTAATTCACAATATTATTTTTGGCATATGTTTTGCAAAATTGGCTAATTGTGCAAATTTCACATTTGGGTTTTCTTGCCATGCAAATATATCTTCCATGTAAAATAAGCCAATGGTGAGCGTGCTGTTTCCATTTTTTAGGTATTTTCTTTAAAAGAGCGAGTTCGGTTTGAAGTTCATTTTTTGTATTCACCATGCCAATGCGGTTGGGAACCCTAAAAACATGCGTATCAACTCCGATCGTTAGTGCGCCAAAGGCGCAGTTCATAACTACATTGGCGGTTTTTCTTCCAACTCCGGCGAGAGATTGTAAATCTTCAAGGTTCGTTGGAATGGAGGAATTAAATTTTTCAACTAGGGTTTTTGAAAGGGAGATAACATTTTTAGCTTTTCCATTGTAAAGCCCAATGGTGTTGATGTATTTTTTTAGATCATCCTCACCAAGATCAATCATTTTTTCCGGAGTATCAGCAATTTCAAATAGTTTTTTAGTGGCCTTATTGACACCAACATCAGTGCTTTGCGCAGACATAACAACGGCGACGAGAAGTGTGTAGTGGTTTTTAAATTCAAGTTCGGTTTTAGGGTGGGGGTTTTTGTCGAAAAAGATCTGGAATATTTGATCTACTTGTTCTTTTTTCACAATATCAAACTTTTGGCTTTTGGCTTTCGACTAATTTTTTGTCGATATCAACTTCCTTGTAAAATTCTTGTCCGATGGCAATTTCTTCACGTCCAGTTTTGACGCGCCATTC
>JBLHTM010000005.1:0-40050 GCA_047627215.1 Rickettsiales bacterium | reverse complement strand
TGTCAAGAACAACGGCAAAAAGATAGAGTATCAAAAACAAAGAAACGATTTGCAGTGATTGCGAAGCCATATATGTCAACCATCTTTTAAAAATTTCATCGGTTTTATCGAACAAGACCGTAATCATGAAAATTGGACCAAGAGCTAATACAAACACCAGCCCTAACAGAATTTTGATGTAATATAAGGCTGCACTGAGCATCACAAGCAAGAATCCAAATATCAAAGCGTATATCACCATAACATAGATGGCCCCCATTATGACCACGTTCATCGGTTCAAGAACCAAGCTCAAGATTCTTTTGGATACTGGGGCGGAAAATAATTTTCTGATCATGATATCGACATAGGTAAATCTTGTCGAATTTTCTCCATATTGAGATCTGTCAAGCTGAGAAGCCGTGGTTAGAGATGTTGGGTCAATCTCACTGTCAGCCATGGTCATGAAGATTGAAATGACGTAATCCATCCCGTCTTTAAAAAATCCAACTACTATTTGGTTATAAAAATACCAACTACTTTCAGTGGTGAAGAATATCACCAAGGCAATTTTGACGAGTCTTTTTGTGAGTTCTTTTCTGGAAATTTCAATTGTTCCCGATAAAACAAAAATTCCAAACACCGCGATGTATAATATTAGGCACATTTGCACCAACAATATAAATACTGAATCCTTCACAATTAAGTTGTAGAGATATTCTATCGCTCCACCAACTCTTTTATTTTGAACGTTGGCCATTATCGGATTATCTTCTTCAGCTACAACCTTTCCCAATATAATCTCTTCAACCGAACCAACAATACTTTCCAACAAACCAACATCCTCCCCTCTAATAAAACCGCCAACAAAAGTGACTCCATATCCCCCGGAATTGTCTGTGTAATAACGATCGGCAATGATAAATTTTACATGCTCTCCCTTTTTGTGATATTCTGAGCCATCTTTTTTGAAAATTAACCCGTCTGGGCTTTGATACTTGTATATTGCCTGATTCACCCCCTCACTATCAATGCATTTACCATCAGTTTTAGTGATATTGCAAATTTCGTCAGTGGAATACATGTGGTATATCCTGCTAGGAGTAGAATTCCCGTCCGCACCAAAAAGACCAACGTAAAGACCGGCTCCTTGGTTGTATTTACATTCATTTTGATCGTCACCGATCTTGAGGCTTTCAAATGTTGTCTGGTAATCAGTTGAAAAATAATAAACACCTTCGTCACCTACGGTTGCAGCTGATCCAATATTATCGGTTATTGTGCAACTACATAAGGACGGGTTATCTTGTTGTAATTTTGTCGAGCAAGGGATATTTGGATTATCCAATCTAACGGATGTTTTATTAGGATTTCCATCTGGAAGTGAGGGGTCGCATATACAGTTCGAAACAGTGTCTTTTTTAGCACAAAGTGAGCAAACAGGGGTATTTGGTAGGTTTGCAGTGCTGCTGTCCCAAGCTGACCAGTCACCCCTAATTTCAAACACCATTTGGTCGCCATTAGCCAAAACACCAGTTTTGTGCCAAGCGGCAGTTTCCCCACCGGTTGCATCGTTATAAATACCACCAAAAATACCATCAGATGTTGGTATGGCGCTAACGAAGGTTTCTTCAGTATCAAATTGATAAGCTTCTACGCATCCAGGAGGGCGAAAAGATAAGGAAAGGATAAGGATAACGAGAACCGCAATAAGGAATGTCGGTATAAGTGCAACTAATGTTAATTTAGGTTTTGGAATTGACATCTATAGAGTATGTGTCCTTTAGAAGGTTTTTGTCAAACTTTGGTACCTGCGGCCGGACTTGAACCGGCAAGGGCATTAAAGCCCCACGGATTTTAAGTCCGTTATGTCTACCATTCCATCACGCAGGCTTGTCGAAATGAAGGGGAGGATTTTATTTTTTGATAGTAAAATTGCAACATAAAAGAATCCACTAACCTGCTTATTAGTTAGTTTAAAAATTTGATCTCACGGCAATCAACGATATAAAAATCACTTAAAAGAACATCCTGCTGAGGATTGCGCTCCAATTTATTAGGAAGAGTGAAAACAAAAAATCAAATCTCAAAACGTTCCAAGGGATTATTATTATATTTCCTGAGATATTGTGTTTATAAAATCCATCTCATTAATTTCTTTTTTTATTAACGACTTACCTATTTCTTCCAGCAAAATAAAGGTTAGACTCTTATTCTCGACTTTCTTGTCTTTGTAAAGATGCTGAATCAATTGATCAATCTTCCAAGAATATTTCGCATAATTTTTGATATCTATAATCGAAGTTGGCAGGTTTATTCTTTGCAAATGATTAGTGATCTTTGTAACATATTTTTTCTCCAAAAGACCAAGATTGAAAGACATTTTGGCAGCCAAAACCATTCCAATCGATACTGCTTCACCATGAGATAAATCCTTAGAATAAGAGGTTTGAATTTCAAGAACGTGACCAAAAGTGTGCCCAAAGTTCAAAATTGCACGAAGATTGTTTTCTCTTTCGTCAAGCCCAACAATCTCGGCCTTTATTTGACAAGATTTAACGATGATTCTTTGCAAAATTGCCTGATCATGATTTTTAATTCCCTCTAAATTATTTTCCAAATACTCAAAGAAGTTTTTATCTTTAATAAATCCATATTTTACCACTTCAGCATAGCCAGAAATGAAATCTCTCTTGGGCAAAGTTTCCAAAAAATCCAAATCGCAAAGAACCAATTTTGGCTGATAAAAACTACCAACTAAGTTTTTTCCAGACTTAGTATTAATTGCCGTCTTGCCCCCAACCGAACTATCGACCGCCGAAAGTAAAGTTGTCGGAACTTGAACAAAATCCACACCTCGAAGCAAAATTGAAGCCGCAAATCCACACAAATCACCAATGACTCCACCACCGAAAGCAACCAATAAGACATTCCTATCAACTTGCATTTGCAATATTTCTTCTAAAATTTTCTCCAAATTATCAAATGATTTGGCTCCTTCTCCGCTGCCGGCGATAATGGTTTTCACTTCAATTGGCTGCTTTTTAAGCTGACCAAGCAAAGTATCTAAATGAAATTTAGCGGCGTTCTCATCTGCGATGATAATAATTTTACTGTAAGTTTTGATCCCTGAGATTCTTCTAGAGATTTCACCAATAACTCCCGAACCAACCACAATTTCATAGCTTCTTCCGCCAAGATTCACCGGAATAGTTTCTTTGCTTGGTGCTCCAATGACAAATTCATCAATTTTTTTCATAATGTTTTTGACTAAACCATCATGGTTCGCTCGCCCCGTATCAACATGAATATCAGCCAATTTATAGTTTGGGTAGCGATCGATAATCAGATCAGATAATGCTTGTCTTTTGTTGGTTTTATTAAGTAATGGTCGAGTTTTTTTGGTGGAAATTCTATGAAGCAAAGTTTCTAAATCCGCGTAAAGCCAAACTGAAATAGCCTTTTCTTTAATTGAATCGCGAATTTCTTTATTCATAAAAGCCCCTCCCCCAAGAGAAAGAACGATGTTTTCATCGCGATTCAAAATTTCTAAAATTGTTTCTTTTTCAACATTACGGAAATATTTTTCACCTTTATTTTGAAAAATTCCGGTTATTGATTGCCCGCATCGATCCTCAATTTCTTGATCAGAATCAATAAAATAAAATCCCGCTTTTTCTGCCAATTTGCTGCCGACAGTGGTTTTTCCAACTCCCATCATTCCGGTCAAAACGATAATTTTTTTATCACTTAAATCTATTTTTAAATCCAATCCCATGACTTGTTTTTCTGTTGAAAAGATAATTTTAAGAGCTATATTGCTGCTCACTAAGTAAGCGGTTAAGCTACTTACTTTTCCCAGTTAAATCAAGTTAATAAGAGGCTTCATATGTCAAACAATTTCATCAAAACCAACCAAAACTCCTTTCGCTCTTCTTCAAATGCCACCTACGATGCTGGCTTGAGGGAGTACATGATGAAAGTATACAACAAAATGGGTATAGCCCTAGCAATCAGCGGAGTTATCTCATTTTTGGTTCTCAACTCACCATCATTGATGAATATGATTTACAACACTCCATTGAAATGGGTCGCAATGCTTGCTCCTCTTGGATTTGTATTTTATTTCAGCGCCAAAATAAACAAGATTTCCGCAAAGAAAGCTCAAACCTATTTATGGGTTTTTGCCAGCTTAATGGGAATAAGCTTAGCACCAATTTTATACATGTATACCGAGGCTTCAATCGCCAAAACCTTCTTCATTGCCGCATCACTTTTTGGATCAATGAGTCTTTATGGCTATACAACTAAAAGAGATCTTACTGGAATGGGCTCATTTTTAATGATGGGCTTATTCGGAATCATTTTAGCTTCCATCGTTAATATGTTCTTAAACAGCTCCGGATTAGATTTTGCTATTTCAATCATTGGCGTTCTAATTTTCACTGGCCTAACCGCCTATGATACTCAGCGTATCAAATCAATGTACTACCAAATGGCGGGCAACGCGGAATCAATTGCCAAAGCTTCCACAATGGGCGCTTTGTCTCTTTACATGGATTTCATAAACCTATTCATCATGCTCTTGAGATTCTTCGGAGACAGAAGATAGTCACTCCGAGTTAGTCAGGAAAAATAAAAAAGGCTAGAATCTAAAAATTCTAGCCTTTTTTATTGCTTTTTATTTCTCCAATCCCTAAATTATCGCCTTCAATTTTTGAAGGCCACCTTCAAATCTCAAATATTCCTCAGTAGCTCAGTGGTAGAGCAAGTGACTGTTAATCACTTGGTCGGAGGTTCGAATCCTTCCTGGGGAGCCATATTTTTCTAAGTCTGGCACAATAAATACCATTTCACAAACCCCCAAATGGGACACTTTTGGGACTAAACGACCCAAATTAAAACTCTTCAACATATCTATCCCAATAAAGTCAGCCAGCTTCACTGCTATTTTTATACTGTTTATCAAACAGCGATAATTGCATCTAAATTATAATATTTGGTTTTGCAATTTTTACCATCCAAAGCAGTTGTTTCCAAAATGGAAATAACTGAATTTTCTTCCAGCTCTTCACTTTCAAAAATATTGTTTAAATGCTTATAAATTGCAGGAAAAAGTCAAATTAAAGCCTCTCCCTATGTGGAGTGGATAATGAATAATAAGATTATTTGGGGATTTTCAGACAAGTGGCGCACAAAATAGTGAATCTTTAGAAGATTAAACAAAACTCTGTTCCTTTTTCAAGATCAGATTTAACAGAAATATCACCGCCAAAAGATCTCATCACCCGATGACAAAATGGCAAACCCAAGCCAGTTCCATTTTTTTTGTTGGAAGTGAAAAAATCATCAAAAATATACGGCAATTTATCAGCAGGAATTCCAATTCCATCATCTTTAAAATGCAAAGTTCGAGTTTTGCAGTTCATCCAAATATTAACTTTAGCCCGATAATAAAGAGCATTTCTCAAAAGATTGAAAACCACAAAAATCATCAAATTCTCATCACCGAAAAAATCAAAAGAATCATCTAAATCAACATTGACCAAATTCCTTTGTTTCTCACTTTCAAAAGCATATTCCTTCATCACACTTTCAATAACCGCGCTCATTTTAATATTCAAAAATTGGTTTTTATCAATTTCTTCATTTCTGATACTGGCTAAAGTCATGTCAATAATTGCCAACCCACGATTTGCTGAAATGGAAATTAAATACAATAATTCCACAGCTTCATCAAGATTTTCTTTAATAAGATCGCAGGCAGTTTTGATGGCGGAAAGTGGGTTACGAGTTTCGTGTGCGATTGAGGCAGAGAGTGATTTTAGGGTTTGTATTTGGACTTTAGTTTGTTCTTTGGTTTTCTCTTGGGAGTTCTGGGGATTGTTTTTTGTCATAACTTGGTTTTGGGTTAAGTTGGTAAAAATGATTTTTTTATTAAAAAACGGACTATTGGTTCGTTCATTTATAAGTGACCTGAACTAATAATTCAAGTTATGAAAGATAACTTAAAAAAACTAATTGGTAATCGCGTTCGTGAGGCAAGAAAAAACAAGGGATTAACTCAAGAAGATCTTGCTGCATTAATCGACAAAACTGTAGAAACGGTATCCAATATTGAAAGAGGTATAAAACTGCCGGGTTTGGCAACCTTGGAAGATATTCGCAAAGCGCTGGGTGTTAAACTAAGTTATCTGGTTGATCAATAAAGCAATCCTATCCTTTAATTTTAAAGCATCCTCGATGCTAGTCGTAGTTTGCAACTGCGGCTTTTGTTTATTAAAAATTTCAGCAAATTTAAAACTTCAAATTTTAACAAACGAAAGGTCGGATTTACAAAATCCGACCAGCGAGAGATTTTTAGCGGAAAAAATTTAATCAAAAATCAAAGAAAAAATGTTTAATCACGACAGACCAAGTCGGAGAGAATTTCAAATGCTAATTTGAAAAATGGATTTTATGCAAAAGAAGCTATTGAAGAGAGAAAGATGTTTGCACAGCTTTTAAAAAAGATTAATTTCTAAATAAAAAATCTTGATTTGTATTTCCACAAAGTCTGCAATTAAAAAATTCTTTAATACATAAAATTAATTTATGAAAAAAAATTCATCAGGAAGAACTTCTTTTTTAGTTGCAATTGTTGCTTTTATTATTTGGGGTTTGGTAACGGCTTATCTTGAAATCAGCTCTGACATATCAGCTACTATATTTCTTTTAGTGATTTTTTCAATTACGTATTTGAGGCAAGAAAAAAGGATTAGAAATTCAAAAAGCCAAACGATAGATTACATAAAACAATAATTAGAAATAGCAAAAAATAAAACAACTTTAAATAACGCCAATAAATATGAGATATAAAAACTAGAGTCTTACTTAGAAGACCCAGAAAGAAATTTAAGATATTCAGATTATCGGACAAAGGTTGAGGACTCAACAATAGAAGATATTCCTAAATCTTTATTTCAAATAATTGCGCTTGGATGTATAGCTATAATTGTGGGCAGTTTGTTAATGTAAATTAATTTCAAAAACCCTTTAATGAGGCAGAATAAACCGACACATAAAAAAACCCGCTCTCTGAGCACCTACATTTAAAGGGAGGAGATAGCGGGTCTAGTGAATAATTATTTTCACAAAACAAATAATAACGATGATTAGTCTTCCCTTAAAAATAAGAATTGCCCTAATTCTGAAATAAGAACCTAAAAAATCATTCTTATTTCAAAAATACCTTCCAAACTGAAATAATGTCAATAAAGTCTATCCTTATTTCATTAATCACAATAAAATTGAAATAAGAATAATAAGATTAAATCTTATTTCACTAATCTAGATAAAATTGAAATGCCTAAAAAATTAACAAATAACCTTACAAATAAACGCCAAACTGGCACTTATCACAAACTTGGTGAGATGGAATATTTCCTTCCAAACCCACTTCCTCCGCAAAACCCTGCTTTCAATTTTAATTCTGATTTAATTGATTTGTATGGCAAGGCAATGCACGCTTTGGGGCAGCTTAATGAAATGGCGAATAGACTGCCAAATATTGAAAGATTTATTAAGGCATATTGTTTGAAAGAGGCGGTTTTATCTTCTGCAATTGAAGGTATTAACACCACAATATATGATGTTTTTACTAATGAAATTTCGGCAGCTTCTGGAGTGTTGAGCGGGTCAAAAAAAAGTAAACAAACACAATTGGTTTTAAATTACAATAAGGCTCTTGATGTGGCTTTAGATTTAACGGGAAGGCAAAATTTTCCTATTGTTTCAAGGGTGCTTTTGGAAGCTCACAAAACTTTGATGAGTGGTGGCGATGGCGATAAGGCAAATCCGGGGAATTATCGCAAAGCGCAGGTGAAAGTTGGAAAATTAACACCAGCGCCAGCAAATAAAATTGAAGATTTGATTGCTGATTTGGAAAAATTTATTAATGATGATAATTCTCTGCCAGTGCTTATAAAGGCAGGTCTGGCCCATATTCAGTTTGAAACTATTCACCCTTTTTTAGATGGCAATGGCAGGATTGGCAGGTTGCTGATTGTGTTGATGTTAATAAAAGACAAAGTGATTTTTGCGCCAATTCTTTATCCTTCGGTTTATTTTAAGAAGCATCATTTGGAATATTACCAAAGGCTCGATGCGGTTAGAACCAAAGGCGATTTTGAGGGTTGGATTTATTTTTATTTAAAGGCGATTAAAGAAAGTGCCAGCGATGCTTACAAAAAATCAAAAGAAATTGAGAAGCTAGAAAAGCAATTACTAAATAAGATTATCAAATCTAAAAGCTCTGGCTTGCCAGAGGAGCAAGCAATTAAAACCTTATCAATCCTTTTTCAATTTCCAGTTATTAGTATTGTCGAGCTTCAAAATGAATTGCAGGTTAGCTACAACACAGCGAGCTCAATAATTCAGAAGTTAACAAAAATTGATATTTTGAAACTTGATGAGAAGCAGAAAAGAAATAAATTATTTCGCTTTGATGATTATTTAAATTTGCTGGAAAAATAAGAAATTTTAGCAATTTCCATGGGACACTAGTGGGACAATTAGCCACAAATTATGGCAAAAAACCAGATTAATCCACAACAACAAAAAAGCTGTTAAGCCTTGATTTTATTGTTGCCGTTGATTTTGGTTAATTGTAGTTTTTTGTAAAAATCAGACTGTTAATCACTTGGTCGGAGGTTCGAATCCTTCCTGGGGAGCCATTCAGCACGGCTGTGCAAATTCACCATCATATCAAACGGTTTCCGCAAGTCATACTCTAGCTTCGCACCCCTTAAAGAAAGGTTCGAAAATACGAAAGCAATCAATTCCCTTTTTTCACTAGTTTTCAAACTTTCAAATAACTCACTCGCTTTGTTTGACAGAACAAAGGCTGTGCTGACTGCTGTTTTAAAGTTGCTATCTCCAACAAAAAAGGAACTATGCGCTTCTTGGCTTTTGTATCAACTGGCTTTGGGTTTTGGTCAAAAGCCCATGCCCCATATTCTTCAAAATATCTTATTCTACAAATTCTAGCAGTTCATAAGGCTTTTATTCTTGGGCAGGAATTAATGTCTTTTTGGCTAAGTTTTGAATATTCTTTTTTTTCTTTTTTTAGCCATTCAAGAAATTCTTTATTATATTTGAGATGGTGAATATAAAGAGATTTAGAAATATTTTTGCCAGTTTTCTTGCTGATCTTATTTGCTAGGCGGTCTTTAAATTCTAAAGCAAAATTTAAATCATAGTTTTTAAAATCTTTAAACTTGGTGGCAATTTCTAGCTCATGAACTGCATTGATATATCTGAAGGTTTGTTTTTGGATCTCTTGGGTCTTTGTCATTAATTGTGCATTCTGCCAATTATTGAAAAAACTTTAAATCAAATTTACATTAAAATCACAAATCTGTTTTCTTTTAATTTTTTAAAATTAAATTGCATTTACTTGATTTTAAGTAACAATTTTTGGAAAATTTAAGCTAAAAATAAACTCTCTTTGAGTCAGGTGCACAAAGGCTTTTCCTAATTTTTATTATTTTGAAATTTATGTCTGCGCTACAAATTGACTCCGAATCTTCAGAACCCCTCCTTCTTGAATTTTCTAACCACCAAGAAGAGTTCTCTTCCAGTTCAAATTGCACTAATTCAACACCTTAATTTTCTAGATTTCTAAAACCCCTCCCCAAAATACTTCCCGAAAATTAGCCAAATTTTTTAAAAATATCATGTTAAACGAGATCAATATGTTGAAAAAAAACACGCAGTCAAATGTAGACTCTGTTGAGGAAAGTGAAGCTCTACTTGATGGAGCAACCGCGCAAACGCCAGTTATTGATCCAGAACTTAAAGAACAAGTTAAGGCATCATCTAACTTGGAATTGCCAACTTTAGAGCGTATTGAGGCGTTTAGAGACATTGTGGATCGTGAGATTGGCGACACTGCTTTAACTAGAGGTCGAAATATTGAAAGAGAAATTAACTTAAGAAATATTTATCTGAAATTTGAAGGTGGAAACCCAACGGGAACGCACAAAGATAGAATCGCTTTTGCTCAGGCGGGTGATGCGCTACGCCGAGGCTACGATGCGGTTACCTTAGCCACCTGTGGAAATTATGGGGCGGCAATGGCACTAGCTTGCAAATTATCGGGTTTGAAATGCTACATCTACATTCCAGAAGGTTACAAAACA
The DNA here is from genome assembly GCA_047627215.1 of Rickettsiales bacterium. Lineage (GTDB taxonomy): Bacteria > Pseudomonadota > Alphaproteobacteria > Rickettsiales > UBA1997 > JAJTCH01. The sequence goes on along the minus strand of JBLHTM010000005.1, from coordinate 29,890 downwards.
AAGCGTATTGCTGAAATGGAAAAATATGGCGCCAAAATATTTTTTGCCGGCAAGGATTACGAAGCCACCACAGAAATATCTCGCAAAATGGCCGAGCGAGAACTTATTTACGACGCCAACCCTGGGGGAGCAAACACTGCCATTCAACTGGAAGCTTACGCTCAAATTTCTTACGAAATTTACGATGAATTGCGAGATGCTCCAGCCGTGGTTGCAGTTCCAGTTTCTAATGGCACTACTTTGGCGGGAATTTATCTTGGCTTTCTTAGTTTGTATCGCAGATGTAAAACATCTCGAATTCCCAAAATCATTGCCGGATCTTCCTATCGCAAGAATCCAATTATTCATTCATTCATTAAAGGATATCCTGAATGCAGGGATTTAAATCCTGGGTTTATTAAAGAAACCATCATTAATGAGCCATTAATCAATTGGCATTCTATTGACGGCAATGAAGCGTTAAAGGCAATTCGCGACAGTAATGGCACAGCATCTTATGTGTCGGATAAATCAATGAAAGACGCCGCAAGAATGCTTAAAGAAACCGATGGAATTTTGGTGCTTCCAGCTTCCACTGCTGGTCTAATAGCAATGATAAATCAACATAAAATTGAGGCCTATCCCGGGGATAGATATGTTGCAGTAATTACAGGGAAACAAACATTATGAGCCAAAAGCAAATTGCATTAATTAATGGAAAGCTCACTGCCAACGGAATTGAGCTGCGCTTTTTGGAAAATGATTATCAAATTTCTTATCCCGCTAAAGTTTGGGATTTAGTGCCAGAAGAGATGAAATATTTATTGCTGGATAATTTGTGCTTTGCCGCAACCATGCATTTGCCGATGAAAATAAGAACTTTGTCGGGAATTTCCTACAATACTTCAAGGCCTTATTTTGAGGCCTATTTTAGACAAAATTTCATTGGAGATATTCCTTCCTGCTGCGATATGGACGGCTTAAATATTGGCGATGAAATTTCACGCTTTGCTAGGCTTGATTACAAATTTCCACTTAAAGAAATCAGAACCCCTTGCAACTGGCCACAGCCTGATGAAATATCATCACAGGCAATAGTGACTTTGTCTTTGGGTAAAGATTCACTATTAACTTTTGCTCTGGCTAATGAAATTGGCTTAAATCCAACCGCGGTTTTTGTGGATGAGCCAGCATTTTCACAGGAAAAACAGCACAAAGAAAGGCTGGGAAAGGATTTTCTCAAGGAATTCGGCGTGCGTCTTAATATTTTGGAACATTCGACAGGATTGCTTCGCGATGATGAACATCTTGGAGCTTTGGCAAATGAATATGGCTGGGGTTTGCAATCAACCGAATATGCAGTTTCTATGCTTCCATACGCCCGCTCCTGTGGGGCAAAATATATTTTAATGGGCAATGAACAAACTGCCGGAACTTATTATTCCTCATCAAACGGCGATTCAAATAATGAATGGACAATTCACCCCTGCTACGACCAAACTCATTTTTGGACAAATCACATTAACTCAATGACTAGCGCTCTTACCGCAAATGATCCAGTTCAAACAGGAAGTTTGATTGAGCCATTAATGGACATGATGATTCAGCGCATTTTAGTTCGGCGCTATCCGCAGTATGCCAAATATCAAATGAGCTGCTTTGCTGTTGGCGAAGCTGGAAAGGATTATCATTGGTGTTATGAATGCGGCATTTGCGCAAAAATGTATTTGATGTGTGTGGGTGGAGGAGTTAATCCGGCAGATATTGGTTTGAAAAAATCAATGTTGACGGAAAATAATATTAAATTTTTCCCAATTTTTGGTGGTTCTTCACAGTTTCCCTACGCAAAATCTGGTATTGCTAAAGATGAACAAGTTTTTGCATTTCACCTAGCAGTAAAATTTGGTTCCATCGAGCCTTTAGTTGAAAAATTTAAGAATTCTGATCTTGCTAAGGAAGCAATGACGCGTGAAAAAGAGCTTATTGATAAATTCATCACTGTCTATCCAAGTATTTCCGTTCCAACTCCACTTAAGGAAAAAATAATTAATATCTACCAAGAAGAATTAGACATATTTAATAAACTAATAGAGAAATTATGAAAATAGCACTCATCTTAAACACCAGAAATTCAAATGATGAATCTCAAAGGGAATTTGATCCGCCACATACCATTGGGCTAATAAAACAAGCCATTGAAAGCGCGGGTCATGAATATTTATTCATTGAGGCCGATGAGAATGTTCAAAAAAATTTAGAAAAACTAAAACCCGATCTAGTGTTTAATCGCGCCGAAGGTTTGAGGGGGGAAAGCAGAGAATCCTTCGTGCCAACTATTTTGGAAATGATGGACATTCCTTATGTTGGTTCAGGACCTGCAACATTAGCCGTTTGTTTAAATAAAATTTGGACAAAAATAATTGTTGATGCAGCTGGTGTTAATGCTCCTTTAAGCCACGCATTTTCACGCCTTGAAGATGTGGAAAATTGCCAAATTACCTTTCCTGTAATATTAAAACCAAACTCTGAAGGATCGTCAATTGGCATTAATTCTGATAATGTGGTCAACGACAAATCTGCTTTACTATCAAAGCTGGGTGAAATGCTTAAAACCTACAATCAAGAAATATTAGCAGAGCCATTTATTGCCGGCAGAGAATTTAGCATTGGAGTAATTGCTAGACCAAATGACATTGAGGTGTTGTCAATTTTGGAAGTAGATTTTTCTAAAATGCCAGCTTCAGTTGGAAATGTATTTGGGCTAATTGCCAAATCTGATTATGATGATTTAGAAAATTATCTTTGCCCCGCGCCAATAAATAAAGATCTTGAACTTGCTTTGAGAAGCGAGACTATTAATGCTTGCAAAGCACTAAATATTAGGGATTTTGCAAGGCTAGATTTTAGAGTTGACGACTCAAACAAACCTTGGTTCTTGGAAATTAATCCACTACCAGGAATGGATTATGATGAGACAACAAAAGATTTCTCATTTTACCCACTAATCGCCATGAAATCAGGGTATGATTACAATAGTTTAATTAATGAACTAATTAAATCTTGCATCGCCCATCATGCGTTAAAAAACAGATGAATCGCTTAGAAAGGATCGGCCAAGTTTTTGTCAAAGAATATGACGGAATCAAGTTTTTGAATTTTTCAAAATGGGATGAGAAATTATTAGAATTGTTTAATCTATTAGAACAATCCTGCTTTAATTCGGAACTTATTTACACTAAAAATGAGTTAATGGAGAGAATGAAGTTTCCTGAGTTTGAAGTGTTAATTTTAAAAGATAATCAAGAACAACCAATAGCTGGAGTTTTAATTTATCTAGACCAAAAAGATGGATATCTCTACATCGACACTTTAGCAGTTGCAAAGCGTGGCTTAGGATTTGGTCAATACATTCTTTTGGAATTAATTAAGTACGCTAAAAAAGAGGGTTTGCGGGGTATTTGTTTGGATACAGAAGAACTTAATCATTTTGGACAAAATCTGGTAAAATATTATCAAAAATTTGGTTTTAATAAAGATGGTTCCAATTTAAAAACAGGCAATATTCACCTTACTTTGAAGTTTAATACCGACTGAACAATATTGACTTGCCTGTGTTTTAAATATCTTTGTGGCAATTCTGATTTATCTTTTTAAAGATAAATCTACCTATTTCTAGTTCAAATAATTTAACAAGATTAATAGTTGTATTTATCTATACAAAAAACTTGTCTAATATAAGTATTGTATATAAATTACAACCGTTTTTATGGACAAATTTAATTCAAAATCAATTAACTCAATATTACTATGAAAAAGACAATTATTATTACGTTAGCAGCTTTATCTTTAATCACTTTTAGCTTAGTGATTTATGGGACCTCGGACAATAGCGCTATGCCACATTTGAACGATAATGAAAAAGGGGTAATTGACGGAAATAATCTTGATAATAAATCCGAGGAAGATTCTCAAAATGATCCCAAGTTTGATAATAACGGCATGGAAAATAGTAAATTAGAGGGGGTTGAATCTGATAATGGTGAGAACGATCAAAACAACAATGAAAGTGAAATTAATGACGATTCAAATGTTGATGAGGAACAAACTGAGGAATAGAATAAATTAAATAAAATTCAAAACCTCTAATTGTAACTAATATAGAAAGAATTGATTTTGATAAAATTGTTCAACTCAACCTCGCTAGATTAGATTTTTAAATAAATATTAACTTTTAATAAATCTTATGAAAATAATTAGCTCTTTTTTACTTTTGATTTCTACTCTTATTGCCATCAGCTCAGTAGCTGTGGCAAATGATAGTTCGGATAATAACTATGATGGAAAAACTCATTATGAAAATGATGCTGATGATAATTATAGTGATGCTTCTGAAGATTCAGAATATGTTGAATCGGATGATTCTGAAGAAGAATATGACAAAGAAGAATAATTCTCTTTTTATGTTTTATTGTAATTCTAATTCTTTAAAAATATGAATTGTTGGAGGTAATTTTAGGATAACCTCCAAGGGCGGCAAAAGAAATGTTCTAGCCAATACAATCCACGTTTAATCCTAATTCAGAACATCAATATTATCTATCTGCTCTTCAAATATATTAATATTTTCTTCAACTTTTTCAGCATCTTTAAAAGTGGCGATATGAGCAATTGCATCTCCATTATTTAATAATGGAAGAGTCACTAAACCAATAATTATTCCCTCATAATTAGAGGTAACTTTAAATTTATGCTGCCCAAATGGATCAGATATTATTCCTATTAATTGATTCTTTTTAACTGCAAAAACACTTGAAAATCATTCTTTATTAACGCTGGGTAAAATTTAATTTTTAGAAAAAAATTCAGAAATTTTTATTGCCACATTTTTACTAATTCCTTTCACTCGCATCAAATCCTCAATTCTTGCCTCTTTAATTGCCGAGACAGATCCAAAATGATTTAATAATGCTGATTTTCTTGATTTTCCGATATTTGGAACTTCGTCAAGTTCTGATTTTGTGATTGATTTGGCTCTTTTTGCGCGATTGAAACCGATGGCAAAACGATGCGCTTCGTCACGTAGGCGCTGCAAATAATACATTGTTGGGGAATTTTTGTTTAAGGTAAAACTAGGCTTTCCGACTGCGTGGAACCATTCTTCGCCAGCATTGCGGTTTTTTCCCTTCGACATTGCCACGAAATTAACATCGACACCAAGTTTTTTAAAAACATGATCTGCAGCGCTCAATTGCCCTTTTCCACCATCAATGATGATGAGGTCTGGGAATGGATTTTTGTCTTGAATTTGATCTTTGGTTTTTGGAGATTCTGCACCAACATCAAGCTCTTGGATTGATTGAGGAGGTTGAATATTGTGATTTTTAAATCTTCTTTCCAGAACCTGACGCAAAAATGCAGTATCATCTTTTTTGAAAAGCTCTTCCATTCTAATGGTAAATTTTCGATATGAATTTTTTATCAAACCATCTCTTCCCGCGACCACAAAAGCTCCAACGGCATATTGTCCTGAAGTGTGGGAATTGTCGTAAATTTCGATGCGCTCAGGAATTTTTGGCAAATCAAAAAGATTTTTGATTTCAACCAACATTTCCGCATCTTTGATTCTGCTGTTGATTTTCTTTTCCAATTCCGTTGAAGCTAGTTTTAAATAATCTTGTAGGAGGTTAAATTTGGGCCCTTGTTTGGGATTAATGATTGTTGTTTCTTTGCCTGAGAAACTAGCAAAATTATCATTATTTTGAATGATGTCCTTAAGAGCACAATTCAAATTTAAGTCTTTTTCGGGTATTTTCCCAAGCACAATTAAATCTGGCAATTCTTGGTCGGCGTAGAATTGATCTAAAAATGCTTTAATTATTTCCTCTTCCAAATCATCATCAGCAACATTTAAAAAATATGGTTTAAAGCCGTAATTATTGCCGCCACGAAAAAATGAGACGACAACGCAAGCCAAAGATCCTTTCCTTGCTAGTGCTACAAAATCGATATTTTCATCACTGTTCAGGTGGATATTTTGTTTAGCTTGAATAAAAGTTAGGGCTTTGATTCGATCGCGAACAATACTGGCTTTCTCAAATTCCAGATTATTGCTGAATTCTTGCATTTTTTTCGCCAAATCTTCTTGTAAGGTCGATTTTTTTCCACTCAGAAAATCCAAAACTTGGCCAATCAATCCGCCATATTCTTCCCGCCCTGACAATCCAACGCAAGGAGCAGAGCATCTCTTGATTTGATATTCCATGCAGGGTTTTTTGCGGGATTTAAACTCATTGTCTGAGCAGCTACGTAACAGAAAACTTTTCTTCAAATAATCAATAGTTTCATAAATCGCTGCCGAGCTTGCAAAAGGGCCAAAATATTTTCCCTTAATAGCTTTTTTGCCACGATGACGTGCAATTGAAGGAAATGGATGAGTTGTGTCGACCAAAATATTGGCGAAAGTTTTGTCATCGCGCAGCAAAATATTGTAGCGCGGCATGAGTTTTTTGATCAAATTGCACTCGAGAAGTAAGGCTTCACTTTCTGTATTAGTGATTGTCAGATCAATTTTGGTGGCGCAAGAAACCATCCTTCTGATGCGACTATTGTGCCTTTTATTGTCCATGTAGTTTTTGAGGCGATTGCTCAAATTCTTGGCTTTTCCGACATAAAGCACCTTGCCAGAATCATCCAAAAATTGGTAAACCCCTGGGTCTTTAGGCGCTTTTGTGATTTGCTCTTTGAGAGATTTTAACATCAAATTATTGTAGATTTTTTAAGGCCAATTAATAGAATCCTTTGCTTACAAAATGCAATTTACAACTTCCCAAAATAATGACAATCAAGAAAGAACAATTAGAAGAAATTGCTCACATCAGATCAATAAAATCAACCACCATCCGCCCAGTATCAGAAAGCCTTGAAGAAGTTTTGTACCAACCATTTGAAATTCTAGATCATGGTTTTGTTCGTGTCGTCGACTACATGGGGAACGATTCTTCAGTCGTTCAAGCGGCCAGAGTTTCATACGGAGCGGGAACCAAAAAAGTTAATGCTGATAAAGGTTTGATCAATTATTTACTTTCTCACCGTCACACGACGCCATTTGAAATGTGTGAAATCAAATTTCACATCAAATTGCCAATCTTCATCGCTCGCCAGTGGATTCGTCACAGGACAGCTTCTGTTAATGAATATTCTGCGCGCTATTCAATCATGGAAGATGAATTCTACATCCCAAAAGCTGAGGCTTTAGCTCCTCAATCAAAAGTTAATCATCAAGGACGCGATGAGAGCAAACCACTTAGTTTTGACCAACAAAAGAAGGTTTTGGATCTCTTGAAAGATGACGCCAAGCAATGCTACGATCACTATTTGGACATGATCAATCAGGATCGAGATGGCAATGTCGTCGACGAAAAAACCGATGGCTTGGCTCGCGAGTTGGCCAGAATGAATTTGCCAATCAATTGCTACACGCAGTGGTATTGGAAAATAGATTTGCACAATTTGCTTAATTTCTTGTTTTTGCGCGCCGATTCTCATGCACAATATGAAATCCGTGAATATGCAAATGTCATGCTTGATATTACCAAAAAATGGGTTCCTCATTGCTACGAGGCTTTCATTAAATATCGCCAATCAGGAAAGGAATTTTCTGGAGCAGCGGTAGAGGTTCTAAAGAGAAAACTCAAAGGTGAAGATGTAACTTTGGAAGGAAGCGGACTTAGCGCTCGAGAATTCGGCGAGCTGACAAAAACCTTCGACTTGTAATTAAACAATTAAAGATCAAAAAATATGTTCGGCCCTCTTCAATTAATTTTAATTCTAGTAATAGTCATTGTTATTTTTGGTGCTGGAAAAGTTCCTAATCTCATGGGAGATATTGGCAAGGGAATAAAAAATTTCCGCAAAAATGTCAAAGATGAAGATGGTGATGCGAAGTTACTTAATGAGAAAAAAGATGAGGAATAAATCTTAGGTGAATAAAAAATTGACCAAAGAAAAGGTTGCTACAACCAAAATATTAGAAGAAGTTGTCAGCAAGACATCTTCAGATAAAATCCCCATCAAAGACCTGATTTTTGCAATGGATGTTGGCGGGTTTGGATTGGTGATGACTATTTCTTCCTTGGCAATCCTCATTCCACTGCCACCTCCATTTCCAAGCCTTATTGCAATTCCGATGATGATTTTTTCATTTCAGCTAATGCTTGGATACCACTCTCCAAAGCTGCCAAAAAGATTTTCTAATTTTTCAATCAGCAGAAACATTTTGGCCACCATTATTGAAAAATCGTCACCTTTCATTAGGAAAGCCGAAAGCTTTGTTCATCCAAGATTATTGGTCTTAAGTGACGATTTCTTCAAACGTGTCATTGGATTTTTTGGCTGCATTTTCACATTATCGGTCCTAATACCAATACCACTAACTAACCTTATTCCGGGTCTCGGATACTTGATTGCCTCCTTTGGTCTTTTGGGTCGAGACGGCCTAATCATTCTAATTGGATTAGTTATTGGCTGCATCGGCACTGCCTTAACTGCAATCACCCTTTTTATTGGTGTTGAATTTCTCCACATCATAAAAAATTGGTTTTTACAAATATTCTAATAAATCTCGATGACAGATCAAAACAGACAATCCATTATCAAAACCGCACTCTACCGCTCACTTCATCGCGGCTGTAAAGAGACAGATATTTTGCTAGGAATTTTTGCTACGAAAAAAATTAATGATTTTGATGAGGTGGTTTTGAGTCTTTATTGTGAACTGATTTTGGAAGACGACGTTTACATTTACGATTGGATTTTACAGAAAGTTGCGGTTCCAGAAAAATATGAAGATTTGATTGCGGATATTCGTCAATTTCACGATTTGTAATTTCTGACGATTATTTTTTTAAGGGCGATGACCATTCGGAACGCACGCCAAATCCGATCCAATATCCTGACATTTTCCTGATAATTTATCGCTGCGCCTTCCCAAAAAATCACATTTCTCATTAGCGGACTTATTCAAACAAAATTCAATCTCCTCTCTTGGTGGAGTCCTTCTTGATGCGCCTCTTTTTGAAGATTCCCCTTGCTCTGAGTTGTTCTTGATCTCACTTCTATCTTGATTTGGCCCTTTGTCCACGATTCTTCTTAAGTGAATCACCATCCTTCCCCGCCCATCATCTTGGAACCATTGGGAATTCATCAGTGATCACATAATAATAAGTTCACGAGGGGTATTCCTTGGCTTTACCAAAAGACCCATTGCAAATATCTAAATCGCCAAATTTATTCAAAAATTGATAATCCACCCAGTAGGTTCCGTCATATTTTCTAGAGGAGGAATATTTAGTTCGGTCACCAATTCTTATTTGGTAGCTAGATTTTAGAGCCGGATTAGAATCGTAATAATTTTGAAGATAGATGAAATATTCTTCATTTTTCTAAATAAGGTTTTCTTGAGCAGGAAATTTTCTATTTTTGACATCGTCACAAAATTGGGCGACCGATCTTTCAATGTCGTTGGTCAAATTTGCATATTGCTTGACAAATCTTGGTTTAAAATCTTGATTTATTCCCACCAAATCGTCAATGACCAGAACCTGACCAGAACAATCATTTGAGGCCCCTATTCCAATAGTTGGAATGTTAATATTTTTAGTAATCGCACTCGCAAGAGAAGATGGAACTCCTTCAATAACAATTGCAAAAGCTCCCGCTTTTTCTAAATCAATTGCAATTTGAAGAATTTTTGCCGCTGAATTTTCATCCCTTCCTTGATATTTGTATCCTTGCAAATCTTTGACCTTTTGCGGCAAAAGCCCAACATGTCCCATCACGGGAATTTTATTTTGCACCAGAAATTCGATTGTTTCGATGGTTTCTGGCAAGCACTCAATTTTCACCGCATCACAATTGGTCTCATCAATAATTTTTTGTGCGGTCGCAAGAGCTTGTTCCTTAGATTTCTCAAAAGACCCGAAAGGAATGTCAATCACAATCAAAGCTTTCGAAGCTCCTCTCACTACCGCTTTTCCATGATCAATCATCATTTGCACCGACACTCCTTGAGTATTTTTCATCCCATAAATTGACATCCCCAGGGAATCTCCCACCAAAATCATGTCACAATTATTGTCTAGGATTTTGGCAATTGGGTAGGTGTAGGCAGCAATGCAGGTAATTGGTGAAGTTTGGTTCTGAATTTTATGAATTTTTGATGACATGATTTTTTCGTTTTTCTTTGCTTGAATTATTTATGCATTATTCATTTTTTCCGATAAATAAACAATACAAAATCAGAATTGTAATTCATAAAAACCGACAATTTATTAAAATAACATCTCGGCTACACGTAGCCGAGATGTTATTTATTTTGGCTCTTTTTCAAAATTAGTGGGTAAACCAATTACCACCTTGGCACCCAAGCATAAATTGTAAAAAAGTTACAATCATGAATTACCGTCATGCCGGACATAGAGTTTCTTGGGTAGCTTTGCTGCCTTAGAAACTCTCGGATCCGGTACCTCATGAGGAAAAATATCCGCCCGTAATTCTTAATCAATCTATTCTTTATTCTTTTAAAAAATTATCGATTCCTGACTCACGAGATCCTCACTTTCGTGAGGATGACGATTATGTGAGGATAACGATTGCGAGTACTAGAGATTGTTAGGATGTAAAAATGGAAAAAAAGATGACAATAAATAAAATTCCGCCACTCAAATTAGGTTATTTTCATAAGGAAGATCAAGACCACTTTTTAAGTAGATAATTAATTTACCCACTCATTTTGAAAAAGAGCCTTTAATTTACTACATCAAAATTCAAAACTGATCTTAAAACTCTTTTAATGATTCCATTAGTTAGAACGAGATTATTGGGAGTGATTTTGATCACGTCAGAATCAATAAAGATCATTTCATTTTTGATCAAATCATTCAATTTTTCTACATCAAAAATATCATCAATATTTTTCCCAAAATGCTTCTGAAATACCGAATTTCTTATTCCTTCTTTGAGCCTCAAGCCCATCAAAACCACCTCTTCAAGCAGCTCATCCGGGTCAATTGTTTGATTTGTTTGAATAGCGGCGCCATTTTCCAAAGATTTTTTGAGCCAAGAATCTGGCTGATGAAACATCATCAATTCACGTCGTGCTTTTTCACCATCAAAATAAACTCTGCTGTGCGCACCAGCGCCAATTCCAAGATAATCCTCACTTTTCCAATAGGCCAAATTGTGGCGCGACTGCCAGCCAGATTTTGCGTAATTAGAAATTTCATAAAGCTCTAAACCGTTTCTGGCAGTTATTTCATTGGTCATTTGATAAAGATCCGCAGCCAAATCCTCATCTGGTAAAATGAATTCTTTATTCAAATATTGACGGTAGAAAGGAGTTCCTTTTTCGATTGTTAGCTGGTACAAAGAAAGGTGGTTGGCGCTGAGGTCAATTGCTCTCTTTAGTTCCTTTTCCCACGATTCTAGATTTTGATTTGGCCTTCCATAAATCAAATCAAAAGAGTAATTTTCAAAAATTTGACTGGCGGTTTGAATGGTTTTTATGGCTTCAGAGGCGCTGTGCTCACGACCCAAGAACTTTAAATCTGTGTCATTAAGACTTTGAATTCCAATTGAAAGTCGATTGATTCCAGATGATTTAAAATCTTTAAATTTTTCCGCTTCAAAAGAGGTTGGGTTGGCTTCCAAAGTGATTTCACAATTCTCATCAATGTTCCAAATCTTTGAGACTTCCTCCAAGATTTTCTCCACAAAATAAGTCGGCATTAGCGACGGCGTTCCACCACCAAAGAAGATGGTTTTTATGTTGCGATTTTGCAGGCTTGGTGCAAAATGGCGAAGCTCATTTAAATATCCTCGCAAAAAACCATCCTGATCAATTTTGTCTGAAACATGTGAATTGAAATCACAATAAGGACATTTTGACTTACAAAAAGGGTAGTGGATGTAGAGGGATAGGGGCTTTGAATTCATGTCATTCATCAAAATTTTAAAATATGATCATTAAATTATTACTAAAAATCTGGCCAGCAATCACTCCAATTTTGATTTATTCTTTATGGCTCTTAGCCAAAGGAATCGCCAGAAAAATCATCATGAGAAGTTTGGACAAAAAAGCCAATAAAATTATTGATGGAGTTTTCGAGGAAGTAAATAAAGAACAAAAAGGAGATGTGAAAGAAGAGAAAGTAATTGGCGATTTCTCATTAGAAAACCGTCAATTTATTTTGGTTTTGTATGTAAGTATTTTTATTGCGATTATTTGCTTTTTGTTCTTCGCATTAAATTCACCAAAAATAGCAGAAGGTCAATATGTTCCAGCTCACATTGAAAATGGAAAAATAATGCCAGCTAGAATTATTGAGAAATAATTTTTAAAATAAATCAGATTCCATATAAATTCTTAAGATCTTCACCCTCTTGGAGTTCCGTCTTTTTTGAAAGATTTGAGTCCTATTAAAAAAGAGAAACATCCCGCAGAAAAAGCAAATTTAGCAACTGATTTGTTGAGATTTAAAACTAATAAATAAAAGACGCTTTCCAAGAAATAAATCAAAGAAAGTCTTAAAGTTGCTCTGATGGTTCGTAATTTACCTTTTTTTATTTGTTTGTAATTAGATTTTGACCAACCCAAATGCTAAAACCTACGATAGGTAACTCGCAGACATTTCTTGCTTGACCCGCCTCCAGAATGAAAGGCTTTTGCGCTAGTAATGATGGCGTTTTTGTAACCATTTTTTATCGAACGATCTGATAATTCATTGTCTTCGGCAAACATAAAAAATTCTTCATTAAAAAATCCGATCCTTCTAAAGATTTCCATCCTGATAAATAAAACTCCGCCAACAATAAAATTAGAAAATTCATAACCTTTGTCGAGAGGGTCTATTTTTAATGATTATCGTCACGAAATATTTTTGGACTAGCGAGGGCGATCTGGGAATTTTCTTTAAGAATGTTAAGAGAAATTTCGATATCTTCTTCAAACAAAAAAGCGTCAGGATTTAAAATAAGAGAAAATTCAGTTTTCACCTGACGAAGAGCGACGTTATTGGCATACCCATACCCTAGGTTTTTATCATTTCTGATGAAGTCTAGCATCAGGAAATTTATCGACGATGATTTGGTCAATATTGTCATTACTAGCGTTGTCAACAACCACCACGTTATATTTCTTGAGATTTAGGTGCTTTAGACATTGCTCAATAATCTCAGCGCTATTAAAACTAACGATGATGATTGTTAAATCTTTCATTTATCCTCTTGGGTTGTCATTTTTGTCAAAAGCTTTTAGTCCAATCACAAATGATATCGATCCGCAAGCGGAGGCAAAATTTTCTACTGATTTTTTGGAATTGAATAGCAATAAATATCCCAAGGCTCTTATTAAAAACATCATAGAGAGCCAAGATGCTGATTTTATAGCTTTTAATTTTCCTTTTTGCTTTTCTTTCCAATAAAATTTGGATAGAGCTCGATGCCAGAATCTTTTGTAAATATTGCGCAATTTTCCTCCTGAAGATCCTTGCCCAATATGAAAACCAAAAACCGATGGAATTATCGCCGCCTTAAAACCATTTTTTATGGCTCGAAAACTAATCTCATCATCCTCGTAATACAAAAATATGTTTTTATCAAAGAAGCCGATTTTTCTAAAAACTGACATTCTGAGAAATAAAACTGCGCCAATGATGTATTTGACCGATAAAAAATCTTCAGATTTTTCTAATAAATTAGAATTAACTATCTTCAATTGCTCTTTCTGTTCATTGATTGAAGCTGGGTAATTTGGCAATAATAAAGGTCCTGCCAAAGCAATTTTTTTATTTTTATCAAACAAGGATATGATTTTTTCAATTCCATCTTGCTCAATAAAAGCATCAGGATTCAAAATAAGTGAGAACTCAGTTTCAACTTGCTCCAAAGCGACATTATTAGCTCTTCCATAGCCAATATTTTTATCCAGTTTAATAATTTTTGCCTGAGGAAAAGAATCGGAAACAACCTGAGAAGTGTTGTCAATGCTGGCGTTGTCAACCACAATCACATCGTATTTGACAAAATTAATTTTCTCCAAGCATGATTTTATGATCCCAGAGCTATTAAAGCTAACGATGATGATGGTCAGATTTTTGCTCACTTTTCTATTTTATCTAAATATTTGCGATAATCAGAACTAGGTTTGTAGCGACTTGCTAGTTTTTCTAATTTCGCTTTATTAATAAAACCTCTGCGGTAGGCAAGCTCCTCGAGGCAAGCAATTTTCAACCCTTGTCTTTTTTCAATAGTTTGAATGAATTGCGCCGAATCAATCAAAGAATCTGGAGTCCCAGCATCAAGCCAAGCAAAACCTCTGCCAAGTTTGATAATTCCGAGTTTTTTCTTTTCCAAATAAACTTTATTAACATCAGTAATTTCAAGCTCTCCACGCTCTGATGGTTTCAAATTTTTAGCAATCTCAACCACCTGATTGTCATAGATGTAAAAACCCGTAACTGCCCAATTTGATTTAGGATTTTTAGGTTTCTCTTCAATACTAATGGCCAAATTTGGATTTTCTTTGTCAAATTCTACCACACCATATCTTTCAGGATCTGCTACGTGATAGGCGTAGATGCAGGCATTGATATCACCATTTTTCAGATCATTAAATTTATCTTGCAAGGCATCAACATTCATTTCTGAGCCATAAAAAATATTATCCCCAAGGACCATACAAACATCGTCTTTGCCAATGAATTTTTCGCCAATGATGAAGGCTTCGGCGATTCCCTTAGGATCATCTTGAACAGCATATGTAATTCTTATCCCTAGGTCACGCCCATTTCCCAAAAATTTTTCAATATTTTTAGTGTCTTGTGGGGTGCTGATGATGAGAATTTGCCTAATTCCAATCGACATCAAGCTGGCAAGAGGGTAACAAATCATCGGCTTGTCATAGACTGGCAAAAGTTGCTTACTGATGACGTTGGTAAGCGGGGCAAGTCGAGTTCCTGATCCGCCGGCGAGAATTATTCCTTTCATATTAAAAATTGATTTGGTTAACTTTTTTAATGTTAAGTGGTGAGTAAAAATTTTTACAAAAAAACAAACTTATGAATATCTTACTTTCCACTAAAATTGAAATAGTATTTCACGGTTTCTTGTAATTTATTTTCAAAACTACCGTTAAGTTCAAACCCTAGTTCTTTTTTAGCTTTGGAAGAATCAATCGCATATCTAAAATCATGACCTTTGCGATCTTCTACAAATGAAATTTGATCAGCATATGAAGTTCCGTCTGATTTTGGCTTCAGCCCATCTAGAATTTGACAAATTTGGGTAGCAATATCAATATTTTGCCTTTCAGCGTCACCGCCAAAACAATAGCTTTGACCAATTTCTCCTTTAAAGATTGCTAGTTCGATTCCATTGCAATGATCCTCTACATAAATCCAATCGCGAATATTTTTTCCATTACCATAAATTGGAATATTTTTCCCTGCCAGAGCCGATCTAATGACAGTAGGAATTAATTTCTCTGAATGTTGTCTGGCTCCAAAGTTATTTGAACAATTGGTGATAATTGCTGGCAATTTATAGGTTTCATTCCAAGCGCGAACCAAATGATCAGAAGCGGCTTTTGAGGCGGAATATGGTGAATTTGGTAAGTATTTATTATCTTCAGTGAATTTATCGTCTTCCAAAGACAATGATCCGTAAACTTCATCAGTTGAGATGTGGGTAAAGCGGAAATTATCTTTCTTACTGCCACTCAAGTTCTGCCAATATTTCAAAGCTGAATCCAAAAGAGAGAAAGTGCCGTTAATGTTGGTTTGAATAAATGCCCCAGGATTAGCAATTGAATTATCAACATGGGATTCTGCAGCAAAATTCACTAAAATATCAATATCAAATTTAACCAAGATTTCGCTAATCAATTTTTGATCACAGATATCTCCTTCAACAAAATGATAATTTGAATTTTGATCAATTTCCGTCAAATTTTCCGGATTGGCTGCATATGTCAAAGAATCCAAATTGACGATTAAATTTCCTGCCTTTATTTGCCTAATGACAAAGCAAGAACCAATAAAACCACATCCTCCAGTAACTAATATTTTTCTCATAAAAATTATATTTTTTAAAATAAATTAAAGTCTGATATCCCAGATATTGCAGCGCTCAAAGCTTCTTTTTTACTAATAACCGAACTTCCAGTATTCTCAAATGAGGTGCTCTTGATGATTTTATTTTGGTTTGAAAGCAATTTGAAATCCGTTTTAAGTTTGGCAATGTGGCTACCATAGATTTCATTCTCTACGATTTGGGAATTAATTTTAATAATCACCAAATTCGTATTATTGATATTTTTCCTTCCAACAACTTTGAGATTCTTTTGATTCAAAATATTCACCACTTTACTTACCAAAGATTTTGGGGAATTTTCATTTTCAATAAAAAACTCCATCTTACTGGCCAAATCTTGATAAGAATTCTGGTAAGATCCATAAAGATTGATATCTTTTTGAAGATTAGGGTTCGCCGAAAGACTGCCCAGAATTAAAGAAATCGAACCAGCTTCCAAACTCAAATCATTGATCGTTCTCAAATCATTAAATTTTTCTAAAATAGTTTTATTTTGCGATTTTTGCCAAATATCTGCCATTTTTTTATTTAAGACATCCGATTTTTGTTGATAATCAGCCACAAAAGCAGCTCTATCTACCGAAGTTTCAACATAGATTCTTCCAAGATATGAAGCTGATTTGCTGATTTGGTAATTGTTGAAAGTTATTTTCGCTACTTTCTCATTGATTTGTTGACGACTTTGCTCGTTAGTTGAGTATTTATTGCTTTCTAAAAGAATAGATGATTCAGAGGAAATGCTGGTCATTAGTTTTCCAGCCAAATTGTTCAATGCCGCTCTACTAGATTCAGACAAATTGTAACCCTCTCCAACCCCATAAAGATTCTGAGAATCAAAAGCGGTCGGACTGACATACCAAGCAGGAAGAGAGCTCAGATTTTGCATCTGATGATTCGATGAGCAGGAAAAAGAAATGAAGGCGAGCGCTGTGATGAAGTATTTTTTCATTATCAGGAACTAAGCGAGGTTTATTTCATTTCATCAAAAAGGCTCTCAGTATTTCGAGAAGCCTCATTGATTCTTGATCCAGTTTCTGCCTGATATTGAGCTTTCGCCGCAATTTCTTGCCTACTGGTGCAAGAGAATATAGAAAATAATGCGATTATAAGAATTATCTTTTTCATAATTTATGATTTTTTACTGCGTTCTTTCTTTATCCAACTCATCAAACAAGCCTTTAACCGCAGCTTGGGATTTGTTCAAATTTTCTCTTGATAGGTTGGCTTGTTTCAAGCGATCCTCATAAATTTTTTGGCTATTTTGAATGTATTTTCCATAATCGTCATTCTTAAGAACCATTCTGATATACAAGGTTCCGTCAGCAGCCTGATACATGTTAATTCTTTTAACTCCAGATAATGGCATATTTTTAACCACATCTTTGGTTGCTTGCGAGAAAGCCTGCTCAACGTCATTAACTTGTCCGACCTTGGATTCTCTCAAAGCATCCTTAGTGACGCGAGAAATTTCAGAACTTATTGCGGTGGCAATGTTAGCTCTGGCATCAATTTCTGCCTGAGGAATTTGGAATTTAATTCCGCCAACACTGTCGTTGGCAATTCCAACTCTAGCAATTCCATCTGACACATCGGGGCTAATCACCCATTCTGGCAATTCAGAAATATTTTGAGTTTTGCTGTCATTTCTCAAATCAGAAAGATTGACTTTAGAACAAGAAAGAAGAAGGAATGAGGATAGGATTAAAGTAATTATTTTTTTCATATTATTCGAATTAGGTTTGGTTGAAATTTTTGGTAAAATTGTTATTAAATAAAAACGTCGCTAATTAATAATCTCTTTTCTAAATATAAGCAATACACTTATGATAATAAGTATTATCGCCATCATCCAAGTTGCCATAAAAACAGGAATTAACCCAGAAGAACCAAGCGCCACGGCGATAACCAAACTGACATAAAAAATTAATCCCACAGCAATTCCTGCAACGAAGATTATCGAATTATTACGACTTCTGACATTATTGATTGCAAAAAATGCCGCCATTAAGGACATTGACACGAACAAAAATGGTTTGATAAGTAAAGAGTGATAATAGACCAAAAATTTTCTAGGAGAAAAACCCGAATCTTGTAAATTTTCAATTAACGAAGGAATCCCATAAACCGAAAAAAGACGAACATTTTCAAAATTATTGAGGATCTTTTTGGTGATAAACTGAGATTCTAATTTGGTGGGAATTTTTAAACGATCTTGAGCTGTATTTATATTATCATCATCATTAATAATGACTCCTTTCAAATACCAATTTCCATCTTTCAGAATCATATTTTTAGCATCGATTCTTTTATAAAATTTATCATCCTGACCAAAAAACCAAAGGCTTACATTTTGCATCTGCAAATTTTCCCGATAAATATTCTGAGCTCTTATGATAATATCCTCATTTTTATTCAAATAATTTTCTTGTTTAAGCCAAATTCCACCTGAAGGAGCTAATATATTTAGAGATTGCTTGCTGATCAGTTCCCTTTCCATCATATCCAATTTTTTGCTCGCTGTGATTGAAGCTGGGTTAAATATCAGCACAAAAAACAACCCCAAAAAAAAAGCAGAAAGTGCAATTGGTGATAATATTTGCCAAAAAGAAAGTCCTGAGGCGCGCATTATTGTAATTTCACTGCGCACAGAAAGAGAGGTCAAAGTTATCATTGAAGCGAGCATAACCAAAAATACCGCGATATCTTCAATAAAGTTCGGTACTTGTAAAACATCAAGCAGGAAGATTTGCCACATAGTGATTTCTTTGCCAGAAACCCTGTCCAAAATCTCGAAAATATTGATGAGACAGATCAGTAAAGCGATTGACAAGAAGGTAAGGAAGAAGTTGATTAGGAACTTCTTGATGATGTAAAAATTAATTTGGCGCGCCATTAGATATTTTTTTAACGATCATACATTTTTTGATAAGGACCACCAAGATGAATTAGTTCTTGGTGAGTTCCCATCTCAACTATTTTTCCATTCCTAACAAAGATAATTCGATCTGAATTTGCTATTGAGGATATTTTGTGAGCGATGGTAATAACAGCTTTATCTTGGGCTAGTTTTTTTAAAGAAGCTGCAATTAAAGCCTCATTATCATTATCGAGAGCGGAAGTGGCCTCATCAAGAAGCAAAATTGGTGATCTTTTTACAATAGCCCGAGCAATCGCAATTCTCTGTCTTTCACCACCAGAAAGTTTAACTCCTTTTTCGCCCACAAAACTATGAACCCCTTCCGGAAAATCCTTAATGAAATGCAGGGCCTCATTTTCATCAATCACTTTTTCAATGTCGGCTACGGTTAACGTCTTGTCAACATAGGCGATATTTTCATAAATTGTTCCTGAAAATATAAAGCAATCTTGCGAAATATAAGAAAAAATACTGCGCAAATCTGCCAGAGAAATATTCTTGATGTTCTGCCCATTAACCAAGATTTCTCCTGCGCTAACATCATAAAAACGCATCAATAATTTTAGAATTGTGCTTTTTCCAACACCACTTTCACCAACTACGGCGATTTTTTCTTTTGGCTTAATTTCCAGATCAAAATTACCTAAGACATCGTGATCTTTGCGTGAAGGATATGAAAAAAACACATTCTTGAAAATTATGTCATTATCTTCTTTGGGGACAAAGATCTCAGGATGAAGATTTTCAACCACAGGAGATTCAATTTGCAACAAGTCAAAAAGTCGCTCTGTTGCCGCAGATGCCGTTTGTAACTGGCCCATTATTTGGCTAAGTGAAACCAAGGATGTTGCAGATAAAATGGAGTAAAAAATAAAAGAAGAAAGGTCTCCAGAAGTAAGTTGATTGGTTAAAACCAAGTTCCCGCCAAACCACAAAATAACCACAATCGACCCAAAAGCAGAGGCGATGACCAAAGCAACCATCAATGATCTAAGGCGAATTTTATTGATTGAGATTGCCAAAGAATCTTCCAGATATTTATTAAAATTACGAATTTCCTTATTCTCGCAAAGATATGATTGAATGGTCTTGATTCCGTTTATAGTTTCCTCAATATGCGAACCAACCATTGAAACTGCCTGTTGCGAATGATTAGAAAGGTTTTTAATTTTCTTTCCCATTAAAATAATTGGAGCAATCGCAAGGGGAATTAAAGATATGGAAACAAGCGTTAGCGATGGGCTAGTTAAAAACAAGAAGGTTATTCCACCAATAAACAATATTAAATTACGCAAGGCGAAAGCCATAGAATTGCTAATAATATTGTAGAGTAAAGTTGTATCGACGGTCAATCTTGAAATAACATCACCAGTTTTGGCGATTTCGAAAAATTCCGAAGAAACGCGAATAATGTGAGAATATATGTCTTTACGAAGATCGGTGATTATTTTTTCACCAACTGAATTTACCAAAAAAGAACGGAAAAATCCCGTGATCGCAAGAATAATAATTGCGCCAATCAATCCTAGTAAAATCAAATTAAGATAATAAGCGTCGGAAGCAAAAAACCCTAGATCAATTAGATATTTAAGGATTTTTCCTATAAACAATATTATCGCCGAAGTGGAGATTAAAGTAATGAAAACAAAAAATATTTCCAGACGATAGGGTCTCAAGTAGGGTAATAACTCTGCCAAATGATGAATCTTGGCCTTAGGTTCTTTTGCGGAATTTTTCATTAGATTTTATTGTGAGATCCATCGCAAAGAGCACCTTTAGCGCTATGTTTACATCCACAAAAATAGATTGTTTTTGATTCTTCGCTTTTAAAAGAAATTGATTTCAATCCAGTTCCTTTGTGAGATCCATCGCAGAAAGGTTGGGATTCTGAAAGTCCACAAGAACAATAATAATAACTTTTCCCAGCATCAACAAGAACTTTGAAAGGTGCTTTCTGAACAATATTTGGAAGATCTTTTGTCATGTTTTGTAGGAAATTAATAGACTCTGCGCCTAGAGTGAAATATTGTCTATCAGCCTAATTTCACCGACGTAAATGGCAATGAATAATCGGGATTTTATTGCGGGGTCAAAAATGGAAATTGTCTGAAGATTTTTCTCATCACAAATTCTCAAATAATCAATTTTATTGGCTCCTATTTTAAGAATTTTTTCCTCAGCTTCTTGCAAAATTAAATCAATATTTTTATTCGCATTCAAAATAATTTGCTCTTTCAAAAAAGACAAATTTTGATAAATTTCTCCAGCAATTTTTCTTTCGCAATTATTTAATCTTGAATTTCTAGAAGAAATCGCCAGGCCGTCTTCTTCTCTTATGGTTTTTCCAGGAATAATTTCAATATCAAAATTTAGATCCAAAACCATCCTCTTGATAATTTGCAATTGCTGAAAATCTTTTTCACCAAAAAAAACTTTTTGCGGCTTGATAATGTTAAATAATTTAACAACAATTAAAGCCATTCCTTCAAAATGACCTTTCCTATCTTTTCCGCAAAGATTGTCGCCGAGTTTTTCAACATTAATATTTGTTAAAAATCCATTACCGTAAATTTCTTCTGCCTTTGGAGCGAACAAAATATCAACACCCGCTTCCATTAATCGATCAACATCTTGATCCAAAGTATTTGGATATCTCGCAAAATCTTCAGAATTATTAAACTGCTTTTGATTCACAAAAATACTTACCGCCACAACATCAGAGGATTTTTTAGCAAGATCAATTAACGACAAATGACCTTGATGCAAAGCTCCCATAGTTGGAACAAAGCCAACTTTGTCATTTCTGCAATTACCCAAATACTCTCTAACTGATTTTATGTCGTGAAATATTTTCATTATTTTTTCATAAAAACCAGACAGCGGATAATTCCGGGTAAGTCTTTTTTGGATTTAACAAACCTTAGATTATTTTTTGTAAAAATTTCGATAACTTCATTTTCTTGATTTTGACCAATTTCCAATAAAACAAAGCCCGAATCTGTCAAAAAATCTGCGGCCTTAGCAGAAATATCTCGATAACAATTCAGCCCATCCTTTCCTCCGTCTAAAGCCAAATGCGGTTCAAAGTTTTTTACTTCGTCTTGCAAATGGTCAATATCACTGGTTTTTATGTAGGGAGGATTGGAAATAATTAAGTCAAATTTATGACCATCTTCAATATTAGAAAACCAATTAGATTGAATCAAATTTACCCTTGATGATAAATTTAATTGATCAACATTATTTTGCGCAATATTTAAAGCCTCGGAGCTAATATCAGATCCAATTGCTGATGAATTTGGCAAATATTTTAAAATTGTAGAAAACAAGCATCCGGAACCAACGCCAAGTTCAAGAATTTTTATCGGTTTATTTCTGTCGGTAAAAACTTCCAAAACCGCCTCAATTAGAGTTTCTGAATCAGGACGAGGATCAAGAACACTGGAATTTACAAAAAAGTCTAGCCCGAAAAACTCTCTTTTTCCCAGAATATGAGACATTGGCTCACGATTTTCTCGACGCTTTAGGAGTAGGGATAATTTCTTTTTTTCGTATGAATCTAGTTTGCGAGTGCCGTTAAAAATAATTTGCTCCTTGGAAACATCTAAGCAATGACACAAAATCAATAAGGCATCAATCCTTGATGAATCCACGCCTTTTTGTTTGAGGCTATTTTCCGCCGAAGATAGAGCTTCGCTAATTAGCATCTACTGGCTGATTAGGGATTGGAGAGTTGACAGGTTCTGCAGCGACACCTTGATTAAAACTCGACTTAGTATCCTTAGAAAGATCCTGATCTAAGCCTGGAATCAAAAGATCTGGCTCAGAAATGGTAATTGGAGAATTTTTTGGACTTTCTTCATTCTGAATTTCAGGCAATTCAAGAACTGCATTTTCGACAGCACCTTCAACCTCATTAACGCCAGGTTTTAACCTTTTAATCTCTGGAGTAATAATAATTTCAGGAGTGGTATTTTTATCAAAATTAATATCATCCTGATTCTCCATCATGATTTCATCACCAAATAAAGGGGAGGCAGAATCAATAATTGGATCTTCTTCATTTCTATCTGGAATATTTGTATTGACATCAACATCAATTAATCCCCCAAGCATTTCCATAATAATGTCAATAAGGCTAATTTCATTGACCACAAGCGCCAAATCTTTTTCTTTTCTAAAATCAAATATGGCAATTTCTTCATTTGTAGCGAGGTTCTTCTTAGAAAGATTTCTAATAGCATCAGTAATGTCAATTTTCGGCTCGGCCTCAATATTAATTTCTTTAGCTTCGCTATCTTCTTCTAACTGTCCGTTAAGATCAGAGACCTCATCTTGGCTCATAGTGCGCAATAAAACACTACCTTCTTCATCAACAGCAGATTCCTCTTCCGCTAAGACAACTCCATTATCAGAATTATTTAGATTTTTATCCACCTCAATATTTTGACCGGAATAGGACGAAAAACCCAATTCAGCTAAATATTTTTTCAGATAAATCAAAATATTATCTAGCTTCTCAATCCTCAAGGAAACACTGCCAATCGGAAGATCTTTTTTTGGAAATGAATTGATCTGACCGTTAAAACTTAATTTATAAAGAGGGCTAAATATTTCAATATTATTGATTTTTAAAGATTCTAAAGTTGGGCCATTGTTAATGGATTCAATTTCATAATTATTGTCTTCAGCTTCCAATATTGGATTGATTGGCAAAACTTCTGGGGGATTTTTGCTAACAAATTCAACATTCAGTTTAAGAGATTTTTTAACCAATTTATTTGCCCCAAAAGACGGAGTAAATTTTTTTAAATTATCTTTGTCAACAATGGTGATATTTTCAGAAATATCATTATTAAAACTAAGAGCGCCAATATCCTTAAAGTCAGCTTTTAATTTATGAAAAGATTTTTCACCTTGAGAAGTAGATTCAAAAACAACAATTGACTCTCCATTTTCGAATAAAACTTTTTGACTGGCATTAACAATTTTATACCCAGAATCTTGGTAGGAGAATTTAGCAATTTTACCAAGAACAAAGTTGATTTTTGGCGGCTGATTAAATTTTAAAGAATTAACTCCTTTAGAATCCTGAAATGAGATTTCATCAGAAACATTAGCGGCAAAATCGTTTGAAAATATTCCTGAAACAGCTTCTAATTTTTTGATGGTAATTTCATATTCATCTCTTTCGATGATATTGAACGAGTTTGAGTTTGGAATTGCACTGAATGGAGAAATTTTGATTTTTAAATCCTCGATTACCAATTTCTGACTCAAGGGGAAACCGGTAACTGAAAATGATGAGGCCAAGACAGAGCCTTCTGAAGATCTGATTAAGGATGTGACCTGTTTTTTAATAGAACTTGTTTTAAAAAACCAAAATATACTCAGAGCACAAAATAGGACAATTAATAGGATTATTAATTTCGAGACTATGCTTCTGATCATAAATTGGGTTTCTTAAAGTTTAAACAGAGATATTTCTTGTTTCGCTAGGAACGGAAAGGGTTAAACCGTCAAGCTCTTTAGTCATGATGATCTGGCAACCAAGTCTAGATGTGGAAGTTAGCCCAAATGCTAAATCAAGCATATCTTCTTCATCTTCTGAAGCTTCTTCAAGCTGTCCATAATATTTGTCTTCAACCACAACATGACAAGTTGAACAAGCTAGAGATCCCTCACAAGCACCTTCAAGTTCAATATCATTATTGTGAGCAGCTTCTAAAACTGTTGTTCCCACCGGAACATCAAATTCTTTTTTTTCACCTTTACAAATGAAGATAATTTTTACTGTTTCAGTCATGATATTTAATGTTTGATTTAATTACTGCAAGGCTAGAAGATATAAAAAATAAGCGCAAAAATCTAAACTTATTTAACAATATTGCAACATCAAATCTTCAAAAAATATGCTCAAAATCGCTCTTTTTAATCCTGACATAGCTGGAAACGTTGGAACAATAATGCGCACTTGCGCCTGCCTCAATGTTGAGCTTCACATCATTGAGCCTTGCGGATTTGTTTTTGACATGCAAAAAATCCGCAAATCAGCCCTCGACTACATAGATTTTGTCAAAATATTGCGCCACAATTCTTTTGATGATTTCTATGAAGATCAAGTTTTTCAAAAACCAGAAAATCGCCTAGTGCTGCTGACCACAAAATCCAGCGATTCTTACACAAAATTCAAATTTAAAGAAAATGATATTTTGCTTTTAGGGAGAGAAAGCGCAGGAGTTCCCGATGAGGTTGCGAATATAGCTGACGCAAGAATAAAAATCATGATGAACAAAAATATGCGCTCTTTAAATGTCGCAATTTCGGCAGGAATGGTTTTAGGGGAAGCAATTAGGCAACTAGGTTAGTCAGACGGATTTTACTCCAAAGATAAAATTATTTGTTTTGGCCAAATTAAGAACCGTATCACTTACATCAATCACTGAATCAAGAAATTATTGACCTCAAAAAACAGGCCCCACTAAAGAAGTCTAAATTGACATTAAGCGGTCAATTATTTTGCTAAAAAAGCCATTTTTAGTTTCAAAACCTTCTTTGATTTTTTCTTTATTATAAATATTCTGAAGAAATATCAACATTCCAAAAACACTGCAAAAAGAAGAATCGTTGAAAATTTCTGGGATATCTCCAAATTTTGATGGGTAGCCAATTCTTGCTGGTTTGTCAAAAATTTTGTTAGCAATTTTCTCAATTCCAATAATATTAGCCGAACCACCAGTTAAAATAATATTGTTTATTTTTACCGCTCCGTAACCACTCTCTTCCATCTTTTTTTTCACAGACTCTATAATTTCTTCCAATCTAGATTGGATTATATCGCGTAAATCTTTTTTTGTGATTTTTGTGGCGTCGAATAATTCAAAATCTTCCATCTTCACATTTATCATCTCTTTTTCGGTTGCCAAACTCATGAATAGTGAGTTGTTAAGATTTTTTATGGTCTCCGCATTGTCAAAATCAATATTTAGAACCATAGAAACATCCTTGGTTATTTGAATGCCGCCAACATTAATATTTCCGGTTTGGACCAGTTTGTTTTCCAAAATAATAGAAAATGATGTATCTCCTCCACCAATGTCAATAATGGCGGCACAAAGATTTGATTCATTACTTGTAATTGATGCAAGAGCTGAGGAATAAGATTCTGAAATGTAATTATAGACCGATAATTGGCATCTATTTAGGCAATTGGAAATGTTTCTAACGGTGGACGAAGAACTAGAGACGATATGGAGGCGAGAAGATAAAAATTTTCCCGTCATATATCTTGGGTTCTGAACTGGATTAGAATCATCGATTTGGTATTTAAGCGGCAAAAGATGGATGATTTCGCGATTATTTTTTTTATAAGCAAAGCGAACCGCATTAGCCAGATTGGTTATGTCAGAACTTTTTACCATCTCACCGGCAATTTTATTTTTGACAATTTTCTTTTGACTCAAAGTTTCAGCCCCAGAAAGACCAACCACAAGCTGATCAATGTTGAATCCCGCCATTCTTTCTGCGTCACAAACAACGTTGGTGATAGATTTCTGAGCAAGGCGCATATCAGAAATTGCACTCGCTACAATACCTTTGGATTCTCGGTATCCATAACCAATAATATTGATATTTTTATTATCAACTTCAGCAATCAGGCATACCAATTTGGTGGTGCCAATATCTAAACAAGCAACTATCTTTCCTTTGTTTTTTGATATCATTTAAGAGGTTACTTTTATTCCAAATCGATTAGCAATCTCTCTGTAGGCTTCAACCAAGCCACCCAAATCTCTACGAAAGCGATCCTTATCCATTTTCTCATCACTATCCTTATCCCAAAGCCTACAAGAGTCAGGGCTAATTTCATCAGCTAAAATTATTTGGTTATTTTGATCAAAACCAAATTCAATTTTAAAGTCTACCAATCTGATATTAACTTCATCAAATAAATCTTTTAGGATTTGATTGATTTTAAAAGTATATTCTTTGACTAAATTTAGTTCAGATTCTTTTATAACTTTTAAAACTGTTACAGCATGATCGTCATTTATAAGAGGATCACCAAGGGAATCATCCTTTAAACAAAGCTCAAAAATTGCTTTATCAAGCTCAATTCCCTCTTCAATCCCAAGTCTTTTTGCCATGGATCCGGCAGTAACATTACGGATAATAATTTCCAAAGGAATGATTTGAGCCTTTTTAACCAACTGCTCACGCTCATTTAGTCTTTTAATGAAATGGGTTGGAATTCCACTTTCTGCCATTTTTATCATAATGAACTCTGAAATAAAATTATTCAAAATTCCCTTATCAGCAACAATATCTTTTTTCACATTATTAAAAGCAGTAGCATCATCTTTGAAATACTGAATTATCTCATTTTCATTATCTGTGGAGTAAAGGGTTTTTGCTTTTCCTTCGTAGATTTTATTTTTCATAAATATATTTTTAGTTAAGAGTGTTTTTTCTTAAATTTAATTCCATTTAGCAACTGGCGGCAGTGACATCAAAATTGCTTCGGTGTTTCCACCTGTCATTAATCCAAACTTTGTGCCTCGGTCATAAACCAAATTGAATTCGGTGTAAAGTCCGCGCTTAATTAATTGATGTTCTCGCTGAACTTCATTCCACTCCCTGAGCATATTTTTTCGAACTAACTTTGGAAAAATATCTAAAAATGCCAAACCAACATCTTTGGTAAAATCAAAATTTTCTTTAAAATCAGAATCCAAATAATCATAAAAGATTCCACCAACGCCTCGCGCTTTATTTCGATGTTTGATGAAAAAATATTCATCACACCATTTTTTGAATTTTGGATAATATGTCGGATCGTATTTGTCACAAACATTTTTGAAAGATGCGTGAAAATCATTAGTTTCATTTTCATCTTCATACATTGGATTCAAATCTCCCCCTCCCCCAAACCATTCTTTGGTTGTGCAAATAAAACGGGTATTAAAATGAACTGCTGGAACCAAAGGAGAGTGCATATGCGCGACTAGAGAAACTCCCGTAGCCCAAAATCTTGGATCTTCTTTGGATCCCGGAATTTGATTGCGAAATTCTTCAGAAAATTCACCAAAAACAGTGGAAATATTGATGCCAACTTTTTCAAAAACATTGCCTTTCATTACTGACATTTCTCCGCCTCCGCCCTCAGGTCTATCCCAAATTTTTCTTTCAAATTTTGCTTTTAAAGGATGGGTTTCCAATTCTATTAGCTGATTAGTTGATTCAGCATATTCTTCTTCAATGGCCTCAAACTGAGCACAAATTTTGTCACGCAATTTTCTGAACCAAGATGATGTTTGTTGTTTTTTTTCTGTCAAATTCATATTTTACAGCTTTTCATAACCACATATTTTCAAACCATATCCTTCCAGTCCAATGATTGACTTTTCAGAATTGGTTAAAAGTCGCATATTTTGAATTCCCAAATCAAGCAGAATTTGTGCACCAATTCCGTAATTTCTAAGTTTGCTTGGTGAAGATCTGTTGATGAGATTGATGATTGGCTCATTGGTTTGACGAATTATTACAATCACGCCATTTTCTTTATCTGCAATTTTTTTCATTGCATTGTGCAAAACTCCAGTTTTGTCATTTTTCTTGTCATCCAGAACATCACCAAAAATATTCAAATGATGCATGCGAACTAGAGTTTCATTGTCTGATTTTATCTCACCTTTGATCAAAGCGATATGTTCGACATTATCGATTGTGCTTTGATAGATCACGGCTTTGAATTTTCCGGCAATTTGACTGTCGATTTCAGTTTCGGATTTTCTTTCAACCAATTTGTCATAAAGGCGGCGATATTCGATCAGATCAGCGATGGTGGCGATTTTTAGGTCATGAATTTTAGCAAATTCTTGCAAATCATCCATTCTTGCCATGGTGCCGTCATCATTCATGATTTCACAGATAACTCCTGACGGGTTTAATCCTGCAAGAATAGCAATATCAACTGATGCTTCGGTGTGTCCTGCGCGAACTAAAACTCCACCTTTTTGAGCTTGCAAGGGAAAAATATGGCCTGGACTGACAATGTCATTTTTGCTGTTTTTAAGATCAATGGCATCTGCTATTGTTTTGGCGCGATCTTGAGCGGAAATTCCGGTGGTAATTCCATCTTTGGCTTCAATAGAAACTGTAAAAGCGGTTTTGTGGCGAGATTCGTTGTTGCTGGCCATTAGTGGCAAATCAAGATCTCTTACCCTCTTTTCATCTAATGTTAAGCAGATCAATCCACGACCAAATTTGGCCATGAAATTGACCGCTTTATCGTCGCACATGCTGGCTGGGATGACCAAATCACCTTCATTTTCGCGATTTTCATCATCGACCAAAATGAACATTTTTCCCGCCTGAGCGTCTTTAATTATTTCTGGGATTGAAGAAAGCATTTTTATTTTGTTAATTTTTCCAAATATCTGGCTATTAAATCGACTTCCAGATTCAAATAATCGCCTGATTTGAGATTACTGAAATTGGTATTTGCCAAAGTGTGACTGATGATATTGACGCCGAAAGAATTGTCAAAGACTTGATTGACGGTCAGAGAAGTGCCGTTAAGGACAATTGATCCTTTTTGAGTGATGAATTTTTTTAGTCCTTGAGGAATTCCAATTTCAAAAATTGTTGAATCTTGATTATCTTTTTGGATTGTTAATATTCTAGCCACAGAATCAACATGGCCTGAGACCATGTGACCGCCAAGTTCATCACCCATTCTCAAAGAGAATTCTACGTTGATCCGATCATCAATTTTCCAAGATCCTAGGCTGGTTTTTGCAATAGTTTCATTTGATGCTTCGAAAAAGAATTGATTATTTTTTTGCT
>JBLHTM010000004.1:0-40970 GCA_047627215.1 Rickettsiales bacterium | reverse complement strand
TCAGCGAAGAAGAATATTGCTCCACGGTTGAGGAAATTAAAAAATACATCAAGGATGGCGATATTTTCCAAGCCCTTCCCTCGCAGCGATTCACTAGTGAGTTTGATCAAAATAATGCCTTTGATTTCTACCGATCTTTGCGCAGAGTCAACCCATCACCATTTTTGTTTTATGTAAAATTTGATGATTTTTGTTTGACTGGATCTAGTCCCGAAATCATGGTTGCTGTGAAAAATCAGAAAATGACCGTTCGTCCATTGGCTGGAACCAGAAAAAGAGGTACTAACGAAGCTGAAGATAAAGAAATTGCTAAGGAGTTGCTCGGTGATGAAAAAGAAACGGCAGAACATTTGATGCTAATTGATCTTGGCAGGCACGATGTCGGCAGAGTTTGTAAAGCAGGATCGGTGGAATTAACAGAAAAAATGGTGGTCGAAAATTATTCTCATGTCATGCATATCAGCTCAAATGTTGATGGAATTTTGGATGAAAAATATGATGCGCTTGATGCCTTGATCAGCGGATTTCCAGCAGGAACGGTTAGCGGCGCACCAAAAATACGCGCCATGGAAATTATTGAGGAATTAGAAAAATGCAAAAGAGGTTTTTACGCTGGGTGTGTCGGATATTTCTCGGGAAATGGAGACATGGAAACTTGTATCACTCTTCGCTCAGCCTTGATAAAAGACAATAAAATTCATCTTCAGGCGGGAGCTGGGGTGGTTTTTGACTCAGTTCCCAAGTCAGAATATCAAGAATGCTTAAACAAGGCAGCGGCCTTGATGAAAGCGGCGGAGGCAGTTTAGTAAGTAAGCCTGACAAGGTATTTCAATAAATAGGAAACAAAAGAGCTATGATTGATGGTAATAAATTTCTGGCTCTTTTCCAAAATGAGTGGGTAAATTAATTATCTACTTAAAAAGTGGTCTTGATATTCCTGATGAAAATAACCTAATTTGAGTGGTGGAATTTTATTTATCGTCATCTTATTTTCCATTTTTACACCCCCTCACAATCTCTAGTACTCCAAATCGTCATCCTCATAATTGCCACACTCAAATAATCGTCATCCTCGCGAAAGTGAGGATCTCGTGAGTCAGGAATTGAGGATTTTTTAAAAGAATAGATTGATCAAGAATTGTAGATAGATATTTTTCCTCATGAGGTACCGGATCAAGATTTTTTAAGGCAGCAAAGCTACCTAAGAAAATCTATGTCCGGCATGACGGTAACTCGCGTGATGTGTTAAATCATGGCAGTACTCATGGTGGTGAATTTTGATGCTCGAAACAACTTATGTTAAGTTGCTACCGAAACATAAGTTTTTAAGAAAACCAAAAAAAAGGGTTTGCGCAAATATTGCGCAAACCCTTTTTAGTTTGTTTTATTGAGTAGATATTGGATTTAGAAACCACCCATTCCGCCCATTCCACCAGGCATTCCGCCACCAGAAGCGGGAGCAGCATCATTTTTAACTTCCACAATAACAGCTTCAGTAGTGATGAGCAAAGCTGCAATTGATGCAGCATCTTCTAATGCAGTTCTGACAACTTTTACAGGATCAATGATTCCAGCTTTGAACATATCAACATATTGATTGTTTTGAGCATCATATCCGTAGCTTTGTTGTTTTTTGGAAGCAACTTCATTAGCTACGACCGCGCCATCAACTCCAGCATTTTCAGCGATTTGACGAATTGGAGATTGAAGAACTTTTCTGACAATAGCAATTCCAGCATTCTGATCATCATTTTCACCTTTTAAATTGTCCAAAGATGAAACTGAGAAAAGAAGAGCTGATCCACCACCAGCAACAATTCCTTCTTGCATGGCGGCTCTAGTTGCAGCTAGAGCATCTTCAACACGGTCTTTTTTCTCTTTAACCGCAGTTTCAGTAGTTCCACCAACTCTCAAGATTGCAACACCACCAGAAAGTTTAGCTAATCTTTCTTGCATTTTTTCTTTATCGTAGTCAGAAGTGCTTTCTTCAATTTGTTGCTTGATTGAATCACATCTTGCTTGAACAAGAGATTTTTCACCTGAACCATCAACGATTGTTGTGTCTTCTTTGGTGATGATAACTCTTTTTGCACTGCCTAATTGCTCTAAAGTAACTGTCTCTAGTTTCATGCCGATTTCTTCAGAAACCAACTGACCAGCAGTTAGGCAAGAAATATCTTCAAGCATAGATTTTCTGCGATCACCGAATCCTGGAGCTTTTACAGCTGCAACTTTCAATCCACCGCGAAGTTTGTTGACAACCAAAGCTGCAAGAGCTTCACCTTCAACATCTTCAGCAATGATCAATAATGGACGTCCTGACTGAGCAACTGCTTCTAGGATTGGCACGATTTGCTGTAAATTAGAAATCTTTTTTTCTACAAGAAGAATGTAAGGATCTTCTAATTCAACAGTCATTTTTTCTGCGTTAGTCGCAAAATATGGAGAAAGATATCCGCGGTCAAAGTTCATTCCTTCAACAACACTAACTTCAAATTCAACACCTTTTGCCTCTTCCACGGTGATAGGGCTTTCAGGACCAACTGCAAAAACTGCTTCAGCAATTTTGGTTCCGATTTCTTTGTCGCCATTGGCAGAAATTGTTCCAACTTGAGCAACTTCTTCTTGGTTCACAACTTTTTTGGCAGATTTTTTCAAAGCTTCAACGACAGCGTCAGTTGCAAGATTGATTCCTCTTTTTAAATCCATTGGATTCAAACCAGCCGCAACAGCTTTGGTGCCTTCGCGAACTATTGCTTGAGCAAGAACTGTAGAAGTGGTAGTTCCGTCACCGGCGATATCGTTGGTTTTAGAAGCAACTTCTTTAATCATTTGTGCACCAATATTTTGATAAGGGTCTTTCAACTCATCAATTGCTTTAGCAACTGTCACACCATCTTTAGTGATTCTTGGTGATCCATATGATTTTTCGATGACAACATTACGACCTTTTGGCCCCAAAGTTACCTTTACAGCGTTGGCTATGATATCAACACCTTCGCAGATTTTTGCTCTAGCGTCGGATCCGAATAAAATTTCTTTTGCAGACATAT
Organism: Rickettsiales bacterium; assembly: GCA_047627215.1. Classification (GTDB taxonomy): domain Bacteria; phylum Pseudomonadota; class Alphaproteobacteria; order Rickettsiales; family UBA1997; genus JAJTCH01. The sequence continues at coordinate 37,917 of JBLHTM010000004.1, read as the reverse complement.
TTTTTAATTATTAGTTATTAGTTATTTAATGGCGGGGTTAATGATTAGCTGATTATGGCCAAAACATCAGATTCTTTCATGATGACCAATTCTTTGTCATCAAGCTTTACTTCAGTTGATCCCCATTTTTTGAAAAGGATTTTATCACCAATTTTGACATCGAGTGGAATTCTTTTTCCATTATTGTCATATGCGCCTTCACCAACAGCGATGATCACGCCTTCTGATGGTTTTTCTTGAGCAGTGTCAGGAATAATAATTCCGCCTTTGGTTTTGGTTTCAGCTTCGATTCGTTCAACTAAAATGTTGTCGTGTAGAGTTTTAATGGCCATTTTTTTGTTTGATTATTAGTTAATAGTCTTTGTTTTCATTGTGCCCTAAAGATGGCTTTCTTGAAAAGAAAGTGGAAAACACGAGATTTGCTGGAGATATAGTGGTGATTGTTTTTTTGACAAGAGGAGAAAAATAATTTATCTAAAAAATTATTTTAAAAGAGCGTCCAATTTCCCTGCACGATCAAGATCGTGAAGTTCGTCAGATCCTCCAACATGAAAATCATTGATGAAGATTTGAGGAACGGTTCTTTTGCCGTTGGATTTTTTGATCATTGCTTCACGAGTTTGGTCGTCAGAAATTTTGATTTCCTTAAACTCAACTTTTTTCTTCTGCAAAAGAATTTTTGCTTTCACGCAATAAGGACAATAATCGGTGGTATAAATAATTATATTGGCCATTAAAATTTTTGGTTGAATGAAGGATTTGATGGATTATCGACGTTTGGAACGCCATAATAAGTCGGAGGAACATAATATTGATCACCGTCATAATATGGATATTGATTTTGTGGGGGCATGGCATATGGATTGCTGTAGCGTCTTGAGTCTGGCTGCTGGTAATTGTAAGGGCTATTTGTGTAGTTTTGCCTTTGTTGCTGTGGAGCGTAGTAGTTTTGTCTTTGGGGAGCCTGATTATATTGTTGTTGATATTGATTTTCATTTCCGGAGGAGCACCCACTCAAAACAACCAAAGCCAGAGAAGCTAATAATAGCGTTGATTTAAATTGAGAATAATGATTAATTATAATGATCAAAATCTGAAGGGAACGAGAAATTATGTTAATACAAAATTAGTATTATTTGGCTAAAAAACCTAGTCAATAAAAAACTTCGTCATTAAATAGAATCTCTTAAAAAAGTAAAGAGATATCACCATATTTTCTCATAAAAACTTGCACTGTCGCAATATAATACACACAATTTCATGAAAAACGGATATTTCGATCCAAAAGATCAATTTTTTATGAATTTTGCCTTAAATATTTCTAAAAAAAATATTGGCATCACCAAAAACAATCCGTCAGTTGGATGTGTTCTGGTTAAAAATAATATCATTATCTCAACTGGAATTACCGGAGAAAATGGCGTTCCTCATGCTGAGAATATCGCAATTTTAAAAGCCGGAAAGAATGCAAAAGGAGCCACAGCTTATGTGACTTTGGAGCCCTGCTCTCACTTTGGCAAAACACCACCTTGTTCTGACGCAATTATTGAACATGGAATTTCCAGAGTGGTGATTGCGACAGCTGATCCAGATAAAAGAGTTAATGGATCTGGAATTGAGAAATTAAAATCAGCAGGAATTGAAATTGTGACTGGAGTTTTGGGGGATGAAGCCAGAAAAATAAATCAGGGTTTTTTTAGCGCAAGGCAGAAAAATCGACCATTTATCACCTTAAAATTGGCCACCAGTTTTGATGGGAAAATTGCTCACAATTACCAAACCCAAAATGAAGAAAATCGCTGGATCAGTTCACCGCAATCTCAAAATTTTGCGCATCTCTTAAGAAGTAAGAATGATGCAATTTTAGTTGGCGCAAATACAATTATTAATGACGATCCGAGTCTCGATTGTCGCCTTTCTGGCTTAAGGAACTACTCCCCCAAAAGAATTATTATGAGTTCAAATTTGAATTTTGGCGTACATAGTAAAATATTCCAAAACACAAAATCAATTCCAACCTACATTGCCACCAACAACCAAAATACTAATAAATTCGAAGAAGTGGGGGTAAAAATAATACATTTCAAAGAAAATGATTTAAAAGATTTTGTTCAGAAACTACCTCAAATCGGCATCAATAATTTACTTATTGAAGGCGGATCTATTGTGGCGGCAGAATTTTTTAAAGCTGGCTTGATTGATAAATTTATCCACATAAGATCCGACCGCAGAATTGGAGATGGTGGAATTAGTGCAATTTGTGGTTTTGATTTACAGCACATCACTAAAAACTTTCAAACTTCCAAATATCGAAAAATATCAACTGATTTAATAACCGAATTTACAAAATAAAATGAATCAAAAAATAAAAGTAGAAAATCCTATTGTTGAAATTGATGGCGATGAAATGGCGCGTATCATGTGGACAATGATTAAAAATAATTTGATCAATCCTTATTTGGATTTAGATATTAAATATTTTGATTTGGGTGTGCAAAAACGTGACGAAACCGATGATCAAATCACAATTGACGCTGCTGAGGCGACTAAGGAGTTTAATGTAGCAATAAAATGTGCAACCATTACTCCAACTCCAGATCGTCAGAAAGAGTTTAATCTGAAAAAAATCTATCGTTCACCAAATGGCACGATTAGAAACATTATCGGCGGAACTGTTTTTAGAGAACCAATCGTTGTTTCAAATATTCCAAGAATTGTTCGCACTTGGAAAAAACCTATTTGCATCGGACGTCACGCTTTTGGTGACCAATATAAAGCCTTCGACATCAAGACCGAAAAAGGATCAAAAATTTATCTAAAAGTAGTTAAGGAAAACGGTGAGATCGAGGAAAATGAAGTTTTTAACTTCAAAGATTCTGGTGGAATTGCCATGGCAATGTACAACACGACAAAGTCAATCACTGAGTTTGCTTATGCTTCAATGAACATGGCGCTCACAAAAAAATGGCCATTATTTTTGTCTACCAAAGACACAATTTTGAAAGTCTATGACACTGAATTTGTTGATATTTTCCAAAAAATTTATGAAGAAGAATTTGAAGTAAAATTCAAAGATGCAGGAATTTATTATGAACATCGTTTAATCGACGACATGGTTGCATACGCTCTAAAAACCGAAGGGGGATTTGTTTGGTCATGTAAAAACTACGATGGCGATGTTCAGTCAGACAGTTTGGCGCAAGGATTTGGATCTCTTGGACTCATGAGTTCAATTTTGATTTCTCCAGACGGCAAAACCGTTGAAGCAGAAGCGGCACATGGAACTGTAACTCGCCATTTTAGAGCTCATGAGCGCGGCGAAAAAACTTCAACAAATTCTGTTGCTTCAATCTTCGCTTGGTCGCGCGGGCTTGCTCATCGTGCAAAATTGGATGGCAATATTGAGCTTAAGAACTTCACCGATAAATTGGAATCTTCAGTAATTAAAACTATTGAAGCCGGATTTATGACTAAAGATTTAGCGCTTTTAACTGGGCAAAAAGATTTTTTAGACACGGAAGGGTTTATTAAGAAAGTCAGAGAAGAGTTGAATAAATAGATCGGGATTTAGATAGTGTCGACATATTCTTTAAATTTTGCTTTTTTGTCTATTTTGGCTCTTTTTTTCATAAATTTTCTAAAATATATCCCGATATTCGTCGAAAATTTATGAAAAAATCGCTCAAAATATCCTAAAAAATCAAAATTTAAATAATAAGTCGACACTATCTAGAATATTTTTCCCAAAATAAACCAACAGCAGTTTATGAATAAAAAAAATATTGCAATTGGTGCAATAGTCATTTTTGCATCAATTTGCGCAATAAGTGCTTGGACTAAAGATTCGAAACCTTCCCCAAAAAAAATCATTACCATTCAAGAAAAAAAGCAGAATTTCAAAAATGCTTTAGTTGATCCTGCAAAAAAAGTTTTCTTAAGATTGCAAAATCAATATGAACAAGCGGAGGAAGAAATAAAGAATGATCCAAATTCAAAACATCTCCGATCTTTAAGAAAGGAATATAAAGCCACGAATAACAAAGATTTATTAATGGCTCTTAAGCCTCATCCAATCAGCTTGACTCTAGCTCAAGGTGCAATTGAGAGCGCTTGGGGAACTTCAAGATTTTTCAAAAAAGCAAACAATGTATTTGGAATTTGGTCATTTAACAAAAATGAAAAACGCATTGCTGCCAGAAAAAAACGAGGAAATAAAACGATTTGGATCAAAAAATATGATTCGATCGAGGATTCCATTGAACATTATTACAAAGTTCTTGCGACTGGACGAGCTTATAAAGAATTTAGAAAAGAAAAAATGCGTAGTAACGATTCACTAATCCTTGCCAAGAAATTGGATAAATATTCAGAAAAAAGACAGGAATATTGCAAAATAATCATCTCAATTATCAGATATAATAAGTTTCAAGAATTTGATAAAGTAAATTAAATAAACAAATGACAATAGAAGAGACAATTTCTATTAGAAATTTATTCTGTTGAAATATTTTTCTGGATTACTGAGCCTTCGGCTTGTAATGAAGTTTGTAGGGGTGAATTGCATTCGCCCAAACTTTACCAACAAAAACGATGTTGATGTTTGTAAAAAGGGCGGATGCAATCCGCCCCTACAGCCACAAATTTTAGTGAAACATTAGTGCATTGAAATCGGGTCAAAACCTAAACTACCAAATCTTCAACCACCACTTGTAAATTCTCATTTCCCATCCATCTGTTGATATTGATTTGCCCTACGATCGCCACTGGCTTACCTTTATTTTTTGAAATCAAAATAGCTCCCAAATCACTATCCATAGCGCTAAAAGCAAATCCGGTGATTCTTCCATTCCATCCCGCTAGGGTTTTGGCGGCAAAAACGCAGCGAACATGTTTTTCGTCTTTTCCGACAATTTTAGCCTCAATTATTTGCAAATCTTTGATGATGAATCTGGGTTTTGAATTTCCCACTCCAAATGGCTCTAATTTTGAAAGCTCTTTAGCTAGCTTGATGTTGGCTGAATTGATGTCCAAAACATCAGCAATATGAGAAATTTGATTTTGGCGAGAAATTTCAACATCTTTGGCTAATTTTTCATTTAAGAATTTTTGCAATTCTGGAATTTTTTCCTCTTTTATGGAGAATCCTGCCGCCATTTTGTGGCCACCGCCCTCAATGATAATTCCCAAAAGTTTTGCCTCGACAATTGCTGATCCAAAATCAACACCAGAAATTGATCGACATGAGGCCTTTCCAATCCCGTCTTTAATGGCCAAAATTGCAGTTGGCTTCCCGTGAAGATCTTTGATTCTTGATGCCACAATTCCAATCACGCCCTGATGCCATTCTTTTGAAGACGCTATCAAAACCGCGTCATCACGTTTTTCTGTCAATTCTTTGGCCTCTAAGAGAATATTCACTTCAATATCTTTGCGCCTGCTATTGTGGATATTGAGTTCTTCGGCAATTTTTTTCACCTCATCTTCATTATTGCTGGATAGCAATCTGGCTCCCAAATCTGACTTTCCAACTCTTCCGCCAGCATTGATTCTTGGACCCAAAACAAATCCAAGATGATAAGAAGAGGGCTCTTCATCCAAATTTGCTGCATCGAATAAAGCTCTAATTCCAATATTTGATCTATTTTTCATGATCTTTAAGCCAGCAGAAACAAAGGCGCGATTGACTCCTGTGATACTCATGACATCACAAACAGTTCCAAGGGCAACCAGGTCGAGTAAGTTTAATAAATTTGGCTGAGAGAGATTGTTTTGTGTGTAAAACCCGCTTTCACGAAGTTCTTTATTAACAGCGACAGCAAGCAAAAATGAAACACCGACTGCGGCGAGATGTTTGTCGGGGAATTTTTCATCCAAACGATTCGGGTTGATGATGGCAATTGCTTCTGGTTTCTCAAATGCGCCGATATGATGATCAATGACAATGACATCTAGGCCTACTTTTTTTGCAGCTTCTAGAGGAGCAAAAGAAACAGTTCCACAATCAACAGTAATAACTAGATCGGTTCCTTGTTTTTTCAAATTTAAAAGAGCATCAACATTGGGACCGTATCCTTCCAATGCGCGATCGGGAATATAAATGCCAATATCGACGCCAATGCTTGCAAAAAATCTTTTCAGCAGCGCAGATGAGGTGGCTCCGTCAACGTCATAATCACCAAAAACAGTGATTTTCTTATTGTCTTTTATTGTAGAAATTATTTTTTCCACCGCCTTATCCATATCTAAAAGATCGAACGGATTGGGAAGTGAGGATTTTATTGTGGGATTTAGGAAATTCTCAATTTGTGAAAAGTCACTATCACCTGAATCAATCAAATTTTTCCCCGCCAAAACTCTAGCAACCGACAAAGCAACTCCTAGTCTTTGGTGAATCGCCAGCGCCAATCTTTCATCAACTGGAGTTGGTTGATAGGTCTTTTTTAGAATCGATTGATGGGATCGGTCTTTCATTGGGTATTTTTAAACGAAAATATCCTGCAAGGGATTTTGCAGGATCAAGTTGATGATAATTTTATAAATCTTGAAGCGCGATAACATCCAAGCTCATGCCTTTTTCCTTGTAGGCTATGATTGCCCCAACTAATGCTTTCGCTCCAGAGATTGTTGTGGAATATGTGGTATTTTTGATTAGGGCAGTTCTGCGGATCGAAAAACTGTCTTTTGTTGCTTGAGCTCCTTCTGTTGTGTTGATGATTAGCGAAATTTCTTTATTTGAAATCATGTCAACGATGTGTGGCTTTCCTTCCAAAACTTTATTGACGATTCTGGCTTTGATGTTGTTTTCATTCAAGAATTCTGAAGTTCCTTTAGTGGCAACAATTTCAAATCCAGTCTCGATCAGATCTTTGGCGATTTGAATGAGATGTTTTTTATCAGAATTTTTGACCGATAAAAATGCTAGACCTTCAGTTGGAAGTTTTGTTCCTGTGGCAATTTGGGCTTTGGCAAAAGCTAGTGGGAAAGTTTTGTCAATTCCCATCACTTCACCAGTGGATTTCATTTCTGGCCCTAAAAGAATGTCAACATTGCCAAATCTCGCAAATGGCAAGACGACTTCTTTGACGGCGAAATAATCTGGTTTTTTATATTCTAAATTAAAATCGCTGAGTTTTTGACCAACCATGAGCATGGTGGCGATTTTTGCTAAAGGAATTTTGGTGGCTTTGGCGACGAAAGGAACAGTTCTTGAAGCTCTTGGATTGACTTCAAGAACGAAAAGTTCGTCACCCTGAACTGCAAATTGAATGTTCATCAAACCCACAACATTCAATCCCAAAGCGAGTTTGATGGTCGCTTTTTTGATCTCTTCAATAATTTCATCAGACAGGGAGTATGGAGGAATTGAACAAGCAGAATCACCTGAGTGAATTCCAGCTTCTTCAACATGCTGCATGATTCCGGCTACAAAAACTTCCTTACCATCACAAAGAGCATCAACGTCAACTTCAATTGCATCGGTCAAAAATTGATCAAGCAGTAACGGCCCGCTTTCAAAAACTTCGGAATAATCATTCAAATATTTGTGTAAATATTCGGTGTCATAAACGATTGCCATGCCTTTTCCACCCAAAACATATGAAGGGCGAACGACGACAGGAAAGCCAATTTGTCCGACTTGCTCGAGAACTTCTAGAGAAGAATAGGCGATGTAGTTGTTTGGCTGTTTGAGACCAAGATCTTGTAAAAGTTTTTTGAAGCGATCGCGATCTTCTGCTAAATCGATCATGTCTGGAGAGGTTCCAATGATTGGCACGCCAGCATCTTGTAAAAATTTCGCTAAAGACAAAGGTGTTTGACCGCCAAATTGAACATTGACTCCGAGTAATTCACCGTTTTCCTGTTCTTTTCTAACAATCGACAAAACATCCTCACCAGTCAAAGGCTCAAAATAAAGTCGGTCTGAAGTGTCGTAATCAGTTGATACGGTTTCAGGGTTACAATTGATCATAATTGCTTCAATTCCAGCTTCTTTTAGAGCAAAAGCGCAATGAACACAAGTGTAGTCAAATTCAATTCCTTGCCCAATTCTATTGGGTCCAGAGCCGAGGATAATTACTTTTTTTCTATTGGTTGGGTTCGATTCGCAAGCAGGCATTTTATGATAAATTTAATGGTTGATTTATTCAGGTTAATTTAAAGATGGCTTAAGAAAATACAAGTTATAATAGACATTAAGAAGCGATTCTTAGTCTCTTAAGTAACAAGACGGCAAATAAATAAATGGTGGCAAAGATGAAGGAAATAAAGGTTCCTAAATAAATTCCGACTAATGGGTAGAATGAATAAACGCTAATTATGTAGATAATTAATGAGCCCAATCCTTTGGGGAAATTCTTTATTATTGAGCAAACATGTTCCTTTTTGTAGGAAATATGAATGATTAATATTAGAGGAAGTAATATGACGGGGAATCCTGAAAATAATCCTGCCCATTTTACTCCTAGAAAATGAGGAATGGAGGTGATTATTACCACAATTACTGCGGTCATAATTGATCTTAAAAAGACAATCTTTGTGCTTAATTTACTTTTCTTAACAATCTTAATATCGGGAAGTTTTCTGAAAAGATGGCTGAATATGATGATTGAAATAAGTGCTGCTGCGAATGTTCCGTATAATGAAAATTCTATTTTTGAGAAAATGTAGGTTGTCACCAAAAAAGCCACAATAGAACAAACTGAGCAAATTAGAGGGCTGAATTTTTTGGTTTTTAAAATTGTTAGATAATAAACATAGACAAAAACCTGACAGGAAATAAGACTTAAAAGTGAGTAAGTCGAACTGTGTGATGCAAAATTTGCCCCCATATCAAAACCATAAAAAAATAGTGTAATTGCTGAACCCAAAGGATATCCAGATAAAATCCCTGAAATTGATGGTGAAGATTTTTCGGCGATTATTGAAAGCCCAAGAACCACAAATATTGAGATTAGAATTTTAATTATAATTACCGATAAAATCATTTTGTAATTGCGTTTGAAGTGATTTGGTTTTTATTAAAATAATGTTCACCAACTTGCGAGTCCTTAATTTACCTAAAAAAACCTCACTATGTCAATAGCAGATGATTTTTGAAAGTTCTGACAAAAAATCATAATCTCAACATATACACCTGATATTTTGATTAGAAATTGATCTTTTATAAAATAAGTTTTATGTTCTGCGCACTTTACAATTTCGAGTTTAAATCAAATCTAGAAGCAATGGAAAACAGCAAAATATCGACAAAAAATGTTGATCTCTTTTATGCGGAAAAACAGGCTCTTTTCGATGTTAGCCTTGATTTTAAAGCCAACACAACAACGGCTTTGATCGGCCCTTCTGGGTGTGGGAAATCTTCTTTTCTTCGTTGTTTGAATCGAATGAATGACACAATCCCTTCTTGCAGAATCACCGGTGAAATCAAAATTGACAACAAAGATATTTACGACAAAGAGCTCGACATTGTGTTTTTGCGCTCTCGCGTTGGAATGGTCTTTCAAAAACCCAATCCTTTTTTAAAAAGCATTTATGAAAACGTGGCTTATGGACCGCGAATTCATGGTTTGTTTGACAAAAAATCTGAGCTTGACGAAATTGTTGAAACTAGTTTAAAAAGAGCTGGGCTTTGGAAAGAAGTTAAAGATCGCTTGAATGATCAAGGATCTGGGTTGTCTGGTGGACAGCAACAAAGACTTTGTATTGCCAGAACCATTGCGGTTAAACCAGAAATCATTTTGATGGATGAGCCTTGTTCGGCGCTTGATCCGATCGCTACGGCAAAAATTGAAGAATTGATTGACGAGTTGAAAGTAAATTTCACAATTGTCATTGTCACCCACTCAATGCAACAGGCAGCACGGGTTTCAGACAGAACGGCGTTTTTCAATATGGGAAAAATTGAAGAATATGATGATACTAATGTGATTTTCACCAATCCTAAAAATCAGAGAACTAGTGACTACATTACTGGTCGCTTTGGCTGATCCAGACTCTACTTTAAAAATTCTTAAACATTTCTTAACTTTTATTTAAAACAAACATGACAAATCAAAATTTCGACTTAGTAATTATCGGTGGTGGCCCTGGAGGCTATGTAGCAGCAATTCGCGCTTCTCAATTAGGGCTTAAAGTGGCTTGCGTAGAAACTCGCAAAACTCTTGGTGGAACTTGTTTGAATGTTGGTTGCATTCCTTCAAAAGCACTTTTGGAAGTATCTCACAAATTTCATGATGCCGAACATTTTGCCGATCTTGGAATTGAAGTTTCAAAACCGAAAGTTGATGTCAAAAAGGTTATTTCCAATAAAGATCAAATCGTTGAAGGATTAACTAGTGGAATTGCTGGCTTGTTTAAGAAAAATAAAGTCACTCTCATTAATGGATATGGCAAGTTTTTGGATAAAAACACTGTTGAAGTTGCTTTGGAAGATGGAAAAATCGAGAAAATTTCTGCCAAAAATTTCATCATTGCAACTGGCTCAGAAGTTACTGACTTGCCTGGTGTTAAAATTGACGAAAAAATCATCGTTTCTTCAACTGGCGCGCTTGATTTAACAAAAGTTCCTAAAAAATTATTAGTCATTGGCGCTGGTGTTATTGGGCTTGAAATGGCTTCAGTTTGGGGGCGTTTTGGTTCTGAAATTGAGGTTGTTGAATATTTAGACAAAGTCACTCCAACAATGGACGGAGAAATTTCTAAACAATTTAAAAGAATTCTAGAAAAACAAAAATTCAAATTCCGTCTTTCAACAAAAGTTGTGTCTGTCAAAAAAGGAAAATCTGGCGCGATTGTTGAAGTTGAAGCTGCTGCTGGCGGCAAAAAAGAAACCCTAGAAGCTGATGTGGTTTTGGTTGCAATTGGTAGAAAGCCAAATACTGCAAATTTAGGTTTGGATAAAGTTGGAATTGAAACTGACAAAAGAGGATTCATTCCAAATAACCATCTTAAAACTTCAGTAGATAATATCTACGTTATTGGAGATTGTACCACAGGACCAATGCTTGCTCACAAAGCTGAAGATGAAGGAATGGCGGTTGCAGAAATCATCGCCGGCGGCGCTGGTCACATCAATTATGATTGCATTCCAAATGTGATCTACACCTACCCAGAAGTGGCTTCAGTTGGAAAAACCGAGGAAGAATTGAAAGCTGCGAATGTGGCTTACAATGTCGGAAAATTCCCAATGATGGCAAACTCAAGAGCCAGAGCAACAGGAGATTCAGAAGGATTTGTTAAACTTCTTGCTTGCAAAACAACTGACAAAATCCTCGGTGCTCACATCATTGGTCGTGAAGCTGGAAACATGATTCATGAAATTGTTGTGGCAATGGAATTTGGCGGATCTGCAGAAGATATTGCCAGAACTTGTCATGCTCACCCAACCTACAATGAAGCTGTTAAAGAAGCGGCTTTGGCTGTTGATAAGCGACCAATCCACATGTAATTTAAGATTTGCTTTTATGGCAAAATAGAGACTTTTTTTGATATTTTTTGCCCCTAATTTATCAAGTTGTGAACTTGGGGTCGCGAAAAATATCAAACAAACTTACTCTTTCTTGCAAAATAGAACTTAAAAAAACTTGCTGCTAGTCTGAATTTTTTAATCCAGATTTTTTATTAAAAATCCACAATGCAAATGGGCGAAATATTAAACAAAGAAATGATTAACAGCGCTATTTTCTTTGGCCTAAATATTATTGCCGCTTTAGCTATTTTTTTGATCGGAAAATTTATTGCCAAAAAGATAGTTAACTATCTTAGAAAGACATTAATTGCTAGAAATGTTGATGAAACATTAGCAAAATTTTTGAGCAATGTTCTTTATGGCTTAATGATTACCTTTGTAATAATCACCGCAATAGGACAGCTTGGAGTCGAGACCACTTCCCTTGCCGCCGTTGTTGCGGCCGCCGGTCTTGCTATTGGCTTCGCTCTTCAAGGATCTCTTTCTAATGTTGCGTCTGGGATAATGATTATTTTTTTCAAACCATTCAAAATTGGGGACTGGATTGAAGCAGCTGGAATTTCAGGATCTGTTGAAGAGGTGAAAATATTTACCACCAAAATAAAAACTGCCGATAATAAATCCATTATTTCACCAAATTCCCTAATCACTTCTGGCAACATTACCAACTATTCCGCCAATGAAACTCGTCGGGTCGATATGGTTTTTGGCTGTTCATATGAAGATGATATTAAGAAAGTCAAAGAAGTTTTGACCAAAATTGTTGAAAATGATGAGAGAATTTTAAAAGATCCAGAACCAAAAATTGCTGTTTCAGAATTAGCTGATAGCAGTATTAATTTCGTTGTTCGCCCTTGGGTCAAAAAAGAGGATTATTGGGCAGTTAAGTTTGATATTACAGAAAAAGTTAAATTGGGATTTGATCAAGAGAAAATTTCAATGCCCTATCCACAAAGAGATTTACATATTAAAAGCGGCACCTTGAAGTAAAATATTTTAAGGCAGATTATCAAAATACTAAGTATTTTGAGATTGATGGTAAAAAATCCCATTTTTTAGGATATTGCCACATAGCTTCGTTTCTCACTAATATTTTTTGGCTCTTTTTCAAAATGAGTGGGTAAATTAATTATCTACTTAAAAAGTGGTTTTGATCTTCCTGATGAAAATAACCTAATTTGAGTGGTGGAATTTTATTTATCGTCATCTTATTCTCCATTTTTACACCCCCTCACAATCTCTAGTACTCACAATCGCCATCCTCACATAATTGTAAAACTCACATAATTGTAACACTCACATAATCGTCATCCTCACGAAAGTGAGGATCTCGTAAGTATGGAATCGAGGATTTTTTAAAAGAATAGATTGATCAAGAATTGTAGGCGGATATTTTTCCTCATGAGGTACCGGATCAATAGTTTCTAAGGCAGCAAAGCTACCTAAGAAACTCTATGTCCGGCATGACGGTAATTCGTGATGGTGAATTATGGTAGTAATTCATGATTTTAAATTTTTTACAATTTATGCTTGGGCACCAAGGTGGTAATTGTTTTACCCACTCATTTTGAAAAAGATCCTATTTTTTTATCCACGGCAATTAGTGCAAACTCCATGTTTCCTCCCCCGGTCCTTTATCAAAATAATATTCCACTTTGCTTCTGGGCTGGAATGTCCAATTGGTAATTATTTGCCGTTGGCATGCCACCAATTTAACCAAACACAAAGATCAACTAGTTTTCGTTAATTAATATTTTGCAGCAATTGGATTATTTGGAGCATTTGCAGGAAGTTTACTAGTTGGAATTTCAATACAATATTTAGGGAAGGAAGGTTTTGTGATGGTGATTTATTCAGATATTTTGCTTTATTTTGGTTATTCCTTGAAAAACAAATCTAAGAACTAATCTTAAAATAAGAGAATAATTAAAATCTAACTATTGCTTAAAATTTCAAGTAATACCAAGTTGCAATCAAACAATTCTCGCCATGCCATCCGTCACAATCTTCTCATTCAAATAGACCCCATTTTCAAAAGTTTCAATCTTTTCATTTCGCGATTTCACCCCGTCGTCATTGATGGAATAAAACAAATCACCAATAAACCTTCCAAAAATGTCAACTTTATTAGTTCGAACCACCACCTCATTCAAGCTTGCCGCCAAATCGCGCAAATATTTGAAAGATTTTTGCCCCTCATCCGTTTTCATTTCCGCACAATCAATTTGCGCCAAACGAATTCTTTGGCGTTTAACAACATCAAAACCAAGATCAACATCCAGAACCATTGTGTCCCCATCAACAACATTGATGATTTTGGCACGATAAAGATAGTTGGCTTTCGTGGGTCTTTTGATTTTGAGATTTGCAATGTTTTGATTCCCAGATTCTTTAAAATTTTTCAACCGATCGGCCAATTTGGTGGCTGACCAATTTTCATTTTTGCTTTCATCCTCCAGGTCGGAGCGAACAGAATCTTCACTCACGGTGATCAAATGTCGATAATGCGACCAAGAAAGGGAGCTCTTTTCGGGTAGGTTTGGGTAGGTTTTGAAAAACTGCACCGCTCTGGTCAGGGTGTTTTTGTCCATTGCCAAATCTTCCGACAAATTACCAATAATCAACGCTGAATAATTGGCATTGAGGGTCATTCTTTCCTCATCGATTCTTCTTCCTATTTGCCAATAAGTGACAATAAGCTGATGGCGGGCGAATTTCTCAATTTCCTCTTTGGTGTTTGAAATTAAGGTTTTTAGGTCGCAATAGAGTTGTGAATATTGATTGGGTGAAAGAATTTTATTTTCCATTTTTTGGGTTTTTTTAGGTTGATAAATTGAAATTAGAAAAATGCCCGTCGGGCATTTATGTTAGATTAGGTTTTGATATTTTGGAAGGCAAGGGTAATTTTTTGAACTCAATTGTCCTTTCGCAAATGATCTGGTAAGGCAATATTGTCAGAAATTTAAAATAGAAAGTTACGCAATTATTTTGTGTTGGAATATTCCAGAAACATCCGCTAAATTCACTGATCCTAAAAACCACCAAACCATCAATTATCTAATGCTAGGAATCGTCACAAGAACTTTCAAGATCATAAATAATGTCAAAATTGCTGATCAAAAAAAATCTCTTTTCGGACTAAATCACATCATTTTGATGCTCCTTAGCGTCTTCTTCTTGTCCACCGCAATTGGGATCAATTCCGTCTCTCTGCCCTTCATTCTCTATTCCAAAAATGTTTCAGAAACTCTAATCGGAATCACCACGGCAGGAGATGTTTTGGGCGGTTTGATCATCATTTTTTTACTGCACAAATTATCTAGAAAAATTGGGATTTTTAATTCGATTTTACTTTTCAGCTTCATTTCTGCGTTAGTCATTTTGATTATTCCCTTTTACCAAAATTTCTTTTTGTGGATGCTACTGAGTTTTACTCTGGGAATTTCAATCATCAGCTTGGTGACCTTGCGCCGAGCTTGGTTCAACATGGCAATAAAGAATAAAATCCGCAGCATGATCATCGCTGTTTCCAGCAGTTTTCTTTGTGCAGGATTTGCCGTAGGGCCTGTCATTGTCAAAATATTTGGCGTTGGTGATTACAAAATTTTTATTGCATCTGCGATTCTAATTTTTGCCTCATGCGCATCGCTGATCCCCTTGCGAAAAATTCAACCAAAAATGGTAATCGCCAAAAAAATAAGATTTGCCAGCTTAATCAAAAGAAACCCTCAAATGTCCATGGCGAGGCTATTAACCGATTTGCAATGCGGAACAATAATGTTTTTTACGGTGATTTATGGCGTCAAAAGTGGACTCTCCCCAGAAAATTCCGGCCTATTGATCAGCGCCCTTTCAGCCGTTGGAATGCTCGATTTTATCTTTGGTTTTATCATCAACAAAAAATCCTACCAAAAACTGATTCTAATGGGTTTCGTTGCCTTCATTGTCTGCATTTTACTTTTACCTTTTGCCATCAAAACATATTATTTGGCAATATTGCTTTATTTGACTTTGGGAGTTTTCACCTCACTAGTGGCAATTTCTTGTTGGTATGGCATCAATTTGAACAAGAAAAAAAGCCAACTAGTTTTCATCAATTCATCTTTTGCGGCGATTGGTTTGTTTGGAATTTTTATTGGAAATTTATTGACCGGAATTTTGATGCAATTTATGGGGAAGGAAGGATTTGTGGTGGTGATTGCTGGTGCGAGTTTGGTTTATTTGATTTTTGTTTTAAAAAATAACGGCAGATTCAACATTTAAAAATCATCCTTCAATCTAGTCTGACTTTTTTTTGACAAAAGAGCTAATTTTATTAATTGCCTCCGACACAGATTTCTCACTTTCCCTGCCCTCATTCCACAGCTTAATTTCTTCCAAACCATCTCCCCGCAGAAATTGATTGTTGAAGATTCTTTCATGGCACTCAGAAATTTTATCAGCATCCTTAACATGCTTTTCCACAAGATCTATCGTACTACTCACAATAAGTAATATTACTGACTGATATGCTTTCTTGAAATTTTCCTCACAATGTCTGGTTGATTTGCCAGGAATATCAAACCCATCAAAGTCAAAAGGATCAGGCATTGTTTTTACCTCTTCGCTGTAAAGACCAATTTTATTTTTTTGGTTAGGAAATTTTTCGCGCAATTCCTCGCAATGATCTTCTTTTAAACATAGCGCCAAGTCATTGCCATCCAACAAATCTTCATCAACGCCGCGAATTTCATGATGGCGATATTCAAACCCCATACTCTCCATGTAATTTCTAATCATTCCCTTGGTATTTTCCTGATCTTTTGCAAGATCTTCCGACCAAACCTTTTCGCCTTCTATGGCAAATTTCTTGTCGCCCACATCAACAACTGACACACCCGCAGAATCAAACTCATAATTTTCACCAAAAATTTGTTGAGCTATGAGCATTACCATCACGGATCGATGCACATTTCCTGTGCAGAAAAATACCATCTTTAAAATTTTATCCTCTTCACTTTCAATAATAGTTTTTCTCGCTTTTGATGATTTATTGGAACTATCTTTGGCTGGAGACTCTGAAGGACGACCTTCCAAATGACGAGGGTTGGTATCGGTCCCAACAGCACCATTATTTGTTGCCCCCAAAGAATCAGACCCCTGATTTTTACCACTTCCCGGCACCAAAGATTTTCTTGGTCCTTTCTTCCCAAAACCAAATGATCTTAACAATGCCTTCATATTGAACGAAAAATTAAATTAATAAAAATCACCAAATACCCGCATGATCATTAACCTTGCGCCACCTTAGTGCCAAGCATAAATTATAAAAGTCACCCCACGGGTTACCGCTATTAGTCACCGTCATGCCGGACATAGAGTTTCTTGGGTAGCTTTGCTACCTTAGAAACTCTTGATCCGGTACCTCATGAGGAAAAATATCCGTCTACAATTCTTGATCCGATCTATTCTTTTAAAAAATCCTCGACCTGCTTACCCCACCTAGATTGGAGGCATTTTATCGTCAGATCTTAACGTCTATTTTTTTAAAAATTATCAATAGATCAATATTGTTATTTACCCCTTTTTTTTCAATAGCATCAAACTTGATAGGGCAATAACTATCATATCACATTTTTCGCAACAACTCACTTTAAAAGATTGAATTCTTTCAAGCTCATAATTACTCTTCCAATCTTCAATTTCTTCAAAAAATCAAATACATCATGAAAATCGGAATCATCGGAATCAGCGGCAGAATGGGAAAATCAGTTGCCAAAGCAACATTGAAAAATGATCTAAACGACATCTCATCTGGCTTGGTCAGAATGGGTAGTGATTTGGTCGGAAAAGACATTGGAAAAATCATCAATGACGAATATTTAGGCGTCAACGCCACCGACAATTTGGAAGAATTGGTCAAAGATTCTGAAGTGATTATTGATTTTTCAAAACCTGAACTCTCATTGCAATTGGCTCAGTTAGTTGAAAAATATCAAAAAACGATGGTTTGTGGAACAACTGGATTTTCCGAAAACGAAAAAGACACTCTCAAAAATCACGCCAAAAATTGCCTAATCATCTGGTCTTCAAACATGTCTATCGGGGTCAATCTTTTGATGAATTTGGCGGAGCAAGTTGCCAGAACTTTACATTCCGACTATGACGCCGAAATTTTTGAAATGCACCATCGCGACAAAGTCGACGCTCCTTCAGGAACCGCTTTATCACTTGGTGAAGCAGTTGCCAAAGGTCGCGGGCTCAATTTTGGTGAAGTGAGCCGCAGATCTCGCGATGGAATTATTGGTAAAAGAGTTGAAAACGAAATCGGCTTTTCCGCCCTACGTGGCGGCGATGTGATCGGCGATCATTCGGTAATTTTTGCAGGAAGTGGCGAGAGAATAGAACTTACCCACAAAGCTTCAAACCGCGATATTTACGCCACAGGAGCTCTTCGCGCTGCAATCTGGTCAAAAGGAAAACCTCAGGGTTTTTACACCATGCAAGACGTACTTAAATAATGATTAATCATGAGCGGAGATAAATAATCCGCCTCAGGCACTAGTCGTAGCTTTTAGTCTGCGACTTTTCATTCATTAAAAACTACCAAAATGAAAACATCTCTACCCAAAAAATTACAATTTTATCAAAGAAATATTTTTTGTTTGAATCTTTTACGCACAATGATCAAGAAATAACCAACAACTCACCACCAACAACTTAAAACTCACATACCCTTGACAATAGAAACACAATTCTCCTTCAACATTCACAAACTATTCCCCAAGCAATTACCCAGTAGAATCGCTGTGGCAGTTTCTGGAGGTCTCGACTCAATGGCCTTACTTCTGCTTCTCAAAGACATTACAGGAAACACGATTCACTGCCTGACAGTTGACCATGATGTGCGTGAAAATTCTGCCCAAGACGCCAATTTTGTGGCCAATTTTTGCTCCAAACATTCCATTCCCTGCACGATTCTAAAATCCTATTTGCAGACTCCGCCCGAAGCTGATATTGAAAATTCTTTGCGCCAAGTGCGCTACAATCTGTTTGAAGGCTTCTGTCAAAAAAACAAAATAAAACATCTTTTTATCGCCCATCATCGCCAAGATTTAGCAGAAAATTTCCTCATTCGTCTCTTTCGAGGCAGCGGAATTGACGGGCTGGCATCAATGGGAGTCGTTAGTTTTCACAATAAACTACAGATCATTCGCCCTTTGTTGGATTTCTCAAAAAACGACTTGAAGCAATATCTATTAACAAAAAAAGCATCTTGGGTTGAAGACGAAACCAATGAAAATGAAAAATTTTTGCGCAATAAAGTCCGAAAATTCATCGAATCTCTTCCCGATTTCAATGTCATTAACGATCGAATCGCTTTGGCTTCCAATGCCATGTTGGAAGCCAAGGAAATTTTGTCAAAAGATACCAAAAAGAATTTCCCCAAAATTTTCAAAAAATTTTCAGAGGGGTTTATTTTAGATATTACTAGGTTCAAAAAACTAGAAAAGTCAGTCGCAACCAGATATCTGGGAATGGCTTTGATGGAAGTTTCACAAAGAGAATACAAGCCGAGATTGAAGAAATTGGAGAGAATTTATTGGTTAATTGCAGACGATGAATTGAAACAAAAAGAAGGCTGCTACGGCTGTATTTTGGAAAAAAGAAACTCTGATGAAATTTTTATTTTCAAGAAAGAATAGATCGGATCAAGAATTGTGGACGGATATTTTTCCTCATGAGGTGCCGGATCAATATTTTCTAAGGCAGCGAAGCTACCTAAAAAACTCTATGTCCGGCATGTCGGTAACTCAAACGTAGTAAATTGTGATGGTGACTCATGGTGGTAAATTTTTTACAATTTATGTTTGGCACTAAAGTTGTAATTAATTTACCCACTCATTTTGAAAAAAAACCCCTATTTCTTCAAAACAGCACGATAATGAACATCGTTATTTCTCAATTTATCAATCGCCTGATTGATTTCACTCATTTTGAAAACTTCAATTTTTGGCTTGATTTTGTGCAATTTAGCAAAATCCAACATTTTGGCGATTGTTTCAGGACTGCCAACTGGAGATCCTGAGATCGACCTTTGGGCGGAAATGAGGTTAAAAACTCCAATATCCAAAGGCTCTAGGCTGGCACCAACAAAGTGCAATCTACCTTTTGCTTTCAAAGTTGAAAGATACAAATTCCAATCAAGCTTAACATTTACTGTCGATATTATCATGTCAAATTTGCCAGCATTTTTCTCAATTTCTTGCACATTTTTAGAATCTACAGTGCGATGAGCACCAAGTTCCAAAGCTTCTGTTTTTTTGTTTTCAGAAGAAGTAAATGCTGTCACTTCACACCCCCAAGCATTCAAAAACTTCAAAGCCATATGCCCAAGTCCACCAATTCCAATAACTGCAACTTTGTGGTAAGGCTTGATATCGAATTGAACTAATGGATTGAAAACCGTCACTCCGCCACAAAATAATGGACCAACAGAATCCAAATCAACACCATCTGGAATTTTGACCACGCTTTTGGCATGAGCTCGAACTTTATCAGCAAATCCACCATGATTTGCAATAATTGTCCCTTGTGCACTTCCACATAAATTATTGTCGCCAGAATCGCAGCTTGGGCAATTTCCGCAATATTCTTTATGCCATCCCAGCCCAACATTGTCGCCAATTTTGAAAGATTTCACATCTTTGCCAATGGCAGAAATTTTTCCCGAAACTTCATGTCCAGCAACAATTGGATATTGGGTCAATCCCCAATCATTGTCGATCATGCTAATGTCGCTATGACAAATTCCGCAATAATGAACGTCGATTTCAACTTGGTTTGCAGACAATTCCCCTGGATCATATTCGAAAGGCTTCAATTCTTCGCCTTGATTGTAGGCGGCGTATGCTTTGATCATGATTTATTAATTTAAGATTGATGTGAAGAGCTGCAAAAGCAATATAATAATAAATTTGGGAAATTGATATTGAAATTTTGACAAAAAAATTCCACCAATTATTGACTCTTTTTCAAAATGAGTAAGTAAATTCATTACCAATTTGGCACCAAGAATAAATTGTAAAGAAATAACCACCATGGTTCACCACCATCATGACCCACTATAACTAGTTCTCGTCATGCCGTACATAGAGTTTCTTAGGTAGCTTTGCCGCCTTAGAAACTCTTGATCCGGTACCTCATGAGGAAAAATATCCGCCTATAATTCTTGACCAATCTATTCTTTTAAAAAATCCTCGATCATGACTCATAAGTATGGAGATTATGTAAATGGAATTAACTCTTGATATTCCAAAGAAATAAGAATTGAATAAAAAGTAATTTACAAAATTAAATCAGTTTATGAAATGCAAAAAGAAAATTTAAACATCGCCATCATCGGCGCCAGTGGATCTTTGGGTGAAATGTTTGTCAAACAATTGGCACAAAACCCACAAACAAAATCAATATTTGCATTTAGCAGATCAAAAACTGATTTTGATAATGAAAAAACAACATCCCATTTTATCGACATTGAGGATGAAGAATCCATCAAATCAGCCGTCGATATTGCCAGTGAAAATGCAAAACTAGACATGGTAATTGTTGCCACCGGTATGCTTCACAACCAAGATTTCGGTCCCGAAAAGTCGCTTCGAGACCTATCGAAAGAAAAATTCCAAAAATTATTCAACGTCAATACCATCGCGCCAGCAATAATCGCTAAACATTTTTTACCTAAACTAAATAGAGAAAGAAAATCCGTTTTCGCGGCCATAAGCGCCAGGGTTGGCAGTATTTCCGACAATCATTTAGGGGGCTGGTATTCCTACCGCGCCTCAAAATCAGCTTTGAATATGGTCCTAAAAAACGCATCAATAGAAATCGGTAGATCCAATAAAAATGCCGTAATAATTGGCCTGCACCCAGGAACGGTAGACAGCAAATTGTCAAAACCTTTTCAAGGAGCTGTGAGCCAAGAGAAATTATTCACACCAGAATATTCGGTGGAAAAACTATTAGAAGTGATTGAAAATTCATCCCCAAAAGACTCTGGTAAAATCATTGATTTTAATGGCGTTAAAATAGAATTTTAAGAAACATGGAAAAACAAAACACCCTATTTTTTGGTCACGGATACGTATCTCAATATTTCTGCCAATCCTATCATTTGGACGAATCTTTGAATTTGGGCGCCTCAATAAACATTTCAAAAGATAAATATTTCAAAACCCCAAGCTCCGTCAAGACTATTTATTTTCCAGAAATTGATGCTTTGTTTTTGAATAATTACGACAATTTCGTCATTTCCATACCTCCAAATCAACAAAAAACAGATGCGATAATCGACAAATTTCATGATTATTTTTCAAACCGCAAAACTCCTTACAAACTAATTTACCTATCAGCGACCTCAGTTTATGGAAATCACGATGGCGCAAAAGTTCAAGAAAACTCAAATCTAAAATCGACATTCAGTGGTGGGCTAGCAAGAATTGAATGTGAAGATCATTACCAAAAGTTACAAAAAAATCAATCAGCAAATATCATCATCCTCAGGCTCGCGGCAATTTATGGAGAACAAAGAAACACCATATTATCAATTCGTGATGGCAAAATAACCCACAACAAACCTTCCAACAGAACAATATCAAGAACCCATGTTTCGGATATCTCGGCAATTATTAGAGCAGTAATTTTGTCAAACAAAATTAATAATCAGATTCTCAATGTCACCGACAACCACCCTTGCCCAACGGCCGAAGTAAATGATTACATTTGCACAGAGCTCTTAAAAATCCACAAATTGCCCATCCAAAGCGATGTCGAAGAATTCAACAATTCTTCACTTTCCATCGACAATAAAATTGTCTGCAACGAAAAACTTAAAAAATTATTGAACTACGAATTTATTTTTCCCTCATACAAAGAGGGGTTGGGGGCAATATCAAAAGATCTTAAATTAAATTGATTTGATCAAAATAATTGATGCGGCAATAAAGATGTTTTTCTTAGATTAGTAAAAAATTCAAGTTGCGATGAATCATTTTTTCCTACATTTTTCAGAACAATATTTAACCTGATCCCAAACTTTTTTCCATTTTTTTCTCCAAATAAAAGGCCTTTCGCAACGCAGACATTTTTTAGTGGGTAAGTCAGACTTTTTAATTATCTTCAAGGTTAATACCTCCGTTAACCATGAATGCGGATTTCTCTATTTTTTTCCAATATGGGAAAAAGCGCTTGAAATCCCTATCTGAATTTTCACAAACAAATGGCTCATCATCAACAAATATCATATTTTTATTTACGCTTAATTTTTCGCAAATTGACTTAATCCAAGGATTGGGACTTGAAGGGACGTAAATTATCTTCGCATTTTGAGATTCAAGAATTTGAAAGGTATTGCCATGGAAAATATTTATCCCAAGTTCACACAAAGTTTCATACAAAAAAACTAGGCGCTTTAAGCTGTAATTTTTCTGCTGCAAATATTCATCATCCCAAATAAAAATTGCCTCACAATTCGAAGGTGCAACTTTAAATATTGGATGAGAAAGGCGCAAAGAATCTTCATGGAGCCAAATAAGATTGTTTTTCATATTGGAAGATTCATTTTAGGAAAAAGACGAATATTCAATTCCTCATATGTTGCGTGCAAAAGCTGATTATTTACCGGATTAGTGTCGACTTTCCGGCCAAAATATTTATCAACATTTTCAAGATTAAAAATGTAGGGCTTGCTACTAAAAGTACTAGCAACCCATTGCCATGAAAGATTGTTGCTTGCAGGATCTCCATCGAGTAAATGCATCAAAAACCAACTTGCTCCCACCTGCCATTTGACGCGACGAAAATGAACAATATAGGAAGCCAAATACATTCGCGCGTGATTGTGGATGTATCCAGTTCTGGTTAGCTCATCAATAAAACTATCAATACAAGAAATGCCAGTTTTTCCTTGTATGATGTCATCGGGAAGATTGTGCGAATAATCCTCAGAAACAAAGCCAGTTTTGTGCGGTTCAATGTCGCTTTCCATCCAATCTGGATGTTTGGCATAGATTCGTTGCCAGAAATCTCGCCAAGCAAGCTCTTGAATAAATTTTGTAATTTTCGAAATATCCTCACAAGATCTAAGGGCGTGGTTTCTAACTTCGTTTAGACTAAGAATTCCGTGGCGAATGTAGGGTGAAAGTTTAGTGATATGACCATCTACAAAATTGCGTGTTTTTCCATATAAAACAGGGTTGATGGCTTGCAATTTTTCTTCTGCAGCATTTCTTCCTCCTAATATTTTAGATTCACTACCTTTTGCCCATGGCGCAATATTTTGAACATGATTGATCAGATCATAGCGATTTTCAAATTTATTGGGTAGAATTTTTGTTGTCATTTTATTAATTAAAAACCGAATTTTGATGTGTTAACCTTTTTCCATCATAAAAAACCTTTCTCATAAATTTTCTTCCTTCATTTTTCTTAATGACGATTCTGCTTGAGCAAGAATTGCTTGTTGTTTTTCGCTACCAAATTTATCCCAAGTCGTAAAAACATATGGAATTCGATAATTGCCACGAAGTTTGCTGTCATTTTTCGACAGAAAATTCCAATACATAGCATTAAATGGGCAAGCATTTTCACCCAGCATTTCATTTGGATCGTAGTGGCATTTTTTGCAATAATTACTCATGCGATTAATGTACTTACCGCTTGCGGCGTAAGGCTTACTAGCAACTATTCCGCCATCGCCAAATAACGCCATCCCTAAAGTATTGGGCATTTCTACCCATTCATAGGCGTCGGAATAGACCGATAGATACCATTCTTGAACTTCTTTAACGTCCAATCCTGCGAGCAATGCAAAATTTCCGGTAATCATTAGGCGTTGTATGTGGTGTGAATAGGCGTGCTTTTTGGTGTGATCCACCGCCTGAGAAACGCAAAACATATTGGTGTTTGCACCCCAATAAAAATTAGGAAGAGGAGTCTTGGTATCAAAAAAGTTAAGCTCACCATATTTAGGCATTTGGCTCCAATAAATTCCTCGCACATATTCACGCCAACCAAGAATTTGGCGAATAAAACCTTCCACAGCGTTGAGAGGAGCTTTGCCTTTTAGATATGCATTTTGCGCTTTTTGGCAGATTTCAAGTGGTAATAATAATCCGCAATTCAAATAAGACGAAATTAGAGAATGATAAAGATAGGGTTCGTCCGCAACCATTGCATCTTGATGATCGCCAAAATTAATTAGCAAATTTTCAATAAAATCGTCAAGCTCCATCAAAGCTTGCTGCCTTGTCACGGCAAAATGAAAAGGCTCGAGATCTCCAAAATGATGTGAGAATTTATCTTTTACTAAATTCAGAACTTCTGTGGTTATTGGTGATTTTTTGTGGCTAATTCTTTTAGGAAAGACCATTCCTGCCCCAGGCGGCTTTCTATTTTCCTTGTCATAATTCCACTTTCCACCAACTGGATTGCCATTATTATCCATCAGAAAATTATGTTTTACGCGCATCTGGCGATAAAAAAACTCCATACGCAGAGTCTTTTTATCTAAAGACCATTCTTTGAATTCTGCAATTGAACATAAAAAACGATCATCAATTCTAATTTCAACCGGAATATTTAAATTTGATTTTAAGTCATTCATCATCTGTAAAACCCTCCATTCTGCAGCTTGGGTTAAAATAATTCGATCCGGCTTCAATTCATCAATTGCACGTCTTATTTCCCCCTCCAAACTTCCACTATTGCAAGGATCGTCTAATTTTACATATCTAACGCGAAATCCTTGCTGCTGCAAGTTTGCTGCAAAATGGCGCATTGCCGAAAATAAAAATGCAATTTTTTTGGGGTGATGAGGAGCATAAGTCGCCTCGCTCATAACCTCGCAGAGCATAATTGTGTCTTTTTGTTTATCGGTATTTTGCAGTGAAGAAATTGATTCACTAAGCTGATCAGCAAGAAGAAATTTTATTGATTTCATCAATTATTTAATTTTTATGAAGGTTCCTCAAATTTAATTCAGATCATTCATCACGTCAATTGTGTTTTGTAAAATCACACTAGCAGCAATTTGATCAACCACAAAAGCCAGTCGCCTACCTTTAGTTTTTGCCTCAACCATAATTTCATCCGCCTCAAAAGAGGTTAATCTTTCATCAAAAAGAGTGATTTTGGCGCCACCTAGAAACGCATCCAGATTTTCGGCGAATCTCCTAGAAAGTCCACTCATGCGATTCTCAGATTCATCCATATTTATGGGAAGGCCAAGAACAATCGCAACAATTTTGTTTTCTTCAATAATCTTTTGTAGAGCAATAAAATCAGTTTTTCCGCCTTTTCTGGCAATGGTCAATTTTGGATTTGCAATCAACCAATCACCATCGCAAATTGCCACGCCCAGGGTTTTGGTCCCCAAATCAAGGCCCATCATTCTACCTTTTCGTGGGAGATCTTGCTTTAATTTTTCTAAGTCGGTATAAATCATCGCTTTTAATTTCTAATGTTTTTGTAGTTTAAAAATGTCTCTTACCCCAAAAGAAGTAACCAAAATCGCTCGCCTTTCTAAAATTGAAGTTTTGGATGAAAATAAACCTGAAATTGCCAAAAAGCTGAGCAAAATTCTAGATTGGGTCGAAATCCTCAATGAAGTTGATACAAAAAATGTCGAACCACTTTTGAATGTTCATCAAATCGCCATGCCAATGGCAAAAGATATTGTTAGTGACGGTGCAATCGCTGATGAAATTTTAAAAAACGCTCCTGACGCAAAATATGGTTATTTTACTGTTCCAAAAGTTATTGAATAGGCTTTCTTAGCCAGAATAATTTCTTCTGAAATATATTAAGAAAACCCAACATATCAGAACATATGTTGGGTTTTTTTATGCAAAATATCAAAAAGAAATAATTAAAGCGCCATTGGCAAAAATCCCAATCCTTCTTTCTCATCAAATCCAAACATAATATTCATATTTTGAATTGCCTGCCCTGAGGCTCCTTTCACCAAATTATCAATCACACAAACAATGATCGCTTGATTTGGAAGGCGAGATTCGAAAACCCCAATATGGCAGAAATTACTTCCCGCAACATCTTTGGTTGAAGGGTGGGTTTTACTTACATTGACGAAATATTCATCTTGATATTTGGTGGAAAGGCAATTGAACAAATCATCTGCAGTCAAATTATTTTTCAAATTCACATAAATTGTAGAAATGATTCCGCGATTCATGGGTACCAAATGTGGCGTGAAACACACTTGCAATTCTGTACCTGCAACTTTAGAAATTTCTTGCTCAATTTCACCAGTGTGTCGATGAGTTGCAATTCCATAAACCTTCATGGATTCATTGGTTTCACAAAACAAATTTCCCAATCTCAAAGAACGCCCCGCTCCCGAAGCGGCAGATTTTGAATCAATAATGATCCCGTCACTTTCAATCAAACCATTTTTTATCAAAGGCAAAAGCGGCAATAAAGCCGAAGTTGGATAGCATCCAGGATTAGCGATCAATTTGGATTTTCTGATTTTGTCGCGACAAATTTCTGACAAACCATAAACCGCTTCTTTTTGAAGATCGACAGCAACATGCCCATGGTCATACCATTTTTTGTAATCATCTGGGTTTTTCAGACGAAAATCAGCAGATAGATCGATGATTTTCAAATGAGAATATTTTCCCAATAAATCTTTTATTGTGCTTTGCGAAGTGGTGTGTGGCAAACAACAAAAAGCCAAATCAATTTTTTCAAAATCAACTTCATCAATTTTTTTCAAAATTGGCAAATCAAACGGCAAAAGATGTGGGTATATTTCGGCAATTTCTTTTCCAGCGTTGGAATCGGCAATCAATGCTTTGATTTGAACTTTTGAATGGCTCAAAATCAGGCGAATTGTCTCAACTCCGGTATATCCAGAAGCGCCAAGAATGGCGATATTTATTTTTTGTGTAGTCATTTTTAGATAATTCAATTTCAAAGGAGTGCTATTTTGCGCTAATGGATTTTTTTTGCCAATAATAATTAATGAAGAAGGCAATTATTCCGCATGAACTAATCGCGATGATCATTGGCATGATTGTTCCATTATGAAAATGACTGATCAGGAATGCCGCAACCGCGCAAATTGTGAATTGAATAGTTCCAAATAAAGCGGATGCAGATCCTGAGTGAGTTCTTTGATTAGCAAGTGACAAAGCTGAACTATTGGGAGTAATAACTCCGATCAGAGAAACATAAAGAAAAAATGCCGCTGAAACCGCCCAAATATTTGGGAAATAAACCCCGCAAATCATCAATAGAATTGCCGCAAAAAGTGAAATTTTGAAAGCCACATTCAAAAGTCTTTTCAGCTCAAAAGACTTTAAAAGATAACCATTAACTTGCGCCGCAAAAACATATCCAACGGCATTAATTCCAAAAACCCACCCATAATTCTCCGGACTAATTCCAAATATCTCAATAATCACAAAAGGAGATCCGACGATATAGATAAACATTCCACAAGCAGAAAATCCTCCTGAGAGAGAATAAAACAAGAAATTTTTGTCTTTCACAATTCCATAATACTTCCTAAAAGCCCCACTAATTTTCTGGCTTTTATCACCAGCTTGAGATTCTGGTAAATACAAAATTGAAACCAAAATTAACAACAAGGCAAAAGATCCCAGAAACCAAAAAATCGCCTGCCAACCAAAATTAATTAAAACATATCCACCAAGAAGTGGCGCAACTATTGGCGCAATTCCCATAACCAATAATAAATAGGAGAAAACTCGAGCTGATTCTTGAGGGGAAAATAAATCTCTAACAATGGCGCGCATAACCACAAAGCAAGAACAGGCTCCCGCCGCCTGAAAAAAGCGCAACCAAATCATTTGATCAATTTCTTCTGTCAAAGCGCATAAAAATGACGTAACAACAAAAAGCAACAGCCCAAAAATTAGAGGGGGTTTTTTGCCAAATCGATCAATAACCGGTCCATAAAAAATCTGACCAACCGCAATACCAATAAAATATGAAGAAAGAGTGAGTTGAATTTTGTCATTTGAAACCGCAAAAAAGCTCGCCATCTCAGAAAAGGCCGGCAAATACATGTCAATCGCCAATGGACCGATGGCGACGATGGAGCCTAAAATAATGATGAAAAAAATGAAGGATTTTTTAGGCATTTTGGATTAATTTTATTTGATAAATATACTAGCGATAGTTATTAGATTTTAATCTTATTGGAAGATACAATATTAACATAGAGATTGTTATTAACAAAATTCACAGGAAATGAGCAAAATTCAAAAATCAAAAATTCACATCAGAGAAGCCAAAAAAAGTGACTTACCAAGAATTGTTGCCTTGAGCTCTAAAATATATTCCGATGTTACTGGTATTTCTCTGGAAATGCTAAAAGGGCAATTAAACATATTCCCAGAAGGTCAATTTGTGGTTGAATCAGAAGGAAAAATTATTGGTCATTGCGCCACCTTTATCAGCAAAGAGGAAATGGCTTTTGCAGATCATAATTACGATGAGATTACTGGAGGAGGTTTCGCATCAAGGCATGATGCCGACGGGGAATATCTTTACGGAATGGAAGTGATAGTTGATGAAGATTATCGCGGACTTCGTATAGGCCAAAGACTCTACAACTCCAGAAAGGCTTTGTGTAAAGAGTTAAACTTAAAAGGAATTGTATTTGGCGGAAGAATGCCCAATTTTTCTAAAAATAAAAAGAAAGTAGAATCTCCCGAAGATTATGTTCAAAAAGTTATTGATAAAAAATTAAAAGACCCCGCTATTGGCTTTCATTTAAAGAATGGATTTAGATTTATCAGAGTTCTAAAAAACTATCTATCTGATGATTTAGAATCGGGTAAAAACGCCTCTTTAATGGTTTGGGAAAATCCTAATTTTTCTCCAGAAAATAAGAAATATTCAGTTCAGAGAGGCAGAATTAATAATTCTGCTCGCGTCGTTTCAGTTCAATTTCAAATGAGAGAAGTTAAAGATTTTACTGAATTTTGCAGTCAAATTGAATATTTTATTGATGTGGCCTCCGACTATAAAGCTGATTTTGTAGTCTTTCCTGAATATGTTACTTTGCCTCTTATCTCAATTGATAAAAATAAATCTTCTAGCACCAAAAATATTGAAAAATTAGCTGATTTAACCCCCAATTACATCAAGTTCTTCCAAGAAATGGCAATTTCTTACAATATTAATATCATCGGCGGAACTCATCCAACTCGAAATGGGCAAGGAGTTATTGAAAATATTGCCTATGTTTTCTTAAGAGATGGCTCAATTCATACACAACCCAAAATTCACATCACTCCAAGTGAAAAATATTGGCGTAATATTCAAGGCGGAGATTATGTCAAAACCATCGAAACTGATTGCGGGTCCATCGGGGTTCTGGTTTGTTACGATTCTGAGTTTCCAGAATTAACTAGACACCTAACTGACCAAGGAATGAAAATTCTATTTGTGCCATTTTGCACTGATGAAAAACAAGGCTACAACCGAGTGCGTTATTGTTGCCAAGCCAGAGCGGTTGAGAACCAAATCTATGTTGTGATGTCAGGAACGGTGGGAAATTTGCCCAATGTTTCAAATATGGATATTAACTACGCCGAAAGCTGTATTCTGACCCCTTGCGATTTCCCTTTTGCAAGAGATGGAATTGCCGCAACTTCAATTCCTAACACTGAAATGGTAATTATTTCTGATTTGAATATTGAGTCTTTAGTGGCCTCCAGAAACTCTGGAACTGTGCAGAATTTAAAAGATCGCAGACTTGATCTCTATCAAGTGAAGTGGAAGAAATAATTTGTTTGCTAATGCAATGAAAATATTTTTCCTGAAGCAAAATTGAGTTTACAGCAGATTAAATATCCAAAGAAAGATATCTAAGATCATTGTAGGCCATGTTAATCATAAACTTGATTTTAACCGCGCTTATTTTGGCTTGAGCTAAGGAGTTTTCCCGCTGGTTGATCATGAATAAGTCACTATTTCCGGATTTGAATTTTTCTTTTTCTCCGTTATAGATCGCCAATTCGATGTTTATTTGTTCTTTGGTTAGCTCATAAACTTCTTTTAAATTCTCAATATTCTTAAAAATATTGGATATCTCCACTTCAACTCCGTCTTCTGATAATCTCAATCTATGCTTTAATTGTTTGATTTTTGACTCCGCTTTTCTTACTGACGATTTTCCTTTGTTTGTTTGCAAGGGAATAGAAAAATCCAGCTTCACAACAACTTCCTCTTCCTCTCTGGCGAAAGATCCGTTTCCTTCGTCATTTGAGAATTCAAGTTTCAAGTCCGCTTGCGGATTCAAGGAGTTTTTTCCCAACTGGATATTATTTTGCTGAATCTTGATCTGCTCTTTTAATATCTGAATTTTTGGGTTTTTTGCCAAAATTCGATCCATCTGAAAAGAATTTATTGGGGTGGAATTTAATATTTCTGACTCACTTGGAACCGAGCTGATATCAGGAACAATCATAACATCTTCGCTGCGATAGAAAATAGACAATTTTCCGGATGCAATTTGAAAATCAGCTGCAAAATTTTGTAGATCGATTTTTCTTCTAATAAGAAGTTGCTTCCCTTCAATTAGGGCAATTTCTGATATTTCTCCTTTATTAAATCTAATTTTTAGAGCTTCTATTTGCTTTAAATTATTCTGATAAATATCCTTCATAATTTTCATCTTCCACCCCTTTTGCACCCAATCATAATAATGCTTCATGGCATTAAATTTGATTTCCAATTTAACTTTCTCTAATTGATGCTGACTGATATTTCTCTTTAATTCTTCCTCAATAACTTTCCCTCGATCTTTATCTATTGCGCGATTTCTCAAAAGTGAAGCTTTGATTCCCACTAAATATTCTCCGCCACTATTGGTGATTAACTTATCCTCATAAATCGGAAAGATTCCGTCACTGTGCCTAAACCCTCCGTATATTTCGGAATTGAACATGGGCATAGGTTTGACAATGAGACTTTCATTGCTAGTTCCATCATAAAAACCTTCGGTGCGGTTGTAATAATTGTGGCTCAAAAAGGCGTCAAATTCACCTTTAGCCTCTTTTATTGAAGCTTCCGAATAAATGATATTTTCTTTTGCTACCAAAATTTCAGGATAATTTTTTTCCACCGAGATCAAAATATCTTGGGGGTAAAGCTTGTTGTCGGAAGCAAGACTTTGGAAGCTAAATATGAAGATAATCAAGAATAAACCAGAAAAATATAAGCCTCTATCACTTCGAGATAAGGAAATGGGGAGCAAGAACTTCAATGCCTTGTCAGAATCACTATCCCTCATATCTTTGGCACAATCGGGGAAGGGTAAATATTGATTCTTGAAATTACTTGCCATTATTTATTTCTTTTTAGCAGTTCCATAATCATGAGATATTTTTGGTGGAAAACTGTTGATTTTTCTCCATATTTCATATCCGACACTAACTTCTTCGAGCAATATCCAGCCATTAGCTTGAGCACCATATCTTAAATATCTTTGCCCCGGCCACGCATCATCTTCTGGATTTGGCACAATTATGACTCTAAATTTCCCGTTATCAGATACCGCTTGATCAACTGAAGCGACAACTCCTCCAAAAGTTCCAACTGCCTTTGAAGGCCAGCCGGTAAATTGTACGATTGGCCAACCTTCAAATTCCAATCGAACCTTTCTACCTTTATAAACTAGGGGCGTATCAATTCCATTGATGAAAAGCTCAACCGCAAAGTCAATATCACTTGGAATAAAAGATGCTAGTTTTTGACCGCTAGAAACTGCAGTTGCCTCATTTCCAGCTACAATATTTATTATTGTTCCATCTTCTGGAGCATAAATGATTTGCCTTTGCTGGCGAGAAAGTTCTTTTTGAGCATCATTGAGGGTATTTTTTACTTCTGACAATTTTGAAACGAAGCCTTGGTATTGAATTCTTGACTGCTCAACATCCCTTTGAGAACTCAAACCAAGCCTGTTTAAATCTTTTTGTCGCTGGTAATTTTTTAAAGTGTTTTCTTTTGCTATTGTGGTGGCTTGCAAATTTATTTCAATATTATCAACGTCAGATTGCAACCTGCCGATTAATTCTGAATCATTATCGACAATTTCAAGAATTTTATCACCTTTTTTTACCTCAGATCCTTCACCTACATACCATTTTTTTATTCTCCCTGAAACAAAAGCACTGATATTTTGAACTCTATTATCAGGATTTACTGATATGACCGATCCTGTTCCTTGGGCAGTTTGTAGCCATGGAACAAAGATGAGAAATGTCAATGAAGATATCAGAAATACAACAAAAACTTTTGCCAAAACGAAGGAAAAAGAGGGTGATTTGATCGATTTTATTGATTTGAACTCAAGTAATCTTTTTTCAAAAACAGTAAGTTTTTTTTGAGAGTTGTTTTCCATAATTATTTTAGTGAATCGCAAGTTTTGTGAAAATCTTCCATATTGTCAAAATGTTTACTTCCCTCATCGGATAGATAAATATATTTATCAAAGTAAGGCAATTCATGGTCTCCTGAAAAATAAATCAATGTCATATCTTCCATAGAACATAATGTGGAAAAAATATTTTTTCTCTTCTTAATTGATATTGAATCAAAAAATGCATTAATAATTAAAATTTTAGGCTTAGCAATCAATGCAAAAGCGATTTTCAGACGCAATGTTTCAGAAGGGGTGAGAGGCCTTCCTATAATACTAAGTTCGGTATCTAAATTTTGTTCAAGCCCATAAACCACATCATATAAATCGACCATTTTTAATGTATCATCAATTTCAGAAGTTCTTACCTCGCTATTACCAATCTTTAGATATTCCCTAATACTAGTTTCTGTGACAGTTGTATTGTCCAATATGATAATGTAGTCACGCAATTGTTGCGGACACATATCAATAATATTTTCATTGCCGATTTTCAAAGCTCCACTTTTGGGTAGGCGATATTTTTTAAACCCGTCATGGATTGCATTTTCATATAATTGTGAAGCAGCCTCAATTGCGACTTTTTGATGTTTCTTAATCGACAAATCAATCAAAATATCTCTTTTGGCAATTCTATAAACAGCCTTTTCAAACACAATATCTTCACATTTTTCAGGAGTTTTTGTTGCACCTTTTTGACTCTCGGTTGGTATATCATAAACATTGGATATTTCTTCAATAGAAGCGCACAAATAATATATATCACTCAAATAGTAACCCAACATCGAAATACTATAAAACACGGCAGATAGAACCAATTCTGCTGCAATCAATTGACCCAAAGTCAACTCACCTTTAATTACTAGAGATCCACCAATTCCCAGAAAAGTAGCGCTGGCAAGAGCATAGAGAAATAGAAATGCGATATTTTGTCTGAAGGTATATTTAAAATGATCACTTCTTTTTTCTAGATATTCAAAAATCAAACCATCCGCTTTTTTAATGGCAAAATTTGACCTTTTTTCTGAATTGAACAATCCATTGGCTCTCGCAACTTCTTCAAGGTGTCTGGCGGTATTGTATTTTGCATTAGACAATTCCAAAGATGTTGTGATTGCGTCTTTGAGCCAGAAAATCCACACAAAACAAAGTGACGAGACAAAAAGTATATTAAAAAGCAATATCCAAGGATGATAAAATGAGACCAAAATCAATCCTGAAATCACCTGCAATATTAAGGCAAAAAAACCAATAATCACAGAGGGAATGATTTTTTGAATATTGGTAATATCAAAATATCTATTGATTAGTTCTTGGCGGTTAATATTTGAATAAAACAGATTGTTAGCAAAAATATTCTTCAAGGTGAATTCCGAAGAAGTTCTAGCATAAAATTTTTGCTCAAAAATCTCCAAAATATATATTTGCCAGGCCTTGAGAAATCCATAAATACAAAGCAAAGAAAATAAAACCGTAGCCAAGGTAAAGACCGCTTTTAGTGATCCCACATTTGCGATAGTATTTACCAATGATTGAACAGAGATGGGAACAGAAAGACTCAAAATACTGATGGCAACTCCATAAAATATCGATAAATGCAATAAATGCTTATCTTCTTTAATGATATCATAGAAAATTTTTCCTAAAACTTTTAGATTGTTTTTCTCAATTTTGGACATGGATTTATAATTTAATTAGTTATTTTTTTCACTTCTGAAAAATCGTTTTCAATCAAGATACAGCGCTTTTTCTAGCAAAAATATTCATTGTCAATTAAGATTTTAAGATTGCTACTGAATTTTATACCATTTCCTATCGCCCTTTCGTATGCTTCGCGCGCTAAAATCAAAGATTTTAGTAATGACGTTTTCCATCCAAAGATCGGAGATGGCATCAAACACTGTTTAGCTAATTAATTTAATTGTAGATGTTTTCATATTTTTAGCGCTTTTTTGATAAAAATTTTTCAATCTTAAAAAATAAGAAAAATTTAGTAGTGACGTCAAATTGGAGAAGATTCTAGAGCATGTTGACCAGTTCATCACCTATTGTAACTTTTAACAAAAAATAATGCTGGGTCAATTTATGATTATCCATTTTCCAGTAAAAATACCCCTGACTGCATTTCCCATAATTTCCGATAAAGACCATCTTCTTTTTTAATCAATTCTTTGTGATTGCCATCTTCCATAATTTTACCCTTCTCCAAAACAAGAATTCGATCCATATGTTTCAAAGTTGAAAGCCGATGAGCGATTGCAATAACGGTTGCGCCGCTGGTTTCCAAAACTTCATTCAGGGAATCTTGAATCAAATTCTCTGTAGTTGTGTCAAGTGCACTCGTCGCTTCATCCAAAATCAGAATCGGGGAATTTTTCAGAATTGCCCGCGCAATTGCAATTCTTTGTCTTTGTCCGCCACTAACTTTCACGCCACGCTCACCAACGATAGAATCATATCCATCGCTCATTTCCAAGATGTCGTGATGAATTTTGGCTTTTTTGCAAGCTTCCATAATTTCATCTTTACTAGCATCATATTTTGCCAATTGAAGATTTTCTAAAATAGAGCGATGAAACATGGTGATATCTTGAGGAATCACAGAAATATTGGCCCTGAGAGATTCCTGAGTGACATCGGAAATTTTATTACCGTCAATTAAAATTCCTCCACTTTGAATATCAAAATATCTCAGTAAACATTTGATGAGAGTCGTTTTTCCGGCCCCAGAAGTTCCGACAACCCCTAATCTCTGACCTGCGGGAATATGTAAATTAAAATTCTCTAAAACGATTCTTTTGGAATTATCTTCCTTTTTACCATCATAGGAAAAATTGACATTTTCAAATTTGATATCGCCTTTAATATCCTTTAAAATTTTTGCGCCAGCACGATCTTTAATGTCGTATTCGGTACTCACAAAAGAAAAGGAAGATTTCATAGTGGCAATTCCGGGAATGATATCCATCAAAAAACTTTCCAAAAATTTATCCAATTCACTGTGAATGCTGAGAGTTGTCATCACCGCGAAAGTAAATCCTCCCGCACTAATTTCGCCAATTTTATACAAATGAGCCAAAAGATAAATCTGCGCCGCACTCATAATGGTGATCAAAATTGTGTCGGCGTTGTCAACAAACCAAGCATCAAAAAAACGCCCTTTTCTTTCCCATTCTTTCCAATTTAGCAAGGCAGGATTTAACTTTAGTTTGAATTCTGACCAGATATTTCCGATAATTTTTATGCCAAAAATATTGGCAATAGAATCGTTGATAATACCAACTGCTTCTTGCCTAGATTTGGTGTATTGCTCTTGAATATGAAGTTGTTTTTTTAGCAAAAACCATATTATTGGCGCATAAATAATGATAAAAATGCCAATCACCAAAGCTGGTTTGGGGTTGATGAAAGACAAGAAAACCAAGCTAATTATTATGACCGAAACATTGTTTAAAGCGCGAACAAGATAACCAATAAGTTTTGATATGGTGGTGTTAAAATCAATGATCTTTCCGGATATTTCACCGCTCATATGCGAATCAAACCAATGAAGTGAGTGACCTAGGGTTTTGCAATACATATCGCTGATAATTTCAACTCCCATTTTGGGACGATATTTGATATCGAGCAATCTGATAATAAAAAACAAAAAATGCTGAGTGAATTTGAAAAGCACAAAAAGCAAAAGTAAGTGCCCAATATTATCGTCAGATTTTGCGGCAATAATATCGATGATTTCTTTGATTTTGTAATTCACAGAAATATAAAAACCCGCCGCCGCAACCGCAATTATTGCCAGTGAAATGATAAAAACTTTATAGCGCAAGAAGAGCGAAAAGAGGTAGGATTTGAGGATAATTTGATTATTCATAATATTCTGAGAGGGTTTTGAAAGGTGAATTATTTATAAATTATTGACTCTATTTTCAAAATCAGTGGATAAATGGATCATACACTTCAAAAGCGCCCTTGATCTTCCTTATGAAAATAACCTAATTTGAGTGGCAGAATCTTATTTATCATCATCTTATTTTCCATTTTTACATCCTTACATAATCGTCATCCTCGCGAAAGTGAGGATCTTGTGAGTCAGGATCGAGGATCTTTTAAAAGAATAGATCGGTCAAGAATTACGGGCGGGTATTTTTCCTCATGAGGTACCGGACCCGAGATTTTCTAAGGCAGAAAAGCTACCTAAGAAAATCTATGCCCGGCATGACGGTAACTCATAGTTGCAACTCGTGATGGTAACTTTTTTGCAATTTATGCTTGGCACTAAAGGTGGTAATTAATTTATCTACTGATTCTGAAAATAAGCCAAATTGCTTTCCAACAGATCGTTGATAACTTTGATTCCACCCTCACTATCATTCAAACAAGGAACCAAAGAAAAATTCTTCCCTCCAAGCTCTAAAAACAAATCGTGATATTCCATATCAACTTCTTCCAAAGTTTCTATGCAATCTGCTGCAAAACCAGGAGTGATGACGATTAGATTTTTTATTCCCTTACTAACCAAATCTTTCAAAACATCTGCGGTGTATGGTTGCAGCCATTCTTTGGGGCCAAATCTTGATTGAAAACTAATATGATTTTCTATTCCCATTTCTTGCCTTAAAAGCTCTTCACCAAATAGACGGTTGGTTTTGCGACAAAAACATGAATAAGGATCGCCTTTTTCAAAATATATTTTTGGAATTCCATGATATGAGGAAAGAATCGCATCTGGTTTGAAATTTAGAGTTTTGATGTGGTTTTTAACGCTATCTACCAAAGCCTCAATATATATTTTATTGTCTGGATATTGGCTGACAATTTTTATTTCTGGTTGCCATCTTATTTTTCTCATAACTCGATAAATCTCATCTGTGACTGTCGCGGTTGTGGCGGCGCAATATTGTGGATAGAGCGGGATAAAAATAATTTTTTTGCATCCTTTTTGAAGCAATTCATTGATTTTTGATTCAGTTGAAGGGTTGCCATAACGCATTGC
>JBLHTM010000003.1:0-52608 GCA_047627215.1 Rickettsiales bacterium | reverse complement strand
CCTGACCCCCACTACTGTCTATCCTGCCCATAATCTTGCTTAGATTTAAGTTGGTAAAATTAGATAAATTTAACTTATCTAATCATTATCTTAAATCGAACCGAATTAGTGAACTTTTACAATCCTCATGATTGTCACACTCACATAATCGTCATCCTCGCGAAAGTGAGGATCTCGTGAGTCTGGAATCGAGGATTTTTTAAAAGAATAGATTAATCAAGAATTACGGGCGGATGTTTTTCCTCATGAGGTACCGGATCAAGATTTTCTAAGGCAGCAAAGCTACCTAAGAAACTCTATGTCCGGTATGACGGTAATTCGTTATGGTGAATCATGGCAGTAACTTGTGATGATTGGTATAATTCATGATTGGACACCAAGGTGGTAATTGGTTTACCCACTCATTTTGAAAAAGAGCCAGTTAATTTGTGAAAATGCTATTAGGTAGCTTTGCTGACTTAGAAAATCTTGATCCGGTGCCCTCAAAATGAGGAAAGATATCTGTCTACAATTCTTGATCGATCCTAACTCACAAGATCATCACTTTCGCGAGGATAACGATAAATAAGGTTATCCATAAGACTTGGATAATAAACACAAAAGACATTGTGCCGAAGCATCATTAAATAACGTCAAGACCCATATCCACCGCTTTGCTTGAGTGCGTTAAAGCTCCGACTGAAATGTAGTCAATTCCCGTATCCGCAATTGCCTTAACTGAAGATAAAGTTACTCCACCAGAAACCTCTATTTTGGCTTTTCCCTCAATCAATTCCACAGCTTGCCTGATTTGATCAATATTCATATTGTCGAGCATGATGATTTGAACTCGTGAATCCAAAGCCTCTTTAACTTGCGTCAGATTATCACATTCCACCTCTAGTAGTATGTCTTTTGGGATTTTATTTTCCGATTTATCAATATTTTCCCGCACCATTCTCACGGCATTAGAAATGCTTCCGGCAGCAATTATGTGATTGTCTTTAATGAGAATTCCATCAAACAATGCCATACGATGATTAGTCCCGCCTCCTGTTTTTACAGCATATTTCTGCAAATTTCTAAAAGCAGGAATTGTTTTTCTAGTGTCGAGAATTTGAGCTTTAGTGCCCTTAATTTCATCAACATATTTTTTTGTAATAGTTGAAATCCCACTTAAATGCTGAAGTAAATTTAAAGCCAATCGTTCGGCTGCAAAAATTGTTCTGGCATTCCCCTCACCTTCCATAAGGACCGAATTCTTATCAACAAAATCGCCATCTTGGTGATTAATCTTTAGGTTTATTGACTCACTACCCAATCTTTCCTCGACTGCTTTGAATATTTGCACAGCAAAATCAATGCCACACAACATTATTGGTTCGCGGTTACTAATTTGGAATTTTATTCTTTTATCAAAAGGGATGGTAAAGTTGGATGTGATATCACCAAGATCTCCCAAATCTTCATCTAAAGCAATTCTGATTATTTGTTCTATTTTTTGCATTTGGTTGGATCGAAATTTTTCTTCTTGAGGCTGGAAATTCTTTGTTTAATAAAATGACGCATGAAGTCCATTTCATTAGGATCTATCACTCTTTCTCCACTTTCATTCTGACTTAGAAGCTTGTTGATAATGCTAAATGCCGCACAATCTTCACCAAGCCTGGCACTGACAATGGCGGGCAGTTGTTTTGTCCAAAGCGGAGCATTTTCATTTTCATTTTCGCTTAGTTTATAGGCTATTTTAAGGGCCAATTCATCATCATTTAAAGTTCTTCGCGCAATGATGAAGGCTTGAAACATCCACCACCAATCCTCGTCAATATTAACGCTGGCATATTCATCCAAATAATTAACTATGTGGATGGTGTCTTTTTTATTCTGAGTTTGAGCATAGTAGGTGGCTGCAAGAGTTGGGATATATTTTGATTTACGATCCAATTCATCGAGAAGTTTAAACCATTTGTAGAGATTGACGTAATCATATTTTTTTAAGGACGTAAACCTCCCAAAAGTGTCTCCAGCATTTTCGATTTTCAAGGCATGAGTTCTGAAATAAAATTGCTCATCACCAAATGATAAAGCGCGAACTGTTTTTAAGTTTGGAACGGAGGGGACAATATGAATATCTGGTTTGAATTTTTCAGCGTTAAACCAAAAACCAACTTGCAAGATCAAACAAAGTGAAAAAACAGCTATGAAGAAATAGTGAAGATTTTGATAGATTTTGAATCTGGGTATTAACACCGATTTAGAATTGCTTGCGGTTAAAATCATAAAATGCCATGAAAATCATCAAAGGAATATAGATGATTGATTGAACCAATATGATGTACACATCAGTCATATTTACTGCACCATAAATCAACCATTCACTTTTTCCATAAAGATCAAGGCGTGGAAATGCGACGGAAATTATTTTCAAAACTGAATTTAGAATTCGATCTAATGTTACAAAATCAGAAAGGCTTTGGGGAATTTTGACACTCAAAACAAAAAATCCCATCATTCGCGAAATAATGTAAAAACCAAGAGATGCTATGACCGACGAAACTGCACTTCTCAAAATCAAAGCTGAAAGCAAAGAAAAAGTGATAATTATTATTGATTCGAGAATCAGACTTGTGACCCAATAAATTAGACCAACAACATTTGCTTTCATGAAGAATAACAGCGCTGAAAGAGGAATTATCACTATTAAGGCGACCAGAACAAATCCCAGTAAATATGCAAAGATGAAGCTGTGCCTAGATATTGACTTAGAAAGAACAAATTCAACTTCTCTGTTTTCAAAGGTTTTGCGCACATAAAAACAAACAAACAGGATCATTCCGACCATAAATATAGTTCTGGAAGATCCAGCAACATATGAAATTGTTGTTTGCGCCTGCTCAACCAAAGATGCAGATCCCAAGACGGAAGAAATTCCAAATGCAGTAAGGAGGGTTATAAAAAGCCCAACATAAAGACGGTCTCTGATGGCAGTCAAGAGAATGTATTTTAGAATTGAATTCATGTTCTAATTAGATTGTAGGAATGGATTAGCACTTTTTGTAAAAGTGTTGCTAAATTTACGGTCATACTCACTCACACCATCATCCGGCCTTATTATGGTTACTTTAATGAAAATGACCGTTTCAGTAACTGAAGTTGTCTTAGATACGCTTTTGAATAAATTTCCTAAAATTGGAATTCTTTGCAAAAAAGGAATTCCTGTTTCGCTATTATTAGTATCTTCGCTCATAACCCCACCAATAACCAAAACATTTCCATTGTGGAGCTTGGCAATCGTTTTAAGCTCCCTAGTATTAACAATTGGTATCCTACTAGTCGCAACAACTTCACTAACATTGCTTGGGTTACGAATTTCTTGATCTGCGGTTTCACTAGAAGTAGTTATTTTTGGCTCAACATTTAAAGTTATTTCATTATGTAGCAGATCAATTACTGGTGTGATGGTCAATTCTACACCTGTCAGAATTTCATTTACAGTGCTGTCCACGATAACATTGCTCACGCTGACTCCATTGCTTGTGGTATTGTTCTCACTAACATCAAAGGTGAAGTAAACCAAGTTTTTGGTAAAATTTAAGGTGGCAGTTTGGTTATTCAAGGCATTTATTCTCGGGCTTGATATAGCTCTAACTACCCCAAACTCTTCCAACGCACTAATGGTTGCATTAATACTTCCACCAAGCAAATCGCTTGACCCCAAAACCAAAGAGACAGGAGATCCCTCACTGACTCCGCCAGCACTTTGGCCCAAGGAAGATGCGCCGCCGCCAGACCAATCCCAATTTATTCCGGTTGAGTAATTATCTTTCAAAGAAACCTCAACAACCTTTGCCTCAATCAAAACTTGAGCTGAAGAATTTTTACGAACCGAAGCTAAATATTCAACTATTTTGATATGGTTCTTTTCGCTTGCAAAAATAGTCATAATATTTGCCAACTTATTAATAGAAACCGACCCTCCCGAAGAAGAAGAAGATGCTCCACTAGCTAAAAATACCTGAACATTAGCTGGAACAACATTCCACAGGTCTCCGTCACTTAAAAAATCTAGAGAGTAGTTTTTTGAAAAAGGAATATCTCTGGTTACATGAAGTCTGTTATCGAACAATGTGTACCTCAAGTCACCCATTTCACAGATTCGATCCAGGATTTCTGTCAAAGGTCGGTTTTTGGCATTAACAATCACCCCGCCACTGATTGAAGGATCAAGGTCGATATCTATGTTTGCTGATTTTGCAAGCTCAATCAAAACGTCCTTAAGAGGAACATCTTGAGTTACTGAAAGAGAGATAAGTTTTTCTGAATTTTGTTCAGGAAAAGAAGGAATGGCGATCATTCTGGATCTTTTTGGTATCGGCCTAAAATCAGGAATTTTGGAATTTTTAAACGAGTCCTTATCGCCGAACAAAGCTTCTCTGGCGTCTTGCCTTGTTGTGTTGGTTTGACGATCAAATACATCATCTCTTTCTCCTTGTGTGCACCCAGAAAAGGTGGCAAAAAGAGCTAATATTGCCAACAAAATTGGGGCGTTATGAAATATTTTTTTGGTTAAAGCTTGCGCCATTTATTTATGATGGGAATTTTTGTAAAAAAAATGAGACAATACTACGTTAAGAATCCAAAATCAATCTTTTGATAATATGATTCTTACTTTTGGTTCTTACTTTTGATTCTTAATGTGTTGAAGTTTTTAATTGCATGGCGTGGAGACCATCTCCCAAACAACCCTTTAAAGCCTCATTGACCATTTTATGTTGTTCAATTCTGCTCTTTCCAGAAAATGACCCATCAATTATTTTGACACTGTAATGATCATCATCTCCCGCAAGATCAATGATTTCAATTGTGGCATTTGGAAAGGATTCTTTGATCTTTTCGTGAAGATCATTTTGAGAAATTGCCATATTTGTTTTTAAAAAATAAGTTTATAAATATTTTTGAGGATTAACCGCTTCCCTACCCTTTCTAAGACCGAAATAAAGTTGAGTAGATTTAACATTTCCTGTTGATCCTGCTTTTGCGATGATCTGTCCTTTTTTGACATTTGCGCCACGCTTAACATTTGTGCTGCTCAGATGACCGTAAGCCGAGATCCATCCACCAGCATGTTTGATGATGATAAGATTTCCATACCCACGCAGCTCGTCCCCGACATATGCCACAACCCCATCTTCGGTGGATTTGATATGCCCTCCTGATTTAGCCTTAATATTTATTCCATCATTATAAAGACCGCCAGCTTTGGGTCCGAATTTGGAAATTATCGTCCCCCTGATCGGCCAAGAAAAACGATTATTTTTATTAGCTACTTTTATTGCTTTTGGATATTTGGATCTCTTGATTTTTTGAGGTGACGATTTAGCTCTCTGAGATTTGCTATATGCAATCGATGACGATTCGGAAGTTTTTGATCCACTAACTAAAAGTTTTTTACCGACCTTAATTGAATAGGGAGCTTGTAAACTATTCAACGCGATCAATTTGTTGATGTTCATCCCATGTTTTCTAGAAATACCGTAAAGAGTGTCACCACTTTTAATTTTATGATATTTGCTTGCAGGAATAATGATTCTTTGTCCTTTCTTCAAGAAATATGGCGCGGAAAGATTGTTGCGAGTAATCAAGTCACGTAAAGAAATATTATATTTCTTAGCAATAGAATATGCCGTATCGCTAGATGAGACCATGATCGATTTGGGTCTTTTTGACGAATAGCGCTTTTGTAAAACTTTTTTTGAAAAACCTTTTCCATAAAACATTGAACCCTTATTGACTATAGGAGCCTTGGGCTGACTGCAAGCAGCAAGTATTAATAATAGGGATATTGTGAGAAACTTTTGCATCTTAAAATTCTATTTTTAAAGTCGGATCAATCTAATGATTTCAACATAATTATCAATTTCTAATGTCTATTTTTAACATCATAATCATTTTATTTTCCGGACTTTGTTTCGGTAGTTTTATTAGTATGGCAAGCTACCGCTTCGCTGATGATAAAATTTCGGTCAAAGATTTTATTTTTCGAAGTTCTTTTTGTCCAAATTGTAACAATGGACTCAAAATAAAACATTTATTTCCGCTATTTTCTTGGCTATTTTTTAAAGGAAAATGTGGATTTTGCCAGACAAAAATATCTTCTCGCTATCCCCTGATTGAAATTACAACAGCCCTAATTTTTATTGGTATTTTTTTCGCTCTCGACACAAAAATCGACCTGAAACTGATTTTTATTTTGTTGATAGCGGTGATTTTGATAATCATGACAATAGTTGATCTTGAGCATTATTTTATTCCTGATTTTACCCAAATATCCCTCTTTATTATAGCAATAGCTTACCATTTGACGATTCCTAGCAAACACGGCATTGGTTATTATTTTTTA
The DNA here is from genome assembly GCA_047627215.1 of Rickettsiales bacterium. Taxonomy (GTDB): domain Bacteria; phylum Pseudomonadota; class Alphaproteobacteria; order Rickettsiales; family UBA1997; genus JAJTCH01. Next base: position 46,229 of record JBLHTM010000003.1, on the reverse strand, counting down.
TCCTCAGCCGGATTTGTTATTTTTGGAATCATCTTGCATTATGGATTTTACTTTGTGACCAAAAAACAAGGGATCGGAATTGACGACATTAAATTTTTTGCACCAGCTGGTTTGTTGCTTGGTTTTGATAATGCACTTATTTTTATGACTTTATCGGGAATATTTGGAATGATCTTTGGCCCTTTGTGGATGAGGTTAAAAAAAGACGATACTTTTCCATTCGCTCCAGCTTTAACTGCCGCTCTTTTGATTTGTATTATATTCAAAATTGACTACATCGAGCATCTTGGATTGTTACTTTACTGGTTTGAAAAATATATTCTGAGAACCGCTTATTAGAAGTTGATAGGCGCTTAAAATATCTTTCTTGGGAAAAGGTTGGTAGGGAAGTGCTTATTTGCCTGATGAATTAAGAATTAATCCATCAGGCGATAACTAAAACATTTAACGATTAGATCTTCTTTCGCTTCTTTTTTGAGATTTAGCCTCTTTGCGATCTGATCTTTTTGTCACGCGATCACTCTTTCTTTCTTGGCGGCTATCTTGTCGATCCGCTCTTTTTTCGGCCCGATTTTCTTTTCTGTCACTCCTTTTTTCTTGGCGATTTTCTCTAAGATCCTCCCTTTTTTCCTGACGCTTTTCTTTAAAATTTTCTCTTCTTTCTTGACGATTTTCTTTTATTTCTTTTCTTTTTTCGTTGAGATTCTCCTTTCTTTCCATTCGGTTATTTTCAAACCTTTCTTGATTAGAATTTGATGATTCCTGAGCTAAAGCCGCAGAAGCAAAAAGGGAAAAAAGCAATGAACTGATTAGTATTTTTTTCATGATATGTTTTATTTGAATGGATAAAATGAATATTAACCCGTTCATTATATCAAAAATATCAATTCTTAGCAAGAAAATATATCGATGCGATATTTGATAGAAACCACCCCTCTTATTATCTCTTAAAAAGTGTGGTTTAGATATGATATGGAATTCTATTTAGAAATCTGCCGGTTAATTAGATCGGCAATTTCTGCAAAGGCGCTTTGCGATATTTGATCCACATGGAGATTATTGTTCTGGTGAGGATGATTGCCGAGAACATTGAGGCCAGAATTCCAATTGTCAAAGTGACAGCAAAACCACGAATTGCCCCGCTTCCAAAAATATAAAGTAAGCTTGCAATAATCAATGTGGTGATATTGGAATCGACAATTGTTCTGAAAGCTTGCGAAAATCCGGCGTCAATCGCCACGATAATTTTTTTATTATTTGACCTAACTTCCTCTTTCATTCTTTCAAAAATCAGCACATTGGCGTCAACTGCCATGCCAATCACAAGGATTATTCCGGCAATTCCAGGCAGAGTTAGTGTGGCTCCGAACCATGATAATGCTGTCAAAATCAAAGCGATATTGACGATTAGGGCAATATTGGCAACCAGACCAAAGAATCCATAAAACACCACCATAAAAATGGCGACAAGAATAAATCCATAAATTGCAGCGTTGGTTCCATAACGAATTGAATCAGCTCCGAGTGAAGGCCCAACCGTTCTTTCTTCCATAATCTTAATTGGCGCAGGAAGAGCTCCGGCGCGTAGCAATAGAGCAAGATTATTAGCATCGTCAGCTGTAAAACTTCCAGAAATAACTCCGGTTCCGCCCGCAATAACTGAATTAATTTTTGGTGCAGTAATAATTTTACCGTCCAAAACAACAGCAAAAACTCGCCCAATATTATTAGTGGTTATTTCTGCAAATTTCCGAGCACCAAGATAGTTGAACCTGAATGAAACTGCAGGCTCTCCTTCATAGAAAGTTGCATTGGCATCAATCAGTAAATCTCCCGTCAACATTGGGGTTTTGTTAATTGAATATCGTCGGCCATCAACATCCTGCATTCTCTTTACATCATTTCCAGTGCCGTACTTACTAAATTCATTGTCAAAAGAATCATTAACTACTAAATGGAAGGTTAATTTGGCGGTTTTTCCAAGCAGATCTTTGATTCCTTGCGGATCACTAATTCCTGGTACCTGCAATAAGATTCGGCTTTTGCCTTGCGATTGAATTATCGGTTCTTTTGTTCCAGTTTCATCAACCCTTCGACGGACAATCTCAATTGATTGAGCAACAAGATCTCTTTGCAATTTCACCAAATAAGAATCTGAATAAGACAAGAAAATCTGATCCCCACTTGTGTCGATCTCGACATTTTCGTCAAGTTTGCGAATGAGTTTTTTAGCTTTTTTAACATATGCTTCATCCGAGAAAGTAAAATTGATTTTACCATCCTGAATGCTTGCGATTGAATAAAGTCCGTCTGAAATAAATTCTCTTTTTAATTCAGTGGTCAAATTTTCCAATTGCTCTTTTAGATAATAATCAAAATCAACTTTTAATAAAAGATGCGCCCCGCCACGCAAATCAAGACCTAGATTGACTTTGTCTTTTGGCAAATATTTATATGGAAATGTCGATTTTTCAGCTTCAGAAATGAAATTCGGAAGAGCGCAAAAAATTGCCACAACACAAACAATTAGAACCAAAAAGGCTTTTGATGGCGAGAAGCGAAACATATTATTTTATTTTTTTGTTAGATTTTTTAGCCGCAGGTATTTTTTTGGTAACTGATTTTTTTTCAGCATTAACGATAGAAACACTTTGCTTAAGAATTTTTATTTCAATTCCTTCGGCGATTTCCAACTGAACATTGCCGTCTTTTTCGTCAATTGACTTGATTACGCCAAAAATTCCGCTGGTGGTTTGAACTTTATCATTTTTTTTCAAAGCGCCTAAAGTTTTTTGATGTTCTTTAACTTTCTTTTGCTGAGGACGAATTAACAAAAAATAAAAAACTAAGAAAATTGCAATCAAAGGAACAAAGTTTGAAAAACCAACTTCAGAGGTTTTAGCAACCACTTCAGAGCCTTGCGCAAAGCTATCGGAAATAAAAAGGTCGGAAAGAAAATTGGTCATAAATTTTAGTTTATTTAAAGGTTAGAAAATGAAGGCGAGAAGAGTAATTATGGTGAGTTTAAAATCAAGAAACTAGATAGTGTCTACACTATCTAGTTTAGCTATTTAGCAATTTGAGCGCCACTTGCGATATCTCTTCGACAAAAACCCTCTTTCCAATCAATCAGATCGACCGCTTTGTAGGCGTCCGATTTGGCGCTACTAATATCATCCGACAAAGCAACAACACCCAAAACCCTGCCACCATTGGCCAAAGTTCTTGATCCGTCTTTCTTGGTTCCGCTATGGAAAATTATGATATTATCACCTGATTTTTCCGCCACATCGAGATTCCTTATTTCACTGCCCTTCAAATATGCTTCTGGATATCCCTTGGTTGCCATGATAACGCAAACCGCAGATTTGTCGTGAAATTCTATTTTTTGATTTAACAAATTTCCGCGCGCAGTTTCCAGAATCAATTTCAACAAGTCAGTCTTTAACCTTGGCAATAAAACTTGGGTTTCAGGATCGCCAAATCTGGTGTTAAATTCTAATAATTTAGGCCCATCTTTGGTCAATATTATTCCTGCGAACAAAATTCCCACAAAAGGAGAGCCCATTTCCTTCATTGCCTTCATTGTTGGATTAATGAATTTTTCCATCATTTTAACCTCAGAAATTTTATCAATAAATGGAGACGGGCTGTAGGTTCCCATCCCACCAGTATTGGCGCCAACATCTCCGTCGCCAACTTTTTTATGATCTCCTGCAGATCCTAGAATTTTGGCATTTTTTCCATCGCAAATTGCAAAAAAACTCACTTCAACTCCACTCAAGAACTCTTCAATAATCAGTTTTTTACCGGCTTTGCCAAATTTCCCACCAAAAATATCATTAATTGCGTCAATGGCAGTTTTTTTATCAAAAGCAATAATCACACCTTTTCCAGCTGCAATTCCATCGGCTTTTATCACGCAAGGAACTCCAATATCATCAAGATATCTTATTGCAGCAAGTCCCTCTTCAAATGCCTGATATTTTGCGGTTGGAATTTGATAATCGTCACAGACTTTTTTAGTGAAAGCCTTTGATCCCTCAAGTCTTGCGGCATTTCTGTTTGGCCCAAAAGCCAAAATATTTGCCTTTTGTAAATCATCAACCAACCCATCTATCAAGGATTGTTCTGGGCCAATAATGACTAAATCGATTTTTTGTTTCTGACAAAAACCAACAATTTGAGCGTGATTTGAAGCTTCAACTCCAACTGCCAATTGAGCAATTTCTTCTATTTTGGCATTTTGCCCAAGATAAAAAATTTCTCCAAGCAAAGATGATTTCTTAATTTGATGGATAATAGCATGTTCCCTGCCTCCAGAGCCAACAACCAAAACTTTGTATTTACTCATAATTTATTTAAAGTTAATTTAACTGATCTATTTAAAGATCGGGACTTTAATAACATCAAATAATTTTTCCAATGCAAATAAAACAACATACTGTCAAATCATACGATAAAGACATGCAGTCAATTTCTGGAACCTTGGATTACACGGTTGATCTTCTAGAAACTTCAATATCAATGGTTAAAGAAGTCATTGAAGATCCTAAAAAAAATCTCGTTCAGAAAATTGTTGATCATGATTATAAAATCAATCATTTAGACAATCTTACTGAAAGAAAAGTAACTGCAATGCTTGCCCTTCGCCAGCCTATGGCAATTGATTTGCGTTATATCGTTTCCGCCCTAAAAGTTTCTGCCAATCTTGAAAGAATGGGAGATAAATGCAAAAGCATTATCAAAAAAATTGCCCATTTAGACGATGAAATTGACAACAAAACCAAAGATGCATTACTTGAAATGTTAAAAATTGCCCAAGAGATGATGGAGAAATCTGTTGAGGCTTTTAATGAGAATAATCTAGATAAAGCAGAATCTGTTTTAAAGCAAGATGACGATATCGACAAAATCTACAAAGGTCTGTTTTCACTCGCCAAGGGAGAAAGTTTTGATGAGCATCAAGTTCAAAACATCATAAATATCCTATTTATTGCCAAAAGCTTTGAAAGATTGGCCGATCACGCTTCAAATATTGCTGAAATGGTTGAATATGTAACGAGTGGTGAAATTGTTGAAGAATAATTTCGTGATAAAAAATTTCAAAATAAATCTATTAACCTTTCTATCCCTACTCTTATCTCAATATTTTTTATTGCAAAGTAATGCCTCAGCTCAAGTTATTGATAGCATGTATTATGGTTGGGTGGTTTATGAAATTGGAGAAGGGGATGAGAGAAGGTGTTACACTGCATCTGCTCCTCACACAACCAACAGCAGTTACACCTCATTTCGCGCACCATATCTTGCCGTCACGCGTTATTACAAAAATCGCAACGAGGAAATAAGCGTTTATTCTGGATATGAATATAAAATAAATAGTGATATTTATTTGCTGATTGGCGCCAATCAAAAAGAAATTTACACCAAAGGCGACATGGCTTGGGCAAAAAGCGATTATGATGATAAAGAAATCATCACATTAATGCTTAGAAACGCATTTGTAAAAGTCAGAAGTGACTCATCGTTTGGAAATTTTGCCATTGATGAATATCAGCTCAAAGGATTTGCCAGAGCTTACGCGAGAATCAAAGAATTATGCGAGTAAGCCTCCTGACGCCCCCTTCCAAATAAAAATATGTATAAAAATCTCTCCGCCAAATCCCAAGGAATATTGTGGGCAATTGTTACCTGCTTTTTGATATCGATCATGATTGCTCTTGTTCGTCATTTGGCAAATAATTTTCATCCCGCCCAGATTGTTATGATGCGTAATTTGTTCGCACTAGCTTTTCTGATACCTTTTATCGCCGGCAATATTTCGCAAATTGTCAAAACCAAGCATATCAAAATGCATTTGATTCGCGGCGTGACCGGCTTGGTTGGAATGTTGATATGGTTTCACACCATAACTTTGATTCCGCTTTCAGAAGCCGTTGCAATCACTTTCATTGTGCCGATAACCACAACAATTGCTGCGATTGTTTTTTTGAAAGAAGAGGTTCATCCAAAAATTTGGATCTCTCTGATTGTTGGGTTTATTGGTGTTTTGATCATTGTTCGTCCCGGATTTCGTGAATTTCACATCGGCTATGTATTCGCTCTAATATCACCTTTTATTTGGTCGATTTCAAACATCATGACCAAAAAACTAGTTAAGACAGAAACTCCTGGAACAATAACTTTTTACTTATCTTCGATCATTTTCGTCCTTTCTGTGCCAATTTCTGCGCCATATCTAGTGCCAATTGTTCCTACTGATTTCATGTGGTTTGTTGTGCTTGGAGTGATTTCCAACGGTTGCTACATGGCGAGTGCGATTTGTTATTCAAAAACTGATCTTTCTGCGGTTCAGCCTTTTGATTTTTCAAGATTGATTTTCACTGCCATTATTGCTTATTTTTTCTTCGGAGAAAAAATAGATTTATTCACTTTTTTAGGTGCGATAATAATTTTATTTGGAACAATAATTGCAACCAATAAATCGCCTTTATATTATCTTTATTCTGGATTTTCTGAAGGAAGTGCAATTCCTAAAAGCCGGTCATTTTTCTTGAAAATGTCATCAACAATATCAAAAATTATCAAACGGAGAAAATAATGGAAAAAATAATCGACAAAAAAAGATCAATCGGTGGGGCAGCAAAAGAAATTGGCGTCAAAACTCACGTGATTCGTTTTTGGGAAGAGAAATTTCCTCAAATAAAACCGGAAATCGGCAAAGGTGATCGCAGATATTATTTCGATTCCCAAATGGAAGTTCTACATAAAGTAAAATCACTTCTCCATGATGAAGGTTATTCAATTGCGGGATTGCAGAAACTTCTTGGAAAAAGAAAAATTTCAGAGAAGAAACAAGAAAATATCGATTTTCTACTCGAAGAAGGGTCTGTCAAAGATTTTTCTATCGATGATTTCATTGATCCCAATTTACAATTGGGAAAAAAGATCGATGAAAACCAGAAAGGTAAAATCAATGAAATAATTGTAAAGATTGCAGATAATTTGAAAAAATTAGAAGAAGTTTAAATATTTCTATGGTCTTAACTAGTCAAGACCCATGCCATTATGCCAAATATTAAATCTATGCCAAAATGGATCTTTTTTTACCTACAACCCATCTCTCTAAAATATCTTCTAGGTTTTTAATATTAACGGGCTTGGACAGGTAATCATCCATACCAGCTTCCAAACATTTTTCTTTATCTCCCTTAAGAGAGTGGGCTGTCACAGCAATAATAACATTGGCGGATTGTTGTTTTTTACGCTCCAATTCTCTGATGATTTTAGTTGCCTCATATCCATCCATTTCTGGCATTTGACAATCCATCAAAATAATATCAAATTTTTGCTTACGAACCTGATCAACTGCCTCTTCACCATTTCCGGCTGGAGTAACTAAGCAGCCATACCTTTTCAAGAGGCTGGTCATCACTTTTTGATTAACACTATTATCTTCCGCCAGCAGAATGCTGGTGTTTTCTAAATTCATCGGCTCCGCAAGAATTTGGTCTTTTGCTTCAACCACATCAACACATTTATCGTCAGCCACACCAAGATTGATTGTGAAATAAAAATCAGAACCTTCTCCCAAACGACTTTCAACGCTCATATCTCCACCCATCAATTGCGCCAATTCTCGACAAATCGGAAGACCGAGTCCAGTGCCACCAAATTTTCTAGTGGTACTAATATCAGCTTGGTCAAACTTATTAAAAATTTTCTCAAGCTTATCTGGAGCAAGGCCAATTCCTTGATCTTTTACCGAAATTTTAAAAAACAATCGACCACCTTCCAATCTTTCCAGATTGAATATTATGTCAATCGACCCATCTTCTGTAAATTTTATCGCGTTACTTATCAAGTTAAACAAAATTTGCCGAACACGACCCTGATCTCCAAACGCATGAGTTGGGATTTCTTTTGGATATTGGAGGTTGAAATTAATATTCTTATCTTTTGCGGAAGTGCTCATAAGACTAATAACTTCCTGAGCGGTATACTTCAAATCAAAGTCGATATTCTCCAACTCAATTTTCCCCGCCTCTATTTTTGAAATGTCCAATATGTTATTGATGATTTGCATCAAGTGATCGGAAGATTCCAATATCAATTGCACATATTCTTTTTGAGTATCATCCAATTTAGTTATTTTCAGTAAACTTGCCATGCCAATAACTCCATTCATCGGAGTGCGAATCTCATGACTCATATTGGAGAGAAAATTTGTTTTGGATCGATTAAAATCTTCAGCTTTTCTCTTAGCAGCCATCAAAGCCTCGACCATCATCTTTTCGTCATGAACATCTGTTGAAGCTCCCGCTAAACGATATGGAACTCCATTTTCATCCCAAGAGGCTTGCCCACTACATTTAAACCAGCGCCATTGTCCAGATTTAGTTTTAATTCTATATTCCTGCAAATAAGGCCCTTTGCCATTCAAGTGCTTATTCATAACAACCTGGGTCTCCTCGTAATCTTCCGTATGAACTCTCGACGACCACTCATCAAAATCGTCACTGATTTCTTGCGGTTCATAGCCAATCATCATCTTCCATCGATCAGAAAATATTACTTTCCCGGTGATTAAGTTTACGCTCCAAGATCCTTCCCTAGATCCTTTCCAACAGGCCTCCAAATGTGAATCATGCTCTTTTAGACTTACAAAATTTTCTTCCATCAATTTCCTATCCAGCTCTAATTTATCGTCAGATAGCTTTCTTTGGATGGCAATACTTAATTTAGTCGCAATGTTGATCATGGTGTCTGTCATTTCCAAATCAGGATCTAAAGTTTTGGAAGAATAAAACTCCAGCACCCCAAAAACTTCATTATCGATCAAAATCGGCAAGGTAAATCCGCCGCGAACAGATATTTTGAAACCCATTTTTCCTCTCAGAAAATCATCATCTTTTTGCACATCTTTAATCCATAGTGGTTTTTTGCTTTCTAGAATTTTCCCCAAAACACCAACATTTATTTTAAAATCGGTCATTTTTGTTGCTTCTTTGAACATCTCAAATTTTTTCTCATCTTCTAAATACCACAATCCAGAGGTAGTCAAAAATCCACTTTTTTTGTCATAAAGATAGGCGTGACCAACTGGCCAAGACATATGAGTGCATATTTCATCAAGTGTAATTTGGAGGATTTGATTAATATTAAAAGACTGATTATGAATGATTGTAAGAGCTTTTGTGAGCCTAAGACTGTTGGTCCTTTCCTCAAGCAAACATTGATCATACTGCGTAGTTTCGGTTTTCATTTTTTCCTTAAAAATTTTCCAAAGACCCTGTCAAATTATTAGATTATGAGAAGTATTTGAGGGTCTTTTTTTGTAAATTAATTATTTTGATCTTAGACACGTAAAATATGACTTACTAACATAATCGCACTATTAATGTGCAGTGTTTCAAAATGACTTGTTTAAAATGAGATTTGTCGTTTAAATATGATTTTTTGACACTTTTTTAATTCTAAAAAGCAAATAATGACCAAAATCATCTCTTGGAATATCAACTCCGTCCGCCTTCGTTTACCGCTTCTCGAAAAATTCGTTAAGCAGCACAATCCAGATATTGTCTGCTTGCAAGAAACCAAAGCCCAAGATTCAGATTTCCCGCTTGAAGCCATTAAAAATTTAGGATTTGAATTTGTGGAATTCAGTGGTGAAAAATCTTACAACGGTGTCGCCATTATCTCAAAACTTCCTTTAAGTGACGTGAAGAAATATGACATTCTAAATTTTGGCCATAAGCGTCATATTGCGGCGACATTGCCTTGCGGCACAATTATTCACAATTTTTATGTTCCTGCCGGCGGCGATATTCCTGATATTACAATCAATGAAAAATTTGATTTTAAACTAAAGTTCGTCGACTTTATGAGTGAATATTTTGCAAAATATTCTAAGGATCAGAAAATCATTATTCTCGGTGACATGAATATTGCACCTTACGAATTGGATGTTTGGTCACATAAACAACTTTTGAAAGTGATCTCATACACACCAATTGAGCGAGAGAAATTTTTGACTTTAAAAAATAGTTTAGGTTTTGTTGATTCTCACAGAAGTTTGGCACAGCCGGATGAAAAGCTGTTTAGCTGGTGGAGTTATCGAGGGAAAGAGCCTTTCAAATCAAATCGCGGCAGAAGATTGGATCACATTTGGATTACGCCAAATTTGGCAGCAAATTTACAAAAAGCAGAAATTTTTAAGGAATTTAGAATTGAAGAGAGACCATCCGATCATGCTCCCATAAGTGTTGAATTTGATTATTAACCATTCAATTATCTAATAATTTTACCCGGAAAACATGCGACCATCTACAGGATACAGTTTGCCAAGATTTTATGCCAACTTCACATCTCCAATTCCTCTTCGAGCAACAAGAAGAATCTTTAAAAATCCTAAAACAATAAATAAGGCTCTACCAGCAACTAGCGCCCGCCAAGAATCTGGAGGCCACCAAAATCACGGCGGCGGCCATGGTCTTGGTGATGCATATTATTCACTTACGTTAGGAACGGTTTTCTTTGGGGGGGCTTATGCGGTTTCTAGCGGCGAAGCTCAAAAGAAAGTGGAAAAGACATGGTACAATCATCACCAACCAACAATTCTAAATAATGTCACATTCGGTGCATTTGATCCTCACCAACAAATACCCAAAGGCGTCGTAAATCAACTAAAAAGAAAATTCTTATCGCCAGAAAACCATGAAAATATTAAACGATTAGTTATTTGTGGAAAAGGAGGAATGGGAAAACTTGCCGCGGCAATGCACGCTGCCCATGCATCAGATGAGAATAATAAAGACGATCCAAACTTTCGCAGTAGCATCATTAATTTGCGAGGACATTCTATGGAAGAAACGGAAGAAGACATTGTTAGTGCGGCTGTAAGATTCGGAATCAACTTGGAAAACGATGAGCTCGTGATCGATGAAAATAATCCCAATCGAGACAAAGAATCTGATTTACAAAAAGCAAAATCATTTCTTTCTAAAGAGATCCAAAAGCGCCCAGGAGCAGTTATTATTGTTCGCTGTCTTCGCGATACTGAAGTTCTGCAAGAAATAGAAAGAATTATTAATCCGCCAAGTAGGGTTCTAGAATTTTCTGAAATAGAAGGCACTCCTGCGCAATTTCCTGATTTAGAATATCCTTCAATGCAATTCCCTTCTGCCAAAGTATCTTTAATAGTTACAACTGGAGATGAAAGAATTGAATCTAAATTAAAGAAACGGAAATATGAGTCTATTTCACTTGATAAATCTTTCACAAAAGACGATTTAGACGTTTATTTATCAAATGCTGATTTTGATAATCATCCAATAAAACAGATTGGATCTGCAACAAAGAATTATTTAGTTAACAATATTTTACAGCAAAATCCAACATTAGCACGAATAGCTATTGCCTATTTTAAGAAAAATCCAAGCCTTACTATTGAGGGCTATCGATCTGAACTAGATTCATGCAAGGAAGATCAAAGAAATCCTGAGCCACTTAATATGGAACAGAAAATTTTAAAACTCTCACTAGGCCAGTTGAAGAATGAATATCCATTATCGGAACAGATTTTAATAATGATAAGCCCTGGCGGTGTTCTGCAAAGTGCCGGTCTTTTTGTTGATAATTTGGTAAAAGATCAATCTTTGCTTGCTGGAATTCCTGATGAGCACAAAAAAAATCCTGAACAATACATTAGGCGAAATTTGGACGCTCTTGAGGATTCGGGCCTTATTAATGTTAATACGACCAAGGATAAAATTTACCAAACAATAATGGTCAGTCAGGCGTTTTATTTGAGGGGTGAATCTGTGGTGAAGAAAGGTAATTTTGCCTCTAGAGCCGCGCAAAATGTTAGTAGTTTTGTGGGAAGGAGTATGACTCGAAACCCATCAGAAAATTCAGGACAAGGAATGAGTCAGTAAATTTTCTTAATACAGCTGTAAATCTTAGGATTGCAAACCAAGCTATTCTTTGCTTTAGCTGTGCTGTAAAAATTATTCTTCTGAAGCAATTTTTCATTCTCGTCAAATTCCAAAACTACCTCCACGATTTTTGATTTTACCCAGCCAAAATGGTTAATGATTGGCAGTAGCGAGACCAAATCGTAGCTATTTTTCACATAGGAATATTGGTAAATTTTATTGCCAGATTCTCCTTCCCACTGCCCAGAATATGCTCCGTAATTTTTGACAATTTCAGACAAATTTGTTCCCTTGGAAATTTCATCTTGATAAAGATGGATAGTTGATTTGTTGCCAGTTTTTGCCGAGCAGGAAGAAATAATTAGTAAACATAAAATAATGGTGATTATTTTAGACATTTTGGATTATTAGTTTGGTTATTTTTTCCGGTAAAGAATTTTGTCCACAGCGGTTTTTCAGGAAATTAAAATCAATTTCTCCAAGCTTCTGATCTTGCCCAACGCAAGCATAAAAGAATCTTTCCTTGCCAGTTTTTGGATCAATTTTCTTTTGCAAACATTGTGAACAAACGCCCTTCAACATACATTGCATTGGGCTGCTAAGGCTGGTGATTCCGACTGAAGATTCGCTCAAATTTGTCTTCAAATCATTGTGGTAAAGATCAGCAACTTTGTGCATCATGGCATCATTTCCCATGGTTAGAACTACATCAATTTTTTGGTCGGAATCTTTGAAATGATTTTTAACGGCGTCAATAATATTTCCAGAGAAATTTTCTTTTTGATTTCCATCATCAAAGGACAAAACTAAATTAGAGCAAGATTCCTCCAATTCCTCTTTACGAACCAAATCATCGGAATGTTTAAATCCGCAAAACAAAGTCACATCACAGCCATTTTCCTTATGAGTTTTTGCTAGCGCCGCAAGAGGGAATATTCCCCTTCCTCCCGCAATCAGAACCACCTTTTTATTAAGAGCAATGTGATTTGGGGTTCCGCTTGGTCCCATAAAAATTATTGGCTCATCAATTTTCAGGTTTTTAACCAGCGACGAAGATCCTCCAGCATTGACGATCATCACGGTTATTGTCCCTGAATTTGGATCAACTTTGTAGGTTGTCACCGCAATTCCTTCCATGGCTAGAGTCGTTGATATGTCGTGATCTTTCTGTATTTTTGCGGCAACAAATCTTTTCTTGGCTGCCAAGAAATGGTAATTGTGAAGCCTAAAAATATGACCCAATTTTGTTTTTTTAGCGAGAAGAGGAGCGTGGACCGTAAGCTCAATGAAATAGTCAGAAAGAATATTAACCTCTTTGATTTTGACGCTGAATTCTTGGTTGATGCGATTTAAAAACTCATCGTAATTCGCCGTTTTATTTCCCAAAAGATCCAAAGCTTCATTAATGATTGGATAACCATTCTTCGCGCTTGCCATCGCTTTGACAACGCTACCATTAAAACTTGGATGCAGATCTCCAAAAAAACTAACCGCTTTTTCTTCTTCATTTTTAGCACATAAAAAGCCAATCCCCTCTCCTTTTGGAGAATTTATGGCCGGAAGTTTACCTCCCAAAAGATCAATAATTTGAAAAGTTCCACCGTCTAATTCAAATTTTAGCTTGTCTTCATAAAATGGAGCCTTATTTGGCGTGGTTCCAGCTGCTAAAAAAAGCGCCCGTCCGGGCGCGTTTGTCTCTTTTCCATCTGAATTTCTCAAAACCAAAGACTCAATATGACCAAACCCATCATCAATCGCTTTGATTGGCGTAACATTTTCGACAAACTCAATTCCTTCCTCAAAAGCCTTTCTAACTTCCTCATGATTCAATCGATAGGATGGGGATTCTTGCAATGATTTACGATAAATTATTTTTGCACCACCAAGTTTTTGCAATAAAGCCGGGATATTTTCACCCTTCTTTTTTGCTTCACTAATAATTACAAAATGTTCTAAAAATTCCCCAGCAATCAATCGATCTTCCTCACCCCAACTCTTCTCCACTTCTTCTTTGCCCAATTTTTCGCACAAAAACTGATATTGATGAGCGAAATTTTCAACCTGTTTTGGATAATAAGCCAAAGCTTCAGTAGCAGTGTCAATCGCCGTTAGTCCTGATCCAACCACCAAAATTGGCAGGCGAACTTGCAAATTTGAAGGCAGATCTTTGCGCTCCGCACCAGTCAATTGCAGCGCCATCAAAAAGTCTGAAGCCATTCTGACTCCTTTTAAGAGATTATTCTCAATCTCAGGAATTTTAGCCCAACCAGCCCCAAGGCAAAGCGCAACATGATCAAAATTCTGATCTTTTAGCGCGTCATGGCAATCAAGAGCGCTTCCCAAACGAAAACCTCCAAACATCCTAAAATATTCTCTTCGCTCCAATAATAGGCGAATGATTTTTAAGAAATTCTTGTCCCAACGAACCGTGATTCCATATTCTGCAACTCCACCAAAACCACTGAAATTTCTCTCATCTAATTCTCGGTAGATTGATTGAATGTCTTTAATCGGTTGGAATTCCTTACGATTCCCAAGCATGTCAATTCCTGAAATTTCAGGATCGAGAGGTTCAATTTTTAGTCCGTCAACTCCAACCACCAAATGCCCCTCATTCAATAAATAATGGGAAAGCGTGTATCCTGCAGGACCCAATCCTGCGACCAGAATTTTTTTTCCACTCGGATCTTTTGGAAGTGGGTTTTTCAAATTAAGCGGATTCCAGCGCGTTAAAAGTGAGTAAATCTCAAAGCCAAAGGGGAGATTCAAGACATCTTTTAAAGTTCTAGTTTCAATTTGAGGAATATCAACAGGTTCTTGTTTCTGGTAGATACAAGATTTCATGCAATCGTTGCAAATTCGATGTCCTGTTCCCGCAATTAATGGGTTGTCGACAATCGCAACAGCTAGTGCGGCAAGTGATTTTCCTTCATTTTTAAGAAGGTTCATTTCCGAAATTTTCTCATCCAAAGGACAGCCGGAAAGTTCAACATTATTGGGGTCTTTTTTAAAATTACTCACATTGCGGCTACTCGTAGCCGCAACGCGTTCTTTCAATCCGGTTCGACAGGAATCTTTTCCTTGTTTGTGGCAGTAGATGCAGTAGCTGGTCTCAGAAAGAGCTTCAGCAAGATTTGCGCCATGGTCGGTTAGTTTGAATCCGTCGCGATTTTTTAGATTTTCTAGTCTGGATTTCTTAACTCCATCAATTTCCTCCAATTCAACCAAATTATCAAAATCGATCTTTTTGGGAATTTTGAATAAAACCCCATCTTTGTGAAAAGAAATGCCGTCGGGGTGATAAAGCGCAAAAGCGCAATAATTTTCCAAATCTTCCAATTCTTTTTGGAATTTTTCCTCATCTTGCAAACAAAGAACAATTTTATTGGCGAGGTTAATTTCAGAAGTTTCAAATTCTAGCGCCCCTCCTTCGAAAGATTTTATCTTCTTAGCAACACGTCTTTGCACAAAAATTCTTTTGGCAACATAAAGATTAGCCAACTTTGAGTGCTCATTTGAAAGGGCAGAATTTTCTTTTTCAATGTCAAAAAATAATACCAAAAAACCTTCCAAAACTTTTCCAACTTCAATCAACAAATCACTTTCTTGGCTAGCATTTAAAATTTTAGGATCAAATCTTGCGGCACAATATTTCTCATGAAGATCGGAATTTTGATCTTTCAAAAAATCATTGAAATATTGATCAATATTTTTCAAACCATCAAGCTGATAAAGATCACTAAATGAAAGTTTGAATATTGAGTTGATGGGGTTTTGATTGATCATTGATTAGAATAGCGGTCAAAAATTTGCAAAAAACTAGGATAAGTAAAGCTTGTAATTTGTAAATAAAATCCTCAAAATGAACAACGTTTTTTGTTAATATTACTTCTCTTTTTAATCAAATTTTAAAATCATGACAAATAAACAACTTCTTGTGGCAATATCAATTCTTGGAGCATTGGCTTCTAAAGCAGCTTTAGCTGACAATAATTACGACAAACGTTTCTACGTTGCACCAGCATTTTCATATGTTTGGACTGATTCAGACAGAGAAACTTCACGCAACGAATATGGTGCTAGCGTCGCTATTGGAAAGGCAGTTAGTAAACATTTCAATGTTGAATTGAAAGCTTTTTACAACAGCTTCGAACATGAAAATAAGCAATCAGGAAAAACCGAACATCAATGGGATAATTTTGGATCAACCGTTGATTTACAATATTATTTCAACAGAAACGACCTATCTCCTTACGCCGTTGTTGGTGCCGGAATCATGGACAGTAGAGTTCATGGGAAAAATGGCGTTGGACTAGTGACTGAAGCTGGTCTGGGCTTGGCTTACAAAATCAACGATTCTGTTTCGCTTCGTTCTGACGTTCGTTATCGCTACAACAACAATTTCAACAACAACCTAACTGGAAACAACGCCGATGAATACAACGATATGGTTGTTAATGTTGGATTGGTTATTCCTTTTGGATCTGCTTGCGACAAAAAAGTTTGCAACAAAAAACCAAGATCGGCTGCAATCAATCCAGATTTAGACGGTGATGGAATTTTAAATGAAAACGACAAATGTCCAAAAACCAAACCTGGAGTGAAAGTAGGAAAATCTGGCTGCGCTTTAGTTGTGACATTGAAAGGCATTAATTTTGATATTTCATCAGCAAATTTAACTGAAAATTCAAAAACAATTTTGAACAAATTGGCTGCGGAAATAAAAGCTTATCCCAATAAAGGAGACGTTGAAATTCAAGGCCATGCCAGTTCAGACGGAGATGATGATTTCAACATGACTCTTTCACAAAAAAGAGCTCAATCAGTGGTTAATTACCTAAAAAACCAAGGCGTTGAAAACAAACTTACCGCCAAAGGGTATGGTGAAACCATGCCAGTTACTGACGAATCTACCAGAGCCGGAATATTGGCTAATCGTAGAGTTGATTTTGTTTGGAAATAGTTTTCTATTTTTAAATTACAGCTTACCAAACCCCAATCAAAATTTAATTTTGGTTGGGGTTTTTTATTAAATTAATATTCAAAAAAAATGTCTTTTAAATGTGGAATTGTTGGTCTTCCTAATGTTGGTAAATCAACCCTTTTTAATGCGCTAACACAAACCGCTTCTGCAGAAGCCGCAAATTATCCATTTTGCACAATTGAACCTAACGTCGGAAAAGTTTCCGTCCCTGATACGCGCTTAGAAAAGCTTGCAGGAATCGCTGGATCCGCTGAAATAATCCCCACCCAAATTGAATTTGTTGATATTGCTGGCTTAGTTAAAGGAGCTTCAACAGGAGAAGGATTGGGAAACAAATTCTTGTCTCATATCAGAGAAGTCGATGCGATAGTTAACGTTGTTCGTTGTTTTGAAGATGAAAATATTGTTCATGTTGAAGGTGATGTTGATCCAATTCGCGACATAGAATTGATCGGCCTAGAATTGATTTTAGCAGATTTGGAGTCATTGCAGAAGCGCATTTCTAACTTAGAGAAAAAATCTAAAAGTTCTGACAAAGAATCTCAACTAACAATCGAAATTGGTAAAAAAGCTTTGGAAGTTTTGAGCGCAGAAAAACCGGCCATCCTCACTGAAATAAAAGATTCTGATGAGAGAAGGGCTTTTGACAATCTGCAATTAATCACCGCCAAACCACAACTTTTTGTATGCAATTTGAGCGAAGAAGAAGTTGTTGAGGGAAATAAATATTCCACCTTGGTTGAAAAAATGGGTAAAGAACACGGATTTCCTGTCTTGAGAATTTCTGCTCAAGTTGAATCTGAAATTGCTAATTTGACTAGTGAAGAGGAGAAAAAAGAATTCTTAGAGGCGGTAGGACTTGCCGAAACTGGGCTTTCTCAAATCATCAAAGCTGGATATGGTTTATTAAACCTAATCACTTTCTTTACTGTTGGACCAAAAGAGTGCCATGGGTGGCAATTACGAAAAGGATCTTCAGCTCCAAAAGCTGCCGGAGTCATTCACACCGACTTTGAAAAAGGATTCATCCGCGCCGAAACAATCAGCTACGATAACTACGTTGAATTTAATGGTGAAGAAGGATGTAAAAACGCCGGAAAATTACGCCTTGAAGGCAAGGAATACATAACTTGCGATGGTGATGTTTTTCATTTTAGATTTAATGTTTAAATTGATTGGAAGGTATTTTTCTAATCAATTTACAGCAATAAAGAGTTGGGCAGATAAATAAATTTTGCAAAGATATGTAGAAAAATAAGTAGCTGCCCAAGAAGCGTCCTTCCTTTTTCTAGTATTTATTGCAATAAATGCCTCAATGTCTTCCTTAATCGCCACAATCTCTGCCATTATTTCTAATAGATTCTGATCTAGAAAGATCCCATTTAAAATAAATATTTCTATTTTCTGCAAATCTTTGCGGAAAATTTCGGATGACCTTATTAGATAATCATATTCTGGATTACTTTTCATGATAAATATGTGAATAATCTTATTATTAACGAAATAATATTCCGTCTTTTGAGAAAAATAATAAGATAAAAACAAAATACAATTCTATTGTACCAATAAGAATGCTCAATATTGTTTTGTCTATGAAAAATAATACCAGTCAAAATATCAAACAATCTTTTGGGAAGAAGATCCAATATTACCGCAAACTAAAAGGTTTAACCCAAAGCCAACTTGCTAATACCGTCGGAAAGACGGAGGAAACAATTTCAAATATTGAAAGGGGACTGAACTCAACAAAACTCGAAATTATCAACAATATTGCAGAGGCTCTTGATGTTGATATCATGGAGCTTTTTAACTTCAAAGAAGAGAGTAAAATTAAAGACAGAGCAAAATTCTCCTTAATAAAAGAACTGATTCATCTTATTGATAAAAAAGACAAGAAATATATTCTGGGCTTACTGAACTTATTAAAAGATTCATAAAATTATTTAGGATCATTTAAAAATTAGTAGATAAGTGGCAATGTGAACATCCCCAGCTACTACTTCACTAAGATCTTCACAATAATAACGAGATTTTACAGTTTTATTTTAAACTTCCGACACCGGCATTGTGCGTCTAATGCAGTGAATCGACAAATCTAAAAACAAGATGATTAAATACCACTTTTTTGGCAAAGATTGTGCGATTGACAAGACTAAAATTGACTATTTTTTAGTTGCAAAAAATATCCAAAAGAAAAATTTCAATATCAAATCTCCAACCATCTTCATCAATCAAATCCACGGTTCGGAAATTCTGGTAATTGATGATGAGTCCAAAATCCCATCCAGTAAAAAACTTATTGATGCCGACGCAATTGTCACCAATGTCAAAAACCTAATCCTGGCAATTGTCACCGCTGATTGTGCTCCGATTATGCTTTTAGACGAGGAAAATGAAGTTATTGCTGCCGTTCATGCTGGTTGGCAAGGATCATTAAAAAACATCACTGATCAGGCCGTTGATGGGATGATAAAGATTGGAGCTAGATTAGAAAATATTAAGGCCGTTATTGGGCCAATGATTAGGCAAGAATCATATGAAGTTGATTTGAGTTTTTATGGTAGATTCTTAGAAGAAAACTCTGCTAATAGAGAGTTTTTTATCAAAAGCCCAAAAGATCAGCATTTTCTTTTCGATCTTCCATCGTACATTAAAGAAAAGCTAAGAAATAAGGGGCTGAGAAATATTGAAGATGATGGAATTGACACTTATCAGAATGATGATTTTTTCAGCTATCGAAGAAACTTTCATCAGAGAATTGATGACGAGATGAGAAATATTTCAGTAATTGAGATTTTGCAGCGATAAAGATTCTTAGGCCTCTAGTTTTTCTAGGAATTTAAGAACTTCATCAACATGACCTTTGACTTTTACCGAGTCCCAAACTGCAACCACGTCACCTTTCTTATCGACAATAAAGGTGCTTCTATCGATTCCGAGATATTTCTTTCCGAACATTGATTTTTCTTTCAAAACTCCATAAACCGAACAAACCTCACTATCTTCATCGCTGATAAGGTTAAATGCCAGGTTGTATTTTTGAATAAAATTACAATGTCTTTTAACTGAATCTCTAGAAACACCAAGAACCACGGTGTTTAAAGAAACGAATTTTTCAATATTATTAGTGAAATCTTGGGCCTCGATTGTGCAACCAGGGGTGTCATCTTTTGGATAGAAGTATAAAACAACGTTTTTACCCCTAAGTTCACTCAAATCAATTTTTGAACCATCATCGCAAAACGCACTAAAAGAAGGCGCTATTTTTCCAATTTGAACAGCCATATTTATTGATTATAATTGACCTTCTGAAGGTTTTTGTGGAAGTGATGAAATCACGTCATTGAATTGTGACTGGCTGCAAAGTCCAAGTAAAACAATATCGCGATGTTTTAAGTTTTTAATATTCCAGTGACTTTTATCACGAATAGAGTCGATCATTTTGTCCGTTGTTCCAATCAATTTTTTGATTTTTGCATTGGTTATTTCTGGATAATATTTTAACAAATAGAAAATTCCATCTGGCTTATCTGATCTTCTAGCTATCGGGGTATATTTTCCAGTTTTTTTATTCGCTGATTTGATAATTTCATATGCGGATTCTTTTAACAAAAGCTTAGCGTTTGAATCCTTTTCACAACGGGAAATTTCTTCTCTGGTCAATTGTCCGCAATTAACTGGGTTTTGCCCAACAATTCCAGAACCAATATCTCCATCAGCAATTCCCTGGACTTCAAGCTTGTGAAGGCCACAAAAATCTGAAATTTGATTAAAGCTAAGAGAGGTTTTTTCAATCAACCAAACAGCTGTTGCTTTGCGCATTAAAGGGAGTTCTTGAGGCATGTGTTTTAGTAGTAAGTTGTAAATAATAAGTTGTAAGTTGATTTCTAGTGACATTGCCACTTGGATTAATCGATTACAGCCAGAATATGTGGTGCACCCGAGAGGATTCGAACCTCTAACCTCCTGATCCGTAGTCAGGTACTCTATCCAGTTGAGCCACGGGTGCAAAAAATGTTAACGAAATATGTACTTTTTAATCAAATCTAAAAATAGCACACTTACGAGGTGAATAACAAGTTTTTTGCCTATTATTCATTTAAACGCTATAGCGTTTTCTAGTTTAGAAACTGTCGCTTAAGATACTAAAGGTCTTTTTATTTTATCTGCTTTAGCTTTAGCTTTTTCCTCCTTTTTGATTACCAATCTATTTTTAAGTTCATCTTCAATTTCTAAAGCTATTTCAGGGTTGTTTCTCAAATATTCTTTAACATTTTCTTTTCCTTGTCCAATTTTGGTGCCCTTGTAAGCATACCAAGAACCGGATTTGTCGATAACGTCTTGAGTAGTCGCAAGATCAATAACTTCTGCAATTCTGGAAATACCTTCACCGTAGATTATTTCAAATTCTGCCATTTTGAATGGTGGAGCAACTTTGTTTTTAACTACTTTGACTCGAGTTTCATTACCAAGAACTTCGTCCTTGTCTTTTATTTGAGCCCCTCTTCTTATGTCTAGCCTTACTGAAGCATAGAATTTTAGTGAATTTCCGCCAGTTGTCGTTTCTGGACTACCGAACATAACACCGATTTTCATTCTGATTTGGTTGATGAAAATCACTGTACATTGAGTTTTAGAGATTGAACCAGTTAATTTTCTAAGTGCTTTACTCATCAATCTAGCTTGCAAACCCATTTGGTTATCACCCATTCCACCTTCAAGCTCAACTTGAGGAACAAGAGCGGCAACTGAGTCGATAACGATCAAATCAACTGCGCCAGAACGCACTAAAGTGTCGGTAATTTCCAAAGCGGCTTCACCGTTATCTGGCTGAGAAATGATCATTTCGTCAGTGTCTATTCCCAAATTTTTTGCGTAAGTGGGATCAAAAGCGTGCTCAGCGTCAACAAAAGCGCAAGATAATCCTTTTTTCTGAGCTTCAGCAATTGCATGCAAAGTCAAGGTAGTTTTTCCGGAGCTTTCTGGTCCGTAAATTTCAATGATTCTTCCGCGTGGATATCCACCAACCCCAAGAGCCAAGTCCAAGTTCAAAGATCCGGAAGGAATAACATCAACGTCAATGACTGGTCTTTGGCCAAGTTTCATTGCCGACCCTTTTCCGAATTGTTTGTCGATTTGTGCGAGCGCCGCATCTAAGGCTTTTGATCTATCTGTCATAATTTTAAGTTTTTTTCGGTGGTTAAAATTTGTGGTTCGTAAATTTTAAGATTTTGGCTTTGATAATGCAGCCTCAATACCTTTTAGTCTTTTGTCAAAATCATCATAATTGGAAACATTTTTGGCTAATTTTCTTAAATTATTAATATTTCTCCAAATTCTCCAAAGAACAAAAAGCAATAATAGAATTCCGCAACAAAAGATGAAAGAGACTATTTTTGCTATTTTGATGTATTTGTGGATATTGTTTTTGATGCTACGAATTTTATTGATTCCGTCCTCAGCTTCAGCAATTATTTTTTCAACCTTACCGAATTCATTGTCAATTTTGTCCTGATATTTTTTTATTTTACCGTCAAGTTCAGATTTATATTGATCCAATTCCCCTTCAGCTTTTTTAACTACCTTATCAATTTTTGCTTCAATCTTTTCGCTGATTTCTTTTGTTGAGTCGGAAGCAACTTTTCCTAAAGCCTTATCGAGACTAAAGGCTGAAGAGTTTTGAGCGAAAGAAAAAGACAATAAGATAGAAAAAAATACTGAGGCGAGGAATTTTCTCATAATAAATATAAAATTATTTTAACAATTTTGTCATTTCCTCACCAAGAGTAGCTGGGCTTTCAGAAACAGAAATTCCGGCTGATTTCATAGCCTCGATTTTGTCTTCAGCGCCACCTTGACCACCAGAAATGATAGCTCCTGCATGACCCATTCTTTTTCCTGGAGGTGCAGTTCTTCCTGCGATAAATCCTACACAAGGTTTTGAACGACCTTTTTTAGCCTCGCGTTTCAAGAATGCTGCAGCTTCTTCTTCATCAGATCCTCCGATTTCGCCGATCATGATCATTGATTGAGTCTCATCGTCAGACAAGAACATATCAAGACAATCGATAAAGTTAGTACCGTTGATTGGATCACCACCGATTCCAATGCAAGTTGATTGTCCGAATCCAGCTTTAGTAGTTTGGTGAACTGCTTCATAAGTTAAAGTTCCTGATCTAGAAACGATTCCAACTGAACCTTTTTTGTGAATATGTCCTGGCATGATGCCGATTTTACACTCATCAGGAGTGATTATTCCTGGGCAGTTAGGTCCGATCAATCTTGATTTTGAACCTTCCAAAACTTTTTTAACTTTCGCCATATCGAAAACTGGAATTCCTTCAGTGATACAGATGATCAATTCAATTCCCGCATCAATTGCTTCCAAAATTGCGTCAGCTGCAAATGGAGGAGGAACATAAATTACTGAAGCGTTAGCATCAGTTTTTTTTCTAGCGTCCCAAACAGTGTCAAAAACTGGAAGATTTAAATGCTGCGTTCCGCCTTTTCCTGGAGTAACACCTCCAACCATTTGTGTTCCATAGGCCGCTGCTTGTTCTGAGTGAAAAGTTCCTTGTGCACCAGTGAAACCTTGGCAGATTACTTTGGTGTTTTTATTAATTAATACTGACATTATTTTTTAAAATTTGATTTATTAAATTATTTAACTGCTGCAACTATTTTTCTAGCTGCGTCACCCAAATCATCAGCTGAGATGATTGCAAGGTCAGATTCAGCAAGAATTTTTTTACCCAATTCAACATTGGTTCCCTCTAGTCTAACAACTAATGGAACTGATAAATTAACTTCACGAGCTGCTTCCAAAATTCCGTTAGCGATAATGTCACAACGCATGATCCCACCAAAGATATTAACTAAAATTCCTTCAACATTTGGATCAGAAAGAATGATTTTGAATGCTTCAGTTACTTTTTCTTTAGTAGCCCCACCCCCAACATCAAGGAAGTTGGCTGGAGAAGATCCGAAGAGTTTGATAATATCCATTGTAGCCATTGCAAGACCAGCACCATTTACCATGCAACCGATTTTCCCTTCCATCTTAACATAATTAAGGTCGAAATTTGATGCGGCAACTTCCAAAGGATCTTCTTCTTCTAGATCACGAAGTTCACGAATTGCTGGATGACGGTAAAGTGCATTATCGTCAAAATTATATTTAGCGTCTAAAGCAATGATATCACCTTCAGCAGTTTCAACTAATGGATTGATTTCGATTTGTGAACCGTCAGTTTCAACAAACGCTTTGTAAAGTGCGAATATGATTTTAACGAATTTTTTAAGCAAGTCGCCTTTCAAACCAAGAGCAAATCCTAATCTTCTAGCGTGAAATCCTTGAACACCAGAAGCTATATCAACAACAACAGTAACGATTTTTTCAGGATTTTCAGCTGCAACTTCTTCAATATCCATTCCACCTTCAGTAGATGCCATAAATACAACAGAACTAGTAGCTCTATCCATTACTGCAGATAGGTAATATTCTTTTTTGATGTTTGATCCAGACTCAACATAAAGTCTCTTAACTTCTTTTCCTTCAGGTCCAGTTTGATGAGTAATCAAGGTTTTTCCTAAAATTTCAGTCGCTTTTTCTTTAGCTTCGTCAATTGATTTTGTAACTTTAACTCCACCAGCCTTTCCTCTTCCACCGGCGTGGATTTGGGCTTTTACAACAAAAATGTTGTGGCCTGATTCTTGTAATTTTTTTGCGGCTTCAACTGCTTCTGGAACGTTGAAAGCTGGATAGCCCTCTGGAACGGGAATGCCGTATTGTTTTAAAATGGCTTTGGCTTGGTATTCGTGAATATTCATAAATTTAAAGAAAATGGGGATTTAAAAAGAGCGGGCATTATAAATATGAGCTCTTTTTTATCAAGTATTTTATTGATCAGATACCAAGCAAATCTTGCCGTTTTTATTTTCAATCCGACCCACAAGCTCCAATTGCAGCAAAGCAACATTGACAAGTCGGGTTGGGATTTGCAGTTCAGTGATGATTTCGTTAATTGAAATTTGGCTATGATTAACTTTAGCAAGAATCATTTCCATAACATCTGCGCCTTCGCCATCATCGGATGATTTTATTGCCGAATCAGAATCTTCTTTCAAATCCATTTGGGGAAATTGAGCATCCGTAAATTCCTCAAAAATCGTCAACTCATTGGTAATATCATCAACATTTTCTATCAATGTTGCACCTTGCTTAATCAGGCGATTGGCGCCTTGACATCTCGGGTCGAAAGGCGATCCGGGAACTGAAAAAACTTCGCGATTTTGCTCCAAAGCACATCTTGCAGTGATTAAGGTTCCTGATTTTAAAGTCGCCTCAACCACCACAATTCCCAAAGAAAGACCCGAAATAATGCGGTTTCTTTGGGGGAAATTTCGAGCATTGGGTTTTGACCCGAACGCAAATTCTGAAACAATCAGGCCTTTTTGATAAATCTGATGATAAAGAGCTTTGTTTTCAAAAGGATAAATATTGTCTATCCCACCACCAATAACGCCAATGGTTCCCGAATCAAGAGAACCTAAGTGAGCGGCAGCGTCAATTCCCCTAGCAAGTCCCGAAGCAACAACAAAACCCCTTTCCCCCAAATCACCAGCGATTTTTCTAGCAAATTTGCAGCCATTTAATGATGGATTTCGAGGACCAACAATTCCGATGATATTTCGTTTTAACAAAGAAATATCGCCACGTACGCTTATTAGTGGTGGAGAATCGGGAATTTCTCTTAGCAATTGTGGGTATTTGGGGTCTTTGAAAAGTAGAATCTCGGCACCATTTTTAGCGGACAATTCCAATTCTTTTTGTGCGTCTTTTTCAGACCCAACAATGATTGGCTTTACTTTTCCAACTTTGCGGGAATATTCACCGATATTTTCTATCGCCTTTTGAGCGCTTCCAAAAACCTCCAGCAAATGAAAAAAGGTGGATCTTCCAACATTTGGAGTGCGAATAAGGCGTAACCAGTTAATGGTCTCTTGGTTGTGGTTTGTTGAGTGTGGCATTTTGGTAATTATTGGGTTTAAAAAAACTCGGGTGAGAATTTAGCTTTTAATACGATATCCTTTCTTCAAAAGACAATAAATAATTGTAGCCAGAGCAGCATTACAAAGTAAAATTGTTATAGCTCCAGTCGAAATATCTCCATCGTGATATCCAGTCATTCCATATCTAAAACCATCAATCATGTAGAAAAATGGATTAAAATGAGCAACATGCTGCCAAAACTCTGGCAGGTTCTTGGTGGAATAGAACGTTCCAGAAAGAAAAGTCAGCGGCGTGATCAAATAGCTGGTTATTGCCGACATTTGATCAAAACTGTCTGACAGAATCCCACATATAATTCCGAGTAATCCCAAAAAGAATGAAGCAAAAATTAGGCAAAAAATCGAATAAAATATATGTTGCGGATGCAATGGGACGAAAAGTGAAATTGCCGCAAAGGTAATAATTCCCACCACTATTCCCCGCAAAACTGCCGCCGAAGCAAAAGCAATCAAAATCCCTCCAGGGCCAATTGGAGGAATTAGATAATCAATAATATGTCCCATAATTTTTCCCATAGTTAGCGAGGAAGAGCTGTTAGCAAAAGAATTTTGCATGGCAACCATCATCACCAAACCCGCCGCCATGAATTCTTTAAAAGGAACGTTTCCAATACTAGAAACACGATCACCGATCGATAAGGAGAAAATCGCCAATAGCAATAAAGCGTTGATTGTGGGAGAGAAAAGTGTTTGGTGATAAACCTTTAAAAAACGCAAAACCTCTTTCTTAAAAAGGCTGTAAGTTCCGTAATAGTTAGTTGTTTTTATTGACATATTTTATTGGTTTAAAAATTCTAAGATTGCCTGACGCACCGCCACACCATTTTCAACTTGATTTAAAATTAAGCTAATATTTTCATCGTCCGCCAAAGCTGATGAAATTTCAACATCACGATTTATTGGCCCCGGATGCAAAACAATGGCATCTTTTTTGGCTAGTTTTAAATTGTCGTGATTAAGCCCAAAAATTTTATAAAATTCTTCAGGAGAAGGAATAAAGCAGCCAAACATCCTTTCTTGTTGAATGCGCAGCATCATAACCACATCAGCATTTTTGATTCCATCTTTTATATTTTGATAAATCTTTACTCCCCATTTTTTATCCACCCACTTCTCAAAATCTTTGACCAGCAAAGTTGGTGGCATGATGAGGCGAATATTGGCTCCCAAACGAGTCAATAAAAGCAGGTTCGATCTTGCAACTCGCGAGTGCAGAATGTCTCCACAAATTGCAATTTCCAAGCCTTTTATTTTCCCCTTATGTTGCAAAATTGTAAATGCGTCAAGTAAAGCCTGACTTGGATGTTCATTTGTTCCATCTCCTGCGTTAATAATTCCAGAATCAATATGGTTTTTAAGCAATTCCACAATTCCACTAGAATTGTGACGAATCGCCACAAAATCCGGATTCATGGCGTTAATGGTCTTCGCAGTGTCAATTATGGTCTCGCCTTTCTTGAGTGAAGAAAGTGAAATATCAATATTTACCACATCCGCACCAAGGTTCTTAGCGGCAATTTCAAATGATGTTCTGGTTCTGGTAGAGTTTTCAAAGAAAAAATTGATGAGGGCTTTGCCTTTTAAAATATCCTTAAAAACCCTGTTTTGATTATTCTCAAAATGCTTTTTTGAGCTTTTGAAAATAAAGTCTAAATCCGAATCGGATAGATCGTTGATTGAGATTAGGTGCTTGTTTTTTGTCATTTGTAATATTGTTATTAATTTCTTTTTCTATCTTCAAGAAAGATAGGGCCATGGTTTCGCTGGTTTTGTTGTAAAATCCCTTATCTTTTCTTATCTATTTTAGAAAAGACAGATAGTTGATTTTATTGATTGTAATATAAATTTCTTAACTATTTCTTAACTATTTATTGTGCAATCTCCACACAGTTTTTGATCTAATTCCAGAATTATAAATACTCCCCGATTCGCGCATTTTTAATAATAAATTAGAAATTTTCTTTATTTTTTGATCCTCATTTAAAGCTTCACTTAAATACTTTTTAAGTAATCCATCAATATCACTTCGAGATGCTTGTCCAAATTTTTGCAAGTAATCGGTAATTAACTGAATATAGTGAGCGTCGTCCTGCGCACGCTTGCTCAGCCTTATTATCTGTTGCGGCCGCAATAGCAGCGGACACATAAAAATTAGGTTTTTTTAGTTGCAAAATTGCCTCATTAGAAAGAGCGGAAAAATATTTACCAATTTCAGAAGTAGAAGTAATTGTCACCCACTTCTTTAAATTCCGTCACCTCATTTTCCCAAGTGGCGATTAAATTTTCTAAAATTGTTTTTAATTCGCTTTGTTGCATATTTATTTGGGATTTTTAAGGAGTTTGTCTTAGTGAATGATTTACCTGTCCGTTTTGAAAAAGAGTCATTTATTTCTCATTAGTTAAATATTTAAACACTTCTTCCAAATCCGCCTGACGGGTAGAAATGTCGGCTATTTTTAGGTTGTTGTTTTCCAAAAGGGACAATATTTCAGAAATATTAATTTTACTTGGTTGGTAGTTAATCGTGAGCTGGGATTTGTTTTTTAAAATGATGGAAAGTTTTTCTTGAAGATTTTTGGGAATTTTGTCAATTTCTTCTTGAAGGGTGATGATGAGTTCTTTTTTTTCAGGAATCATTTTCATCAAATCATCTTTTTTAGCGCAAGCAATCACTTCTCCGTGATTAATAATTGCAATTTCGTCACACATTTCTTCCGCCTCTTCCAAATAGTGGGTAGTTAGTACGATTGTTGTGCCTTTTTCATTGAGTTTTTTGACATATTTCCAAAGTGAAGTGCGCAGCTCAACATCAACTCCTGCGGTTGGTTCATCCAAAATTAATACTTCTGGATCATGAACTAAGGCTTTTGCAACCAATACTCGCCTTTTCATTCCTCCAGAAAGACTTCTTGGGGTTGCCTTGGATTTATCTTTCAGTCCTAAAGCTTCAATAATTTCATCAGTTCTTCGGTTTTCTGGGCGAATTCCGTAATATCCAGCGTAGATTTCTAATGTTTCATGAACATTGAAAAATGGGTCAATCACCAATTCTTGGGGGACAATTCCAATTTTAAATTTAGCGTCATTAGGATTTTTTCCTAAATCAATCCCAGCAATATTAACATCGCCCGAGCTTTTGTTCACAAGTCCGGCCAAAATATTAATAATGGTTGATTTTCCAGCTCCGTTGGGGCCGAGAAGTCCAAAAATTGAACCTTTTTTAATTTCCAGATTAATTCCTTTTAAGGCTTCTTTTGCTGGAGAATTTCCGGATTTTTTATAGGTTTTGGTGAGATTTTTGATTTCGATAGCAAGGTTGGTCATTTGATAAGACTTGGTTGATTTGATTAATTTTCGAAGACTTTAAGGCTTTTAATTTAGAAGAAAATATCTATTTTTGACGCCCTTAAACTAAACATTTCAAATAATGACCGAAGAAACTCAAAAAAATCATCAAACTTTGTCAGCAACCCTACAGGAAGAAGACCGATCTGAAAATGTTTTGCGCCCACTTTATTTGCAAGATTTTTTGGGGCAAGTAAAAATTAAGAGTAATTTGCAGGTCTTTATAAATGCGGCAAAAAGCCGTGGTGACAGTCTGGATCACACTTTGTTTTATGGCCCTCCTGGACTTGGAAAAACTACTTTGGCGCAAATTATTGCTCATGAAATGGGGGTTGGATTTAAAGGAACTTCGGGTCCAATGATCACCAAGGCTGGAGATTTGGCAGCGATTCTGACCAACCTGCAGTCCGGAGACGTTTTTTTTATTGATGAAATTCATCGACTTTCAACTGCGGTTGAAGAGGTTTTATATTCAGCGATGGAGGATTATAAGCTTGATATCATCATTGGCGAAGGGCCGGCAGCACGGGCGATTAAGATTGATTTACCCATGTTTACTCTTGTGGCGGCAACCACAAGAATTGGGCTTTTGACCAATCCGCTTCGTGATCGTTTTGGAATTCCTTTGCGTCTGAATTTTTATGAAATTCACGAACTTCAAGAAATTGTCATTCGTGATGCAAAAATTCTGAAGGTGGAAATCACTAAAGATGCCGCTTTAGAAATTGCTAAAAGATCTCGCGGAACACCGAGAATTGCCATTCGTCTTTTGAAAAGGGTTCGTGATTTTTTAGTTGATTATAATCAAGAAATTGTCGATAGAAAATTGGCAGATTTGGCTTTGAAAAGATTGGAAATTGATGATCAGGGTTTGGATTCTTCCGATCATCGATATTTGCGATTTATTGCAGTGAATTATTCTGGAGGGCCAGTTGGAATTGACACTATTGCCTCAGCAATTGGAGAGGAAAGAGATTCGGTTGAAGACACTATTGAGCCATATTTGATTCAAAAAGGACTGGTTGAAAAAACTCCACGTGGGCGAGTTCTAACTAAAATTGCTTTGGAGCATTTGAGATGAAAAAAACAATAATTATCACAACTGGCGGAACTGGAGGGCATATTTTTCCAGCTCAAGAATTGGCAAAGAAATTGGCGTCGAATGGATCAAGGGTTGTCGTTTTAGGAGATCGCAATTACGCCAAATATCATGATCAAAACAGTTCCTACACATTAAAAATTATCAACTCGTCCCAAATAAAAAAATCTCCGTTACATCTTTCTTTGGCAGCATTTAAGATTTCTTTAGGAGTTTTGCAAGCATTGTTCTGGTTGATAAGGTATCGCGCAAAAACAATTGTTGCTTTTGGCGGATATGCAACTTTTCCCATTTTAGCGGCGGCAATTATATTGAGAAAAAATATTATTCTTCACGAGCAGAATGCCCATCTTGGCAAGGTCAATCGCATTTTGGCGAAGTTTTCCACTCAAATTGCATTGTCTTATAAAAAAACTGATGGGATTTCTGACGAGTTTTATTCAAAGACAATTTTCGTTGGCAACCCAATTCGTGATGAAATTCTTGAATTGAGCAAAAAAGATTACATTCTACCAGATTTGAGTAGAGAAAATAAAGAGGCGGAAAATATGGGATATAATGTCCTGCTCGCTTCACAATTTAAAGATGATTCCTCTGTCAATTACGAATCTTTTAATATTCTCATTATTGGAGGATCTGGCGGAGCAAAAATTTTTAGTGATATTTTACCTAAAGCATTTTTTAATTTGCGAGACGAGCTCAAAGGAAAAGTTAGTCTAACTCAACAATGTAGAGCTGATGACATTAATAAGACTTCCAAGAAATATAAATCCTTTGGAATTGCGGTACGAATCAGTCATTTCTTTGAGGATATGGCGGGGGAACTTTCTCGTGCACATTTGGTTATTGCAAGATCTGGATCATCGTCAATCGCGGAATTTAGTGCCGCTAAAAAACCGATGATACTGATTCCATTTGCAAAATCAGCTGACAACCATCAAATGAAAAATGCCAATGAAACACAAAAATCCGGAGGTGCGATTGTTATTGAAGAGTGTGATTTCACTATTAATAAAATCACTGCCGAATTGGAGAAATTGATCGATAACCCGGCTATTTTGCAAAAAATGTCGCTAAACGCTTTTAAGGCGGCCAATTTGGATGCGGCTTTGAATTTAACCAAGATTGTTGAGGAATGTTAGTTAAAGAATTACGATTTTTAAAAATTAATATTGGCTTGGCAAAAGAATTTATTGGTAATCTTTTTCCTGGAAAAGAAAAAAAAATCCCCATAAAGGCATGTGGAGAAAACATTGGTGAAAAATTAAGAAATCGTCGAGAGTCCATGCAGGTAAGCATCGAGGAGATCAGCAATCACTTAAAGATCAAAAAAGATTATGTGATCTTTCTTGAAAAAAATGATATTGATTCGCTTTCAAATAAAATTTATTTAACCGGATTTGTGCGAGGATATTGTTCTTTTTTAAAAATTGAGAATGAAGACATTAATCAATATTTAAAAGATATTTTGGGTGGTGGCTATTCCAGGAATCATCTGATAAATCTTGATTATAAAGAAAATCAGAACCCCAGCAGGAAATATTTCTTTAATTCAGCAATAGCACTGATTGTTTTATATTTGCTTTTAATGATTTTTGAAGCGTTTAACTCAAATAATTTTGATCTTACTAATTTGATTATTCAAGAATTTAATGAAATATAAAAAACCGATCCAAATCACCTCCATCATTATTTTTGTATCCGTCATCCTTCTATCCATTATTCCACTTTTGATCAATGGAGACGGTTTGAAAGAACAGCTGGAAAATAAGATTAGTAAAAAATTGGAGGCTAGATTTGAAGTTAAAGGTCCAGTTAGGGTGGCGATTTTTCCTTTTCCCAAAATTTATCTCAATGAAGTTGAGATTTTAAATCTCAACTTTGGAGAAAATTATTCCAATGACCTAACTTCTGAGTCGATCATTATTAAAACCAATTTTTCTAGTCTTTTTGGCGAAAAATTGCAAATCATGGATTTGATTTTTCAAAACCCCGTCATCAAAACTAGGGCCTCATCTTTGGATGAAAAAGAATTTCAGCCAAACTTAACTAGCTTTTCTTCAAGTCATAATATTTTAAATAAGATTTTTGATTTTAGAAACAATGATCAAATTTTTGATTTTAGAAACATTAAGCATCTTAATTTCGTTGATGGAAGCTTTTCTCAGATCAACTCCGTTGGTAAAAATTCTATTGAGTTTAATGAGATTAATTTTTCTTTTGAAAATGACATAAAGAATCAAATCATGATCGCCGAAGGGTATTTTATGTCTGGCGAGGAGCCGGCCAACTTTTCCCTGATTGCGAATGCTGCAAACGATAAAGAATCGTTGCTAAAAGTTGAGTCGTCTATTTTTAATGTAACCTTAGAAGGAAAATTTTCTGATTCTAGAATTCACGATTTGATTAGATCAAATTTCATTGGCAAGGCGGATATTGAAATTGTCAATCTGAAGTCATTTTTGAATAAATTTGTTGCAAATGATAGTCAGATTTTCCGAAAAATAAGCGCCGTCAAACCAATACAAATTTTCACCAACATTGTTGGCAAGGAAGGAAAAATTAACCTTAGCGACATTCTTGTTAATTCCCAATTAATGTCGGGGGCAGGTAAAATTACTGCTGATTTTTCCAACATTAGAACCAAAATTAACGCCGCAATTGATTTTGAAAATATTGATATTGATTCTATTTGGTCTCCCACAAATGCTGGAAATTCTAACGTCTCTGAAGCAGAAAATTCTCTTGTTGAAGATTTCATCACCAAGACAACTTTTATTCAGAAAAACGATAACACATCTTATCTTTTGGATGTCAATGATTCAGGATTGGAAGATGAAAATTTTGATGATGGTTTTGATTTTAACGCTAAAATAACAATAAAAACTGCCCAATATTACGGGGGCGATGTGAGTGACATTAAGCTTAATTTTATTAGCTCATCGGGAAATATTTTGCTTAATCCTTTGTCGGCAAATATACCACAAAAAGGATCTTTGCTTCTTAATGGCATTGTCGATAGAAAAAATAAAATTCCACGCTTTTACGGAAATATTGAAATTAATGGCGAAGATTTGCAGGAAGCTATGATTTGGATTGGAATTGATCTAAATAACATCAAAAAGAATATTTTAAATAAATATGATTTTAAGGCAGATTTATTACTTTTGCCGAGTTTTAGTATTTTTAATAACCTTAATTTAGAAATTAACGACAACAAGAATTTGATTACCGGAATTGTAAAAATTGATGATTCAGCCGGCGTTTCCAAAATCACCGCAAATATGGGAATGGATTATTTGAAATTTGATGATTATTTTAAGGAAAGCAACCAAGACTCCTATGTATCAAAAGGGTCTTTATTAAAGAAGGTTCTTTGGCTAAATGGAATCAAATACAGTCAAGATATTGCCCTGAATATTGAGAAGTTGATCATTGGTGACAACGAAATGGATAATAGCAGCCTAAAAATTAAATTTGGACAAGGATATTTTAAAGTTAGCGACTTAAATTTTTCATCCCCAAAGATTGATTTGTCAGGATCTATTGATGTTGATATTACCAAATTGCCAACTTTGGACATTAGTATCATATCCGATATTTTAGAATATTCAGATCCTGTTATTGCTAAAAGATTTTTTAATTTTACGGACCTTGGAGATTTTAGTGGAGCGATGAATTTTGATATTAGAAGACTAAAGATTAATGATTGGAACTCTGGAAATATTAAAATAAAAGGTAAAAATATTGCTGGGATTATTGATTTTGAAGAGTTCAAACTTGAGTCTTACGGTGGGGACATTGAGTTTAAGGGGTCAATGATTTTAAAAGACCTTAAAACAATTAACGGAAGCGTTCAACTTATAGAAGTTGACTCTGGAGCAGTTTTGTCCGATATAATGGGGTTGAATAATATTTCAGGATTATCAAATATTTCAGCCACTTTGAATTCATCCGCCTTTAGTAAATCAGAGTTTATTAAGAAAATGGATATTAAAGGAGAGTTTGTTGGCTCCAATATCTCTGTTGGTGGATTTGGAATTCACGATTTATCGACTAAAGCGTTCAGGCCAAAAATCAACTATCTTGAACTTTTGGCGCCGGAAAATATTTTGCAAAGACCTGAAAGCTCTAGCAATCTGACTAACGTTACCGGATCTTTTATGGTTAGCGAGAGATCAATGGGCAATCAATTCTCAATCAAAGCGGGATCGGCAGGAATCAATAGTGTTATTTCCGGATCTTTTGATATTGAAAGTGGATATATTGAAGGGATCTCTGATATAATTTTTATTTCCGGAACCAGAAAAGCTCAGATTCCACTGCGCATTGCAGTAAGCTTTAAAGGAAAACCTGGGAATATAAAACAAGCGGGAAATTTAACTCAAATTAGGCAATATTTAAACCAAAGGTTGGGAGAGAATTACAGCCCCCCAGAATCTTTTGTTAGAGACGAATCGGAAAGTGCAGAACAAAATTCACAGATAGGAGGGGGTGAGCAAATATCTTATTGATAATTTTAACTAATTGTGAGAGAGATAATTGATTTATTTATTTTCTAGGATCATTTCTATTATATTTTGAATTCCGATTCCGGCTTGATCTTGCATTACGTTAATGTTATTTTGCTCAATAAAATCATCTTTCATAAACATTTGGCGAAATTTGAAATTATCCTTCTCTAAGTAATTATGCTCCGATAATAATTGCATTACAGCAGAGCCAAACCCACCAACAACTCCTTCTTCTAAAGTTATCAAAAATCGATGATTTTTCGCTAAATCAAAAATCAATTCGTGATCTAAGGGCTTGGCAAATCTGGCATCAGCGATAGTTATATCAATATTGTGAGATTCAAGAATTATTTCTCCGGCTTTAACAGCATTATCTTTAATGGTTCCAAAGCACAAAATTGCAACATCTGATCCTTGTTTAATTATTTCTCCTTTTCCTATTTCTAAGGGCTGAATATTTTCAAAATCAATGTCTATCTGGCTATTTCCTCTTGGATAACGAATTGCCGAAGGTCGATCATTAATATTAGCTGCTGTTTTTACCATTCTGGCAAGCTCGTTGCCATTGCTTGGTGCCATTAAAACAAAATTTGGCAAATTGATCAAATAGGAAATATCAAAACTTCCTGCGTGAGTTGGCCCATCTGCGCCAACAAATCCAGCTCGATCAATTGCAAATCTGACGGGTAGTTTTTGCACAGCAACGTCGTGAACAATTTGGTCGTAAGCCCTTTGGAGAAAGGTGGAATAAATTGCTACAAATGGCTTAATTCCCTCACAAGATAGTCCTGCCGCAAAAGTGACGGCATGCTGCTCAGCAATCCCAACATCAAATAATCTGGCCGATTTCTCCCCTTGTTTTTGTGGAA
Source organism: Rickettsiales bacterium (assembly GCA_047627215.1). Taxonomy (GTDB): domain Bacteria; phylum Pseudomonadota; class Alphaproteobacteria; order Rickettsiales; family UBA1997; genus JAJTCH01. The sequence goes on along the minus strand of JBLHTM010000003.1, from coordinate 10,407 downwards.
ATTCTTTTGCAAAAATATCAAGACCAGTTCCAGATGGCATTGCGGCCGTAACCGCAACAATATTTTGGTCTTTTTTAGCGATTGCGGTTAGGGATTGCCCAAATATTTGGCTGTAGGTTGGGCTTCCAGCTGGTTTTTTATCTTGAATTCCGGTTTTGGGATCAAATTTAGCAACAGCGTGAAGGCAGTCTGTTGATTTCATGATCTTGTTGTAACCATGACCTTTTTCAGTTACGGCATGAATTAGGATTGGGGTGGTACTTTTATCATCACGAATATTTTGCAGAATCGGCACTAATATGTCTAAATTATGCCCATCAACCGCTCCGATGTAGTAAAAACCCATGTCCTCAAAGATATTTCCTCCCATCCACCACTCTTTGATAGCTTTCTCAAACTTTCGAGGATATTTAGAAATATTATCAGGAAGTTTTCTTAAGATTTTTTTGGAAAGTCCGCGGAATTTTAAGTAGGATTTGGAAGAGGCTAGCTTAGAAAGATAGTTTGACATTGCTCCAACTGGAGGGGCTATTGACATGTCATTATCATTGAGAATAACAATAAGACGATTATGCATTACCCCGGCGTTATTTAGTGCTTCATATGCCATTCCAGCAGAAATTGCACCGTCTCCGATAACTGCGATAACATCACTTTTTTGATCTTTTAGGTCTCTAGCGACTGCAAAACCAAGGGCGGCCGAGACTGAGGTCGAACTGTGTCCCGCTCCAAAAGCATCATACTCGCTTTCTGCTCTTTTGGCAAATCCGCTAAGACCTTCTGGTTGTCGAATGGTTTCCATTCGATCTTTTCTTCCGGTGAGAATTTTATGCGGGTAAGATTGATGTCCAACATCCCAAATTATCTTATCTTTTGGCGTGTCAAAAACATGATGTAGGGCAATGGTTAGCTCAATTACACCAAGTCCAGCGCCAAGATGTCCGCCTGTTTTTGAAACAGCGTCGATTGTTGCGATTCTTAGTTCTTCTGCTAATTGTTTTAATTGGGGTAAGGAGAGTTTTTTTAGATCGGAGGGGAAATTGACTTGATCAATTAATGACATATTTGGAACAATAGTTAATTATTAATGTTTACTGACTAATGATATTATAGTAATCATTAAACAGTAAACATTAACAATTAAAATCCTATCTCTTACGATAAGTTTGAGCTTTTCTAGCTTTCTTAAGGCCGTATTTCTTTCTTTCAACAACTCTAGAATCTCTTGTTAAGAAACCAGCGGCGCGCAATGCTTTGTGAGTTTCAGGATCAAAACAAACCAATGCTTTACTGATTCCGAGTAGTAATGCTCCAGCTTGACCAGAAAGTCCACCACCAATTAAACTTGCTTGAATATCAAATTTATTTTCATTGCCCGTTGCAACCAATGGCTGGTTAACAATCGTGCAAAGAATTTCTCTTCCAAAGTAAGTTTGTAAATCTTTAATTTTTTTAGTTTTCCCTTTTAGTTCAAATTTACCAGTTCCTTTTTTGATCCAAACCTTAGCAATTGAGTTTTTTCTTTTGCCAGTTGAATAGGATCTATCCAAATTGTCAACAATTCGCTCTCTGATCTCTGCTGTGTTTTCTGTGTTAATAATATTAGTAGCTTCGATGATCGCTTCTTTTATGTTTGACATATCTATTTTTAGTTAAGATTAACGTTTTGAGTTTTTGGGATTCAAAGACGCAATGTCTAGAATTTCTGGTTTTTGAGCCTGGTGAGGATGCGAATCCCCTTGATAGATGTGAAGTTTTCTAAGTTGGTCACGACCAAGTGGAGTTCTTCCAATCATTCTTTCAATAGAGCTTTGCAAAATTCTTTCTGGGAATTTTCCTTCCATTATTTTTTCTGCAGTACGAGATTTGATCCCACCTGGGTATCCAGTATGCCAGTAATATGTTTTTTCAGCTAGTTTTTTGCCGGTCAAATGAATCTTTTCTGCATTGATGATGATGACATTGTCACCACAATCGATATGGGGAGTAAACATTGGCTTATGCTTTCCGCGCAATATTTTTGCAACGATGGTAGAGACTCTACCTAAAACTAAATCTGTGGCATCGATGATTAGCCATTTTTTTTGAACTTCAGCGGTTTTGGCTGAGTAAGTAGTTTGAACCATGATTTTAAAGGTAAGTATAAAGAAAAATTAAGAGCGCGGCAGACTAAATTAGGGTGAGGTTAAAGTCAATAAAAAAAACTACCTTGGTTCATTGGTGATTCATTATCAGGGGAAATCACGAATCACAACCTGTCCACAACGATCTGGATGTGAATAGTCACTTTTAATCCACCAAATTTGTAGTTCTAAAAAACTCTGGCAACCAATCCTTGGTTTGGCTGCCAAATTTATTTATAGCCTCTTCCATGGCACTTAAAGTCTCATTCTTAGAAGAAAGGACGGCCACATTATCGTACAAATCACTAAGATCCAAAGATGCCACAACTGAATTGTCGGCATATTTAAACAAAAAGTGATAATTATTTTTATTCATTACCGAAAGTAATTCAAATTCTGAATCATTAAGACCAAAAACACTCTTATAATACTGCGTTGGCTCGGGGTCTGGAAAGAAAATTTGAGTCGCAAGATTTTGGTGAATTTTATGGGTTATGCTGCTAGATGCGCCATCTTTTATGCTTTGAGTCGCAAAAATAACAATACAGTTTTTCTTTCGTAGGCGAGCCAACCATTCATTAATAGCAGGTCCTGTAATGTAATTATCAAGCATCTCCCAGGCCTCATCCAAGACAATCATCACCTTGTCTCCGTCTAGCAATGATTCGATTTTATGCATCAAATAACAAGCGATGGAAGTTACTATCGGCTTAAAGTCCAATATTGACGTTAAATTAAAGGCATTCACCAAATTTATTGACAAATCACTCTCTTCAAGATTGTCAAAAATATAAGAATATTTACCTTTTCCATGCCAAATTGAGAGTTTTTTATAGATATTCTGCGTAGATTTCTTTTTAAAAAAATCGGCCGCCTTAGATAAGTTTGTGGTTTTTGAATCAACTATCTTATCAACAATAGTTGGTATAAATTTTAGCTCATCCGGTCTTATTGGCTCTTTCCCATAATTAACCAAAGAGCCAATCCAAACGGATAAGAATTTTCTATTTTCCAAATTGTCTGGCAATAAAAGCGGGTTCATTTTTAGGCGCTTTTCATCATTTATATCTTCTCTAATGGATAAATAATTTCCTTGAATTGAATTGATGAAAATATTTCCCGATCTGCGATAGCCAAAATAATATAATTTATTTTTAAATTTTCGTGATTGGCTGGTTAGAAAGTTCAACAGAACCGTTTTTCCTGATTTGTGCGGGCCAACAATCAAAGTATGTCCGTTATCCCCATTATGGAAATTGAAAAAATACGGAGTTCCCAGAATAGTTCTAAAAATACTTACCGCGCTTCCCCAATGATTACGAATTCTATTTCCAACCGGAAAATTTTGCAGTGAAGCAAATCCGGCAACTCTGTTGGTGGTAATTGGATTTTGCCTCCTTAGGAACTGAAAATTTCCAGGTAATTGTGACCAAAAGCAATGCTCGGAGAATGTGTCTTCGCGAATTGAAACCAAACCCAAGGAGTGTAATTTCATCAACGCGCTTTTAGTATCATTTTCCAAACCAGAGACGCTGTCATTAATAAGCATGATGGTTATTTGCTGCTGAGCATAGTCAGTCGGACTTTCAGTATCACTTTCGATCGTGTGTTCTATGTCAGAAAGATAGCGGAACTCTTCATCCCCACTAACTTCCAGAATATAATTTTGATATTCAAAATAAGGCAAAGCCTGATCTCGACTAATAAAATCTAAAGATTGGGTAACGATAAATTCCTGAGGAAGCTGGATGAACTTTTCTAAAGCCTCAATCGAAACTTCACGATATTCCTTAATGGAGAGCATGGTTGCAAAATTTTTGCTGTCCTTCCTAGAAACCTCCAAACTTTGATTTCCGAAGGCGATTTTTGAGTTCGATAAGTCACTAGAAATGTCGTTAGCCCTAAGCGGAAATCGCTCTTCTTTTAAGTTAACAATCTTATCAAAGAAATGCATTGGCTCTGAATATAAAACACCATCCCATTCTTTAATTCCAAGCAATCTAGCGCCGTAATGATCCAACTCCTCCAGAAGACCATCTGTGGTGGTAGATAGTTTTTCATGAGCAGATTCTAATGATTTGATATGCAAATTATTGGTTGCTCCAATAGAAAAGGAGCGCAATAGAGATTGAAAATTTATTATTGAAGTATCACGACCTTGGATAATGATTGTCAAATAGAGCTCGTTGACAAATTGATTTTCCCAACCGTTCGCTTTGTGCCAATCGTCATTTAGCTTATTGGAAAAATAATCATCAAAATCACCTTCTGGAGCAATATTTTTCTTTCTTCGAATGGTATGCAGCCAGATCGCAAAATCGCTTGTCTTGATGTTGCCATGTATCGCCTCACGAACGGTTTCTCTCAAAGTCACCAGTTCAGAGCTGATTGATTCATGGTTAAAACCGGTGATTTTGATGACCTGCAAAAGCTCGCCGTTTTTGGTTAGAATGGTGTTTTCATCAAAATGGCAAACAAAGGGGATAAAATCCTCATCATATTGTTTGGACTTAAGGTTGGATTTTGGATCGGCTTTTTGCTTTTTAGCTCGTCTTAGAATGACTTTAGCCATATTTACTGTAAATTAATTTTTTAAAAAATTTCCCCTGAAGAAATAATCAAATCTTGATTATCAACATTCAAAATCAGATTTCCATTTTGATCCAGATCTTTAAAAATCCCTTTGATCGACTCATTTTGTAAATTGGCGTTAATTTCTTTTCCAACATTCCAAGCCCTTAAAAGCCATAGGTTTCTAATTGGCGAGAAGCCAAAACTATGCCATTTTTGTTGCAGATTGGAAAATTGATCCAAAAATGATTTTAGTAAATCCGTTTTTTCTAAATCAATTCCCAAGTCTTTCAAATTTCCTGCCGGATAATTAGTTTTTGTCGGATTAGAAATTAAATTTACTCCAATTCCAATAACCAAAAAATCTCCATCTTTTTCCAACAATATCCCAGCTATTTTTTTGCCCTCAAGCAAAATGTCATTTGGCCACTTGTAATTAATTTTCTTCAAATTAATAGCCTCTCCAAGAGCAACCGCGGCCACAAAAGACAAATTAGAAAAATCAATACCCTCTGGTATTTTTAATATTATTGAAAAATAAAGATTCCCCTGCGGAGAAATCCAGCTTCTTCCAAGTCTGCCTTTTCCTCCATTTTGCGCATCGGATAAAATAACCTGATTTGAAATCGCCTGATTATTTTTTATCAATTCTAATGCGAAATCATTAGTACTAGAAATTTCTGAATGATGATCAATTATGAATTTTTGGTGAGAAAATTTGTTAATCAAAAGATAGAAAAATTTAAAGTTAGATAAAAAAGTTCTATTTTTCTGGCTTGCCGCAAAGACAAAGATCCTTGTGAGCAATGACTATTTTCTCCAACCATATCATTACAAGGGCTTTTAGGCGCAGCAAACTAGAAAGAAAATTTAAGAATGGATAACTTTACCAAAAGCATCCAAAACTGACTCATGCATCATTTCCGACAAAGTTGGGTGTGGAAAAATTGTGTGCATAAAATCAAGCTCAGTAAGCTCAGCTTGCTTACCAATCACATATCCTTGAATCATTTCAGTCACTTCCGCGCCAATCAAATGTGCCCCCAAAAGTTCTCCGGTTTTTTCGTCAAAAATTGTTTTGATCAAACCCTCTGTTTCTCCCATTGCAATGGCTTTTCCGTTGCCCGTGTAAGGGAATCTGCCAACTTTGAATTTCAATCCTTTTTCCTTAGCTTTTTTCTCAGTTAAGCCAATTGATGCAATTTGTGGCATTGAATATGTGCAACCCGGGATATTTTCTGGCTTGATTGGATGAGTATCTTTGGCATTGTATTTACCCATTTTCTCAGCAATTTTTTCCGCAGCAACAACACCTTCATGAGATGCTTTGTGAGCAAGCCAAGGAGCAGAGGCAATGTCACCAATGGCATAAATTCCTTTCTCGTCAGTTTGACAAAATCCATCAGTTTTAACAAAACCACGATCCAACTTGATTTTGGTTTTATCTAAACCAATATTTTCAAGATTTGGAACAATTCCAACTGCCATTATTATTTTCTCAGCCGTAATTTTCTCAATTTTTCCGCCAATCTCAACTTGCGCAGTAATTTGATTTTTTCCTTTGGTGATTGATTTTAAAGCCGCTGAAGTGTGAATTTTAATTCCTTGCTTTTCAAAAGATTTGCGCGCTAATTTTGAGATTTCCTCATCTTCAACTGGCAAAACATTTTCTGCCATCTCAACAATAGTAACTTGGGTTCCCATGTTTTTGTAGAAGCTGGCAAATTCAACACCAATTGCACCAGAACCAACAACCAAAATTGATTTTGGAAGTTCCTTTGGAGTCATTGCTGTGCGATAATTCCAAATCAAATCAGCGTCAGCCTCCATTCCAGGAATGTCTCTAGCTCTAGCTCCAGTTGCAATGATGATATTTTTAGATTCAACAACTTCAATTTCTTTTCCATCTTTGCTGATCGAAATTTTATTATTTCCAAGCAATTTTCCAAAACCAGAAATAACTTCAACTTTGTTTTTTTTCAAAAGACCGGCAATTCCACCACTTAGTTTTGCAGCAACACCTCTTGAGCGCTCGATGATTTTATTAAAATCGAATTTTATTTCTCCAACTGAAAAACCGAATTGATCCAAATTGTGTAAAAGATGATTTATTTCAGAAGTGCGAAGCAAAGCTTTTGTTGGAATACAGCCCCAATTCAAGCAAATTCCACCCAAGTGGTTGGCCTCAATAATTGCAACTTTCAAGCCAAGCTGAGAAGCGCGAATCGCCGCAACATATCCACCAGGTCCAGCGCCAATAATACAAAGATCGAATTTTTTAGACATATTAATAGTTTTTAATGATTTTTAGGAAGGTAACGAATCACCAACACTTTTAAACAAAGGATTGGCAGGATATCATTTTTTGTCCCACTGGACACTGATTAAAGATATTATTTTAAACAAATTTATTTTATCACCAAGATTCAGCTTGCCATAAAGATAATTTTTTATAAATTACCTGCTCTTGCGATAAACTCAACCATTTTCCCAAATTGCAACTTAGCTTCAATTTTCCAACCCAAGAAAGATATTTATCGGCAGATTTTCTGAAATCTGATTGCAACAAATCTGCCTTTGATTTTGTTGTCAATTTTGACCCAAAAAATCAATCTTTTCCAGAAATATTCGCCATTAAGGCGCCAAAATTTGCCGGAAAAAGCCATTTAGCCAATATTTGGGGCAAAAAACACAAAGCAGAGTTTCTTGACCTAAAAGACCTAGAAAACACCAACCTAATCAAAATAATCAAAGCAAAAAGCTTCTACATCATTGAAAACATCGATGAAATAAAAAACCAAGAATTGCTCTTGCAGGTTTTCAATCTAGCACAAGAAAAATCCTCTTATTTGATGATGACTTCTAAGTCAGATCTTTTTTCACTTGGCTACGCCATAAATGATCTCAATTCGCGCCTAAAGAATGTTTTCCAGTTAAACATAGAAAAACCTGACGATGATTTGATCAAAATGCTATTAATCAAAAATTTCTCCACCAAACAGCTGCAAGTGGATAATAAAGTCATCGACTTTTTGGCTAAGAATCTCAAAAGAGACTTCGCCACTGTTTTTGATGTGGTAAGATTGTTGGAGTTTTATTCTTTGGAAAGAAAGAGAAATATTACGATTCCTCTAATAAAAGAAGTAATCAAAATTTGACTTGATAAAAGATATCCTGTAAAAACCATTCTCCTAATTTAGAGGAGAGGTGGCCGAGTGGTCAATGGCAACAGACTGTAAATCTGTCCGCGTAAGCGTACGAAGGTTCAAATCCTTCTCTCTCCACCACAAAAATTAGTGATGAATTGTAAGTCTGGTAATATTTTCTTTATTGCTTTTACAATTTTTCTTCTGCGGGTGTAGCTCAGTGGTAGAGCCCTAGCCTTCCAAGCTAGTCGCGAGGGTTCAATTCCCTTCACCCGCTCCAATTTCATTATTTACACAAGGCAGTTCTAAATATCGACCTCACAACAACTAGCTAAAAATGATTTTATAATTTTTAGGAGCCCAAACACTCTTTAATCCACTACACAATCTGGTGAATAATATTTAAAAAGTGAACAATATCACTTACCAATCCGCTTTATTTCCCACTCAAGTTCAATTCCGGTTTTTTCCTTAACTTTATCAATCACTAAATTTCCCAAATCAATCAAATCTTGGGCTTTTGCATCTCCAGTGTTAATCATGAAATTGCAGTGTTTTTCCGACACTTGTGCGTCACCAACTTTTAATCCCCGACACCCCGCTTCATCAACTATCTGCCACGCACTCCTTCCGCCGGATTTTATTTGATCAGGATTTTTGAATGTGCTGCCGCCGGTTTTCTGACGAATTGGTTGAGACGCTTCTCTTTTGGCGGCAAAATCAGCAATTTTTGCTCCGACTTCTTTGGTTGTGGATTTTTCAACCGAAAAAACTCCTTTGATAAAAATTAGATTTTTAGGCAAAGAATTTCCGCGATATTTAAAACCAAAATCTTCATTAGCAATTTCTAAAACATTGCCATCAAAATCAATCGCGGTGGCGGAAATTAGTTGCTTGGAAATGTCTCCATCGTAGCAACCAGCATTCATGGCGATTGCTCCTCCAACATTTCCAGGAATTGAGGACATAAATTCCAAACCCGCAAGACCATTGATTTTGGTGTAAAGAGCGGCATTGAAACATAAATTTCCCGCTCCAATCGTAATTTCGTTTTCTTGGTGAGAAAATTTAGCAAATTCACCGCCAAGTTTAATGACCACCCCTTCAATTCCTCCGTCTTTAATGATTACATTGGAACTGGCGCCAAGAATGGTAACCTTCAAATCATTGGGTTTATTTTTTAAAAAATGCACCAAATCATCAGCGTCTTTAGGGAGGAATAAAATTTGAGCCGGACCACCAACTCCAAACCAAGTGGTTTTCGACAAATCAACATTGTAGCGATATTTGCCGCGAACTTTGGGAAGATAATGAGTTGTTTCCATTGATTTTAGGAGGATTAAATTGATAATTTGTGGCGCTCAAAATGAAGCAAATAATCTAACTGCACAACTACTTAAAATCAACAATATGGATAATGTTAAAAAACCAGTTTTGCTGTGCATTCTGGATGGATGGGGAATTGGCGATGAGAATGCCGCTGACAACGCAATTGCGCGAGCTAAAACTCCAAATTTTGATCAAATTTTAACAAATTTTCCTCACTCAAAATTAGGAACTTCAGGACTTGACGTTGGTTTGCCAGAAGGTCAAATGGGAAATTCAGAAGTTGGTCATGTGTGCATTGGCTCGGGGAGAATTATTTTTCAAGATTTGCCGCGCATAAATAATGCCATAAAAGATGGATCTCTTGCCAAAAATTTAGATTTACAAAAATTAATCCAATCATCAAAAACCTGCCATTTGATGGGAATGTTCTCTGACGGAGGAGTTCATTGCCACATTGATCATGTCATTTTTCTGGCAAAAACTTTGGCCGAAAATGGAGTAAATGTGAAACTTCATTGCTTTTTGGATGGCAGAGATGTTGCCCAAAAAAGTGCCATGACCCATCTTCAAAGTTTAAAAGAACAAATAAAAGATTTCCCTAAAATTGAAATTTCCACCTTATCAGGTCGATATTATTCAATGGATCGAGATCAAAAATGGGATCGAATTGAGACCGCTTTTAGAGCAATTGTAGATGCTGACGCACCAAAATTTGACGATCCAATTTCGGCGGTTGAGAATTCTTATCAAGATGACGTCAATGACGAATTTTTAGTTCCCGTTTGCGCCGCAAATTACTCCGGCATGAAAGACGGAGATTCACTCTTGATGGCGAGCTTCAGAGCTGATCGAATTCGCCAAATTTCCACCAGTTTGCTTGATAAAAATTTTAATGAATTTAAAGCCCGAAAAATCAAATTTGCCGACCAAGCCTCAATGACTTCCTATTCGGATAAATTGAGTCAACATTTCTCGGTTTTGTTTCCTTCCATCAAAATCAGAAACTCTCTTGGGGAAGTTTTGGAGCAGAAAAATTTAACACAAGCAAGAATCGCTGAAACTGAAAAATATGCTCACGTAACTTTCTTTTTTAGTGGTGGAAAAGAAGACAAATATGTCGGCGAGGAACGGATCATGGTTCAATCTCCGTCAGTGAGAACCTACGATTTGATGCCAGAAATGTCGGCTGCAAAAGTTGGAGAAGAATTGCAAGACGCAATCAAATCTGGTAAATATGA
>JBLHTM010000002.1:0-64562 GCA_047627215.1 Rickettsiales bacterium | reverse complement strand
TTGGTAAGAAGAAGTTTTTCAAGATTATTATTTCAGCATAATTCACCCTCCCGAGCTTGACGCAGAATATCGTGAGACAAAAAAAGAAGGATAGGAACTGTTAGTTAAAGGTTTCTAGTCCCTCAAGATCTAAAATTTCGTTTAGATGAGTATTTATTTGTTAAAATAACTAACTAAAATCAACAATTTATGAATAATATATTGCAACTAAAAAACCGATCCATTATCAGTATTTCAGGCGAGGATAAAGAGGTTTTTCTACAAGGACTCATAACTAACGACATCAATAAAGCTTCCAAATCCAATGCTATTTACAGTTTTATGCTCAGCCCACAAGGTCGTTTCCTTTATGATTTTTTTATAATTTTGGATGGAGAAAGACTCCTTCTTGATTGTGATTTTGAAAAAGTGGATGAAATTGTGAAGAAATTTTCTTTTTTCAAATTTCGTTCAAAAGTTGAAATCGGCAAAGAAGAAGGTTTACTGGTTTTGACTGCTTTGGATAAAGAAGTTTTTGATGATCAGGATATTGTTTTTGTCGACCCAAGGGATGAAAAAATGGGTTATCGTGCTTTTGTTAAAAAGACTGATCTTCACCTTCTCCAGGAGAATAAAAGCGATGAATATAATCTTCGTCGGATAAATCTAAAAATACCTGACGATTCAGATTTAACTGTTGATAAATCATTTCCACTCGAATTTGGTTTTGATGATTTTTCTGCCGTCGACTACAAAAAAGGTTGTTATGTCGGACAAGAAACGACCGCAAGAATGCACTACAAAGGAACTATTCGTAAAAGAATATTTTTAGTTGAAGTGGATGGAGAAAAAATCGAAAAAGGAACTGCTATTGAATCTGGTGAAAAAAAGATCGGTTTAATTTTATCATCAATTTTACATAAAGATAAGCTACTAGCTCTTACCTTGATTAAAAATCTTGATAATGAAGGTAAAGAAATTAAGTTTGGTGAATTAAAGACACAATCAAATCTAGTCATAAAAATAATTCAAACCAATAGTTAAAAAGTGCAACTTTATCTTCCTATAGCGGAAATTCCGGTAAATATTTTCCTCATTCTTGGCCTCGGTCTTTTGACTGGGTTTTTGGCAGGAATGTTCGGAATAGGTGGTGGATTTTTGTCAACTCCACTTTTGATTTTTAATGGAATCCCCCCGGCAATTGCAGTTTCAACGGCGGCAAATCAAATCATGGCGTCTTCAGTTTCTGGAGTTTTGGCGCATCTGCGGCGGGGCAATGTGGATATTAAGATGGGGTCGATGTTGCTGATAGGAGGATTTTTTGGCTCGTCTTTAGGTGTTTGGATTTTTAAAATTTTGCAAAAAACTGGTCAAATTGATGTAGCGGTCGCAATTTCATATGTGGTTGTTTTGGGGTCAATTGGCGTGATTATGTTGATTGAAAGTTGCAAAATCATTCTGGAGCGGAAATACGATATCATTTGGGAAAATAAAAAGCGCGATAACTTAATGGCGTCAATTATGATCAAGCTTGGAAACTTGCCTTACAAAATAAGTTTTCCAAAATCAAATATCGAAGTTAGTGTTTTGGTTCCTGTAATGATTGGATTTTTGGTAGGAATTTTGGTGGCGATTATGGGAATTGGCGGCGGATTTATTTTGATTCCTGCCATGGTTTATATTTTAAGAATGCCTTCTGCAGTGATCGTTGGAACTGCGCTTTTTCAAACCATATTCATCGCTGGAAATACCACATTTTTGCAGGCGGTAACCAATCACAATGTTGATATTGTATTAGCTTTTTTGATGATTGTCAGCTCAGTTATTGGCGCCCAAATTGGTACTAAAGTTTCCTACAAGGTTGACACTGAGGCTTTGCGTTCAGTTTTGGCGGTAATAATTTTGGTGATTTGCAGTAAAATGCTTCTGCAGCTTTTTGCACAGCCCGCCAGTCTTTTTGTTATTGAGGTTATCAAATGAAAATTATTTTAATGATTTTACTTTGTTTGTCGTTCACAAGCATAAACAAAGCCCATTCCCGACCGATTATTTCAGGAATTTCCACCAATCAAATCAACATTGACACCAAATTTACTGGTGCAGAAGTTTTATTGTTTGGGGCCAAGGGAAATGCTGGTAATATTATCGTGGTGATTCGCGGGCCAAAGAAAGATTATGTGGTTAGTAAGAAGGATAAATTGCTCGGAGTTTGGTATAATAAGGATCGAACCCTTTTCAAAGATTCTCACAGTTATTATTCTTTTTTCTCCAGTAACGAAAATGAAGTCGGTGACGAGAGAATATTGTCAAAATTAGAAATTGGAAAGGATCGTATTCAATTTGACATTGAAGAAAATAAAAATGTTCCTGAATCAGAATTTAAGGTGGAATTCGTTGATAATATGGAGAATAAAAATCTTTATTTAAGTCATCCAGAGTCAATTGAGTTTCTTGATGAGACTCTATTTAAGGTGATGCTGAGATTTCCTAAAAATATTTCCCAAGGAACCTATGTTGTCGATATATATTTGATCGACGATAGTGAATTGTCATCCTTTCAGTCAATTCCAATCTACGTTAATCAAGTTGGATTGAGCTCTGATATTAACCAATTTGCCCACAATAATTCTGTTCTATACGCAATTGTTGCCATTTTAATTGCGGTTAGCGCTGGGTTTTTTGCTAATTTTGTATTTGTTAAACTATTCAATAAATAATATGCGACAAAAACCAAGTATCTTAGTTTGCCTCGATGTGGCTCGAAATACCGATACTTCACTACGGTATGTTTTGAATTTGGTAAAAAAATTTGATTTTTCGATACAAATTCTTGTGGTGATAGAACCTTCCCAAAGCATGCTCTTTGTTTCAAAAGCTATTGGCAAGTGCCGTCGAGATGAAGTGGAAACCAGGCTACAAAAAATGATTGATAGTGTTTTTAGTGAAACTGGAATAATTCCTGTTATTTCGATTCGAGAAGGAGAAGTTTCAAGAGAGGTTTTAAAGGAAGTTAAAGAAAATCCAAATTATGCGATGATGGTTTTTGGAAAATCTGGCAAGCAGGTTGAAAATGTTTTGGCCAAACTATCCAGTCAAATCGGAAGTAAAATCAAATTCCCAGTTCTTATTGTTCCTGATAATTTGGAAGATAAATATTTCTTTTAGCGCTTAATTTCTTATCAGAATATCAACAAAATTAAACACAAATTTAAATCCCAATAAAAACAAAAAATGGAAAATAACGATTCTCAAAGTCAAACTCATTTTGGTTTTAAGCAAGTTGAGGCGAGTAAAAAAGCCTCGCTTGTTGGACATGTTTTTTCATCAGTTGCTTCAAAATATGATGTGATGAATGATTTTATGAGCGCTGGATTGCATCGAATTTGGAAAGATAAAATGATCGATCAAATTGCACTCATGCCAAATCAGGAATATAGCTCAATCGATGTTGCAGGGGGAACTGGGGACATTGCTTTTCGAATTCTAAAAAAAGCGCAAAAAACAAATGCAAAAATAAATATTGAAGTTTCTGACATTAATGAGGAAATGTTAGAAGTTGGAAAGGCTAGGGCGATTGACAAAAATTTATTTTCCGATTTTAACTTTCAAGCAGCCGACGGAGAGAATCTTCCTTACTCTGACAATTCATTCGATTTTTACACCATTGCCTTTGGAATCCGCAATTTTACCAATGTTCAACAGGGTTTGAATGAGGCATTTAGAGTTCTTAAGCCGGGAGGAAAATTTGTGTGTTTGGAATTCTCAACGGTAAATAATTTCCCCCTAGCTAAACTTTATGATCTTTACTCTTTCAATGTCATCCCAAAACTTGGCAAGATGGTTGCTGGAGATGAAGATTCTTACCAATATTTAGTGGAATCAATCCGCAAATTCCCCAATCAAGATAATTTCAAAAAAATGATTGAAATTTCTGGGTTTGAGAATGTGGGTTTTAAGAGTTTAAATTTTGGAGTGGTTGCAATTCACTTCGGAACCAAGAATTTTTAAATCCGACAATTAAAAACATAAAAAATATGACCTTTTTTTAAAAAAACAGGTAAATCAATCTCCAACTTAGCACCAATCATAAATTGTAAAAAATTCACCACCATCAGTCACTACAATCAGTTGTCATCACAATTTGCCATCGTTCACAAGTTACCGTCATGCCGGACATAGAGTTTCTTAGGTAGCTTTACTACCTTAGAAAATCTTGATCCGGTACCTCATGAGGAAAAACATCCGTATGCAATTATTGATCCGATCCATTCCTTTTAAAAAATCCTAGATCCAGACTCGCAAGATCCTCACTTTAGCGAGGGTGACGATTATTTGAGTATGTAAAAATGGAAAATAAGATTCTGCCGATCAAATTAGGTTATTTTCACAATCTGAAGACTAAAATATGTCACCCATTGTATTTGCGATTTCTATTTTCTAACAAACGCGCTACCGGTAGCGCGTTTGTTAAACCAGAATTCTGTATTCTTCGGTGCGATGAGTAATTTCCAACAATAATAGTAAAAACCAAGGTTATTAATTGATAAATTTTTGATATGTTTTATTGTGTCCGGCTTCATTAAATCAAAGAAAAAAATCATGTTTATCCAAACCGAGAACACACCAAATCCAGCCACTCTAAAATTCATTCCTGAGGACGTTGAAATTGCTGGTGCAAATCCAACTGAATTTAAAACTAAAGAGCAGGCTAAGGGAAAGTCAATACTGGCTGAGAGGCTTTTTCTACTTGATTCTGTTGAGTCGGTTTTTTTAGGAAAAGATTTTGTCACCATCACTAAAGTTGAAAATCAGGAATGGCAAGATGCCAAAACTGAAATTTTGTCAACAATAATGGATTTCTGCTTGTCAGAGAAACCAGCTTTGGAGCCTTTAAAGGCAGTTGAAAATGAAGAAGAGGACAGTGAAGTTGTGGCTCAAATCAAAGAATTGATCGAGATGAAAGTTCGTCCCGCTGTTGCAATGGACGGCGGAGACATTGTGTTTCGTGGGTTTGAGGATGGAATAGTAAAATTAGAATTGAAAGGATCTTGTTCTGGATGTCCAAGCTCAACCATCACTTTGAAAAGTGGAATTGAAAGCATGCTCAAACACTACATTCCAGAAGTTGAATCTGTTGAGCAGATTAGTGATAACGATTAATAATTACTTTCGTATTTCTAGCTCAACTGGGTTTTGAGTGTTGAGTTTTAGCTCATAAAACGCGAAAGCGTTTTAAAGTAAAAACGGTCGAAGGCTATGCCGCTCGAACCGGCAGAGCATCTAAACCTTAATAAGATAAAATTTAGAGTTTTGAATCCTTGAAGGATTTTTTGCATTTGTAGCTCAACTGGATAGAGCATCGCCCTCCGAAGGCGAAGGTTGGAGGTTCGAATCCCCTCAAGTGCACCAACATTGTAGTAAGAATTTAAGAGTCCTATTTCTTTGACTTACAACTTTAATTTAACTACTTAAATTTCTTTTATGCTAGTAACAGCCGCTTTTATTATTATTGGGGATGAAGTTTTGTCAGGAAGAACTGCTGATAAAAATTTGAATTTTCTAGCAGCAGAACTCACCTTGAGAGGTATTAACCTCAAAGAGGTCAGGGTGATTGCTGACGATGAGTCTGAAATTATTTTGGCGGTCAATTATTTGCGCAAAAAATTCCATTATGTCTTTACCTCAGGAGGTATTGGGCCGACTCACGATGATATCACTTCCGCATCCATTGCCAAGGCATTTGGTGAAGATTTGATCAAAAATGAAGAAGCTGAGCAAATATTGATTGATCATTACGGTGCGGAAAATGTCAATGATGCTCGCTTGAAAATGGCTTTTGTTCCAAGAAATGCAAGCCTGCTCGATAATCCAATCAGCTCAGCTCCTGGATTTATTATTGAAAACGTTATTGTCATGGCTGGAGTTCCTAAAATCATGCAGGAAATGTTTTTTGCTGCATCAATAAATTTGACTGGTGGGGATAAAATTATTTCAAAAGAAATTAGGTTAAATTTAACCGAGAGTCTGGTGGCGAGTGATTTGGAGATTTTGCAAAAAGAATTTGCCGATATTTCTATGGGAAGCTACCCCTTTGTTGGAGGAACGGCGTTAGTTTTTAGGGGTGTTGATGCTGAAAGAATTGATTTGGCATCGCAAAAAATGACTCAAATAATCAAAAATTTGAATGGACAAATCAACTGATTTAGAAAAAGAAGAATACAATAAATTCATTAAAGCCTCGGTCTATGATGGGAGTTTTTTTGGGGATGCTAAGGCTTGGTACTTGTTTCGCTACGTGCAGCCAGTTTGCCACAGAACCATTCTGTTCTTCATGGTTCTGATCATTGGTTTTGTGACCTACGTTTTAGTAATGACCATTCAATCTTCTTTTCCTATTAAAGAAAAAGTTGGAATTTCAATTCGCCCAAAAGATCAATCGCGCTATTTTCCGGTCATTAAAAGCCTTAAAGACTCAATTGAGGTTAGTGGTGTTGATGAGGCGGTCTTGAAGTATTTACTTATCAAATATGTTGAAAAAAGAGAAAATTACGATTTAAGAGAGACTGACATTCAGGCCTTGAATGATCAAATGAACTACATCAAGAATAATTCGTCCTTGAAGGAATATCGAAATTTTCAAAGCTTTTTAAGTAAGAAAAATCCCAACAGTCCGATCATTTATTTCGGTCGCGATTATCAAAGAATAGTTGATATTGGTTTGGTGCTTTTTCCTAAAGAAAAGGATGTTGGCTTTATTAGTAGGGCAAAAAATTTTGTTGTTCGTGATATCCCCAATCGAGCTGATATTTATCACACGATCACCATCAAAGCTAATTCAAAAACTAAATCAACCCAAAAATATTTGGCAAAAATAAACTTCAAATTTTCTGGTGTAGATGCCGATCTACCTCCAGGATCAAGATTGGATTTCATGATCACTTCCTACAAAATTTATAAAATAAAATGAAGAAATTAGCATTAATTTTTCTCTTAATATCAGCTTTTTTTACCCATAATTCTGAACATGCAAACGCATCTCAATTGCCAAGATATTTGGGTAAAGAGAAAAAATTCCGCATGTTCATCTACAATCCATACGACGTTTATCGATACATTGGAAACTACAATTACCATGGTTTTATTGAGTTCCAAGGTAAATCAAATAGAGGTGCTACCGCCTCTGGAATCAATGCGATCAACGAACCTAGATCCGAAAGTGGTCAGGCCGAACAAATTTCTGAAGTTGCAATTGGAAATTCTGATGCGTGGCTTTGGAAAATATCTGAAAGCAAAAAACGTCTTTATCTAAAGCCAGTTTCAGACAATGCCAATACCAACATGACAGTTAAAACTAATTTGGGAAGAATCTATAATTTTGAATTGATAGCCAGAACTCCAACCGGCCCAGACGATGAAAATCTGATTTATGCGGTTAAATTCGTTTATCCGGATGATTCTGATAAGAATATTTTTGAATTTCCAAAAACTCCAGTTTCTGACGAGCCTGATATGAGGAATTTAAGTATCTACAATTTCAATTACGAATACACCGGAGCACCAACAATTTCTCCGATGAAAGTGTTCGATAATGGTGAATTTACCTATTTTCAATTTGCTGCAAAAAGCGCAGAATTGCCGGCAATTTTTGCGGTTGACGCTGACGGATATGAATCTTTGGTCAACTTCAGGGTGGCTGGAGAATACATCATAGTAGAAAGAACTGGGGCTCAATTCACTTTGAGAAATGGAAATCAAATTGCTTGTGTCTACAATAATAACATGCTTCGCAGCGGAAGACCCGTCGGGTCAACGCCATATGCCGGATCAATGTCACTAAAAAGCTCGTCAAGAAATAGGAGTTCGCAAATTCCAAAATCACAAGATTACAGCAGCATGCCACCTTCTTCTCCAATGTCTCCAAATGGATTTAACCAATGATCATTAGAATAAAAAACCTGCGTATCGAAACTTTCTTGGGAATTTATGAATGGGAAAAAACTCATCCAAGAACTTTAATTTTTAATGTCCAAATTGACGGAGATTTTGAAAAATCAATCGTCAGTGACAAAATTGAAGACACTTTGGATTACGACAAAATCACCAACCAAATTCGTGATTACACCAAAAACAATTATTGTCATTTGATTGAAAAAATGGTTGGAGAACTCTTAGAATTGATCATGAAAGATCAGCGAATAAAAAGCTGTACATTGGAAGTCGACAAAACTGGGGTTTATGATTTTGTTGATTCATTCTCAATCACTCAAACTAAAAATAGAACATGATTCTCCTCATTGATAATTACGACAGCTTTACCTACAACCTCTACCATTACGTTCTTGAGGCTGGACAAAAAGAAGTTTTGGTCAAGCGCAATGATCAAATTTCAATTGACGAAATTAAAGAGCTTAATCCTCAAGCAATAATTCTCTCCCCAGGTCCTTGCTCACCAAATGAAGCAGGAATTTGTCTAGATGTGATTAATGATCTAAAAGGGCAATATCCAATTCTAGGTGTATGTCTTGGTCACCAATCAATTGGTCAGTCTTTTGGTGGAAAAGTGGTAAAAACCTATCCAATGCACGGAAAAGTCAGTGAAATTTTTCATTCTGGAGAAAGTGTATTTAAAGATATCCCTTCTCCGTTCAAAGCTACTAGATACCACTCACTGACTATCGAACCTGAAAATTTTCCTGAAGATTTGGAAATAACCGCCAAAACCAAGGATGGAATTATCATGGGCATTAAACACAAAAATTTTAACATTCACGGCGTGCAATTTCACCCCGAATCCATTGCTTCTGAGCATGGTCACCAATTGATTAAGAATTTTATTGATATGTTGTGATGGAATTAAGACTATTTAGTAAGGACGATTATGTAAAAATTTTCTCCAATATCACTTCGGGGAAATTAGATGATGAAAAAATCGAAGAATTTCTGCGTCATCTAAATAAATCTAAATTCTCTACCTCTGCCTTTATTGGTGCGATTGAAACCTTTAGACCTCTTTGTAAAAAAATATCTGCTCCAAAAAATTCCATTGATGTTTGTGGAACTGGTGGCGACAAATTGAATACTTTAAATGTTTCGACGGCCGTTGCTTTGTTGGTTTCATCCTGTGGAGTTCCGGTTGCAAAACATGGAAATAAAGCAATTTCTTCAAAATCTGGCTCGGCAGATGTTTTATCGATGCTCGGGATAAATATTTTGGCAGAGCAAGATGAAATTGAAAAATCTTTAGAGAAGGATAATTTATGTTTCATGTATGCACCTCTTTACCACAACTCATTCAAGTCAATTGCCAAAGTTCGTGCCAAATTAGGGGTTCCGACAATTTTTAATTTCCTAGGCCCACTTTTAAATCCTGCCAATACTGCTTTTCAATTAATTGGAACTTCAAAAGTTGAAACCATGATTCCAATGCTTGAGGCTTTGAAGGCATCGGGAAGTGAAAAAGTATTTATTGTTCACGGAAAAGATGGAATGGACGAAATCACCATTTGCGATAATTCATTAATAGCAAAACTAGAAAATGGTAAAATAAGCGAAGTCCAAACAATCAATCCTGAAGATTTTGGGTTTAAAAAATCACCAATTGAATCTATCAAAGGCGGTGACGCAAAATACAACGCTGCAAAAATAATAGAACTTTTTGATGGAGTTGATTCTTCATATCAGGACATTGTGGTTTTGAATTGCGCATTTGCATTACTTGTTGCAAACAAAGTTCAAGATGTTCAAAAGGGAATAATCATGGCAAGAGACGCCATTAAAAGTGGAAAAGTTAAAAATCATTTAAACAAACTAATTAAAAAATAAATATGGCACATCATAAATTATTTGAAACATTCGACCTCTGGTTAAAAGAAGCGCAAAATAACCCCAAAATCATTGAGCCAACCGCAATGTGCTTGACGACTGTTAATGAAAAAAACAAACCTTCATCGCGAATGGTTTTGCTAAAAAAATTCGATGAAACGGGTTTTTGTTTTTTTACCAACCTAACCAGCAGAAAAGGTGGTGAATTGGCTAATAACAAAAATGTTGCCCTTTGTTTTTATTGGGGAGCTCTAGGTAGGCAGGTTAGAATTGAAGGTGAGGTTGAAGATGTCACCAAGAAAGAGGCTGACGATTATTTCGCCTCCAGAAGAAGAGAAAGTCAGATTGGAGCCTGGGCGTCCAAACAATCTCAAGATATGAAAAATGATCAAGAATTTGCGGATAGAATCAAAGATGTTGAACAAAAATTTGATGGAAAAGAAGTTTCTCGCCCTCCATTTTGGTCGGGATTCAGATGTAAACCAACTAGAATTGAATTTTGGGAAGATGGTGATTTTAGATTGCATAACAGAACAATTTACCAAAAATCCGGTGATTCTTGGGTAATGTCTAGGATTTATCCCTAAAGTTTTGATTTGGAATTTTGGGTAATAATATCTCCTACCGATTTTGCCAATCCTTCATCTTCAAAACTTTTTCGCCACACCATTCCAACTTCTCGTGATTTTTTAGGGACAAAAGAAAAAGTCTTTAAATTTTTTTCATCTAAGCAGGATAATTTTGGCAACAAAGCGGCACCATTGTTGATCCTCACCATGTTTTTTACCGTCTCAATATTAGTTGCGTAAAATTCACTAAAAGAATTTTGGTGGTAAATATCGCAGATTTTCTTGATATTGTCCGACATGCAATTTCCTTCTTCTAACAGAATCAACTTCTTTTCTTCCATTATTTTTGGAAAATCCTTTTGAGATAATTTAGATGTCTTTGGCAAAGTAAGCAGGAATTCCTCGTCATATGATTTGGAATATTGCGTTTTTTCGTCAATTAAATTGTCAAAATAAGCAATTACCCCAAAATCAATTTCTCCATCTTTGAGCTTTTTAAATAGGTCTTCGGTTTTTAATTCCAAAAAATAAAATCTAATTTCAGGAAATTCCTGATGCAATTTATCAACAATAAGCGGCAATAGATACGGACATATCGTGGGAATCAATCCAATTTTAATGTTGATTTGTTCATTACCTATTTCTTTTATTTGAGTGTAGTAAGAAATAATTGATTTGGCGTGTTTGATCACTTTCTGGCCATTGCTAGTTGTAATGATGCTTTTCTTCGATCTTTCAAAGATGTTAAAACCCAACTGATCTTCAATCTTTTTGACTTGTTGACTCAGTGCTGGTTGGGAAATAAAGCATTTTTCTGCGGCTCTGCTGAAATTTTTTAGCTCGCTGACAGCAATTAGATATTCGAAATCCCTAATATTCATGATAAGTAAAAGTTATTATTAAGATAATTATAATATATTATCCTTATGAATAGATTTGTCTACATTTAACTAATACCAAGTCTTATCTTTAATTGCGTTTTTAAACAAAATATTTTTGAGGATAAAATTGAAGAGAAAAACCGCCTTTATCGGTGCATAAAAAAGGTTTTTATTTTCAATTTTAGACCAAAAAGATGCAGTTTAAAAAAGTGATTAAAGATGAGGTTTGGTATAACGATCAATTGGGTCGTAATTTTTTAACCTTAAATAAATAAAAATCATGTTAACTATCGGCGACAAGTTTCCAGCTTTCAATCTAAAAGCTGTTAAATCGGGACAATACCCCGAAAGCCCAAATGACGCTTTCATCAATATCAGTAGTGAAACTAACAAAGGAAAATGGCAGGTGCTATTTTTCTGGCCAAAAGATTTCACTTTTGTTTGCCCAACTGAAATTGCTGCTTTTGGAAAATTAAATGAAGAATTTGCTGATCGAGACACTGTTTTGATGGGCGCAAGCACGGATAGTGAATTTGTTCATTTGGCTTGGAAAAGAGATAATGAAGAATTATCAGATCTTCCAGTTCCAATGCTGGCTGATATCGGTGGAAAATTATCTGCTGATCTTGGAATTTTAAACAAGGAAGAAGCGGTTGCTAATCGTGCAACTTTTGTGGTTGATCCTGATGGAGTCATCCGTTTTGTTTCAGTTAATGACCTTAATGTCGGCAGAAACCCAGATGAGGTTTTAAGGGTTTTAGACGCCCTACAAACTGATGAGCTTTGTCCATGCAACTGGAAGAAAGGTGAAGATACGATTGACGTTTAATCAAAAATTGGGCTTGTGATTTTACAAGCCCTCAAATCTAAAAGAGAAAATAAAATGACAAAAAACATAGAATTTCAAGATTACGCTCGCGACATAAAATTAAATTTATCTAGCGTTCTAAAAATTGATCCAGAATCATCTTTGCAAGAAAATCAGATTTACGCAATTGCACTTTCTTGCGGATATGCGACCAAAAATTCTGACTTGGTGGAATTTATTTTAGAAAAATCGCAAGAAAAGATTTCTAGCGAGGAAGTCAATGCCGCAAAAGCCGCAGCTTCAATCATGGCGATGAATAACATTTATTATCGTTTTACGCATTTGGTTAGCGATAAAGATTATTTACAAATGCCAGCAAAATTGCGTATGAACATTATCGGCAATCCGGGGGTTGGGAAAGTTGATTTTGAGCTTTATTCCCTTGCTGTCTCCGCAATTAATGGTTGTGGATTGTGCATTGATTCTCATGTCAAAACATTAGTAAATTCCAAAATAGACAAATCAACCATTGCGCATAGTATCAGAATTTCTAGTGTAATAAATGCGGTAGCGCAGACTATTTTTATTAATTAAATTAATCAGAAAAATGACAAATAAGAATGTATCAGATTATCTAAAAGTAGCCTTGGCTGACAGCTATGTTTTATATTTAAAAACTCAGAATTATCACTGGAATGTCACTGGTCCAAATTTTCAATCTTTCCATACAATGTTCGAAGGTCAATATAATGACTTGTTCGCGGCTGTAGATTTGATTGCTGAGAGAATCAGAGCTTTAGGAGAAAAAGCTCCTGGAACTTATGCAAAATACATGGAGCTTACGAATATTCAGGAAGGTAATGAAGAATTGGATGCCAATTCCATGGTCAAAGATTTGTCTGATAGCCAAGATATTATCGTTAAAACCCTAACTAATGTTTTGAAAGAAGCTCAAAATGTTGGCGATGAGGTGACGGCGGGAATGGTAACTGACAGAATTGAAGCTCACCAAAAGAATGCTTGGATGCTAAAAAGCAGCCTGTAGTAATAAATATCACTAATCGTGAGTCACCATAATTAGTTAAAATAGCCAAATTACCATCATGAGTCATCACCATGATGTATATCACGAGAGTTAACTTCATGCCGGACATAGAGTTTCTTAGGTGGCTTTGCGGCCTTAGAAAATCTTGATTCGGTACCTCATGAGGAAAAACATCCATCTGCAATTCTTAATAAATCTATTTATTTGGGTACCTGTCAGCATCCTCCAAAATCTAGACAATAAAAAACCCTCTGCACATTTAATATGTAGAGGGTTTTTTATTAATCTTTTTTCGGGTCGATAATATTAATTATCTTCCATCTTAGATATCTCAACCAACTTCACCGACCTTGCGTCAGCCGCAAGAATTTTGAATCTTAATCCAGAATTGTCGTGAACTTCACCAATTTCAGGAACTTTCTTGAATATTGCAAACATTAAGCCACCAACAGTGTCAAAATCACTACCAATATCCTCAATCACAAGATTAGATGTTAGAAACTCTGAAATTTTTTCAATCTCAACTCTGCCGCCAACTTGAATTATGCTTTCATTCATATTTTTGATTCTCAAATAAACATTGTCATCAGGAATATCATGTTCATCTTCAATTTCACCAACTATTTCCTCAACAATATCTTCAATCGAAACCAATCCATCAGTTCCGCCATATTCATCAAGAACAATAGCAATATGAACCCTTGAAGAGCGCATTTTAAGCAGCAGATCAATGATTCTCATTGAGTGTGGAACGTATAAAATTTTACGAATTACATCATTGATCTTGAAGTTCTCTGCTTGCGAAGCATCCTCACAGCCGATGAATTTTGCCAAATCCTTACTGTGAATAAATCCAATAATACTATCTAAATTACGTTTAAAGATTGGTATTCTGGTGTGTTCATTTTCAATTATTAATTTTTTTATGTCCTCCAAACTAGAATTGTGTTGAATGGCAATAACATCCGTTCTCGGGGTCATGACATTTTCAACTCTAATATCCTCAATATTCAGGATATTCTTGATCATTTTTTTTGTTTCCGAAGAGAGAAGGCCACTTTTTTGGCAACTATTAATTGTCTTGTTGAGAGATTTTAGGAGGTAGGGCTTTTTGTTATTTTGAAAAATAGTGCTGAAAGAATTGCTGATTTTAGTAATTTTTTTGAAAATTGCTTGGTAAGATTTTTTTTTATTTTTCGGGCGTAAAGTATTCTTTTTCTTTACTTTGGGATGGTCTTCCATGATAAATTTTGTAGTTAATAAAATTGAAAATCAATGATTTTCAAGTGCAGCTTAATATTTACATTAAATATTCAGCGAAACAAACTATGAGGTAGAGATCAAATGCGATTTCTGCGTAAGACGGGTTCCATTTTGATATTGGTTCCCTGAGTAATAATTTATTAGAGATCCTTTTTAAACGATCCTTCTTTAGTTGTATTTTTTCTTCTTTAGTTAGGGGTATTTTTTTCGGGGTACATCTTTTTAAAGCAACAATATGCCAAATAAAATAAGCGATCACCAACATACTGATCACCCAACTTGCTATTGGAAGATTAACAAACAAAATAAATTTATTGATAAAAAATGATGCCACATACGCCGCAACTCCCCATCCCCATAAAACTATTTGTAAATCTTCTTTTCCTTTGGATGCTAACAAGAAGCTATCTCTGGCTCTACAAAGTGCAGATTTTATTTTATAACAAGTTTTTTGGAAAAATGATTTGTTTAAATTATCTTCTTTCATATTTATTCTACTATTTACTGTTTAAGGCTTTGCTTTTTCGTCACCCGCAAGGTTGGGATTTTGTAAAATTCCCTCCCATGGTGATTCAAAATCAAAATTGCGAAATTCCTGCATCAGCTTAACTGGCTCATAAATAACCTTTTTTTGTACTTCGTCATACCTAACTTCTTTGTAACCTGTTAGTGGAAAATCTTTGCGTAGCGGATGTCCTTCAAAGCCATAATCAGTGAGAATTCTTCTCAAATCAGGGTGACCATCAAAAACAATTCCGTACATATCAAAAGCTTCTCTTTCAAACCATCCTGCGGAACTAAAAATTTCTGTTGTGGTTGGAACGGAAACCTGATCATCAATTTCAACTTTAACCGTGATGCGGTTATTTGCTTTAAGGCTCAAAAGGTTGTAAATGACTTCAAATCTAGGATTCTTGATTCCAAGAAAATCAGCACCAAAGATATCAAGAAGAAGTTTGAAGGAGAGTTCGGAGTCGTTTTTTAGAAATGTCAAAAAATCAATAATTTCATCTCGTGAGACAAAAATTATCAGATTATCATTTTGAATGGACGGAATATTAACTGACCCTTTGAATTTTTCTTGAATATATTTTGCTTGCTGCTCTAACTTTTCACTCATAATTTTATTTTTCTGTTTCTCTGGAAAATCAAATATTCTCATTAGCAATGAGGAATATTATTAACGTCTAAATTTTCCAGTTCTTTTGATTTTTCTTTGAAGTTGTAAAACTCCATAAAGCAAAGCCTCTGCGGTTGGGGGGCATCCAGGAACATAAATATCAACTGGAACAATACGGTCACAACCACGAACAACTGAATAAGAATAATGATAATATCCACCACCATTGGCACAAGATCCCATTGAAATCACATATCTTGGCTCTGCCATCTGGTCATAAACCTTACGCATTGCTGGTGCCATTTTATTGGTCAGAGTTCCCGCAACGATCATCACGTCAGATTGACGTGGGGAAGGTCTGAATACCATTCCGAAGCGATCAAGATCATATTTGCTAGCAGCAGTTTGCATCATTTCCACCGCACAACAAGCCAGACCAAAAGTCATTGGCCAAAGAGATCCAGTTCTTGCCCAATTGGAAAGATCATCCAATTTTGCCAAAACAAAACCTCGATCTTTCATTTCATCCATCGCACTATTCAAGATTCCATCTTGATTGAGCGGGCTGATCATTTGGGTATTTTTAACGTTGTTAATTATCTCCATTCTAAAGCTCCTCTTTTCCATTCATAAACAAATCCAACAGTCAATAATGTTAAAAAAACCATCATTGACCAAAAACCAAAAACACCAATCGTTCCAAGAGAGACTGCAAAAGGGAATAAAAATGCAATTTCCAAATCAAAAATTATGAAGAGAATTGCTACCAAATAGAATTGCACATCAAATTCATTACGGGCCTGACCAACTCCTTCAAATCCACATTCATACGGAGAGTTTTTTTCAGCATCAGGAGTTCTTTTAGCAAGAATAAAAGGAATGACCAATATTGTTAAAGACAGTCCGGACGCAACTCCGAAGAATAGTAAGATTGGAAGGTATTCGGTAAGTAGATTATCCATTTTTAGGGGTTGTAATTTAACTAGGATCTAAGAATATTTGGGCTCTAAAGGCCCATCAATAATGATCGGCAAATTTATAAATTATCCATCAATAAATCAAGTTTTTTAAAATGTTATTCTCAGGTTTGTACACAGCATTAATTACTCCTTTTCAAAATGACAAAATCGATGAGGCTGCTTTTGAGAAATTGATCGAATTTCAAATCGAAAATGGCGCCGATGGAATCATCCCTTGCGGCACAACTGGAGAGTCTCCAACCCTGACTCACGCCGAACATAATTTGGTGATTGATCTGGCCGTAAAAATCGCCAACAAGAGAGTCAAGGTGATCGCAGGAACCGGATCAAACTCCACTTCTGAGGCAATAATGACCACAAGGTACGCCAAAAAATCTGGCGCAGACGCTGCTCTGGTTGTTGCCCCATACTACAACAAGCCAACGCCAGAAGGAATTTACCAACATTTCAAAGCAATTAATGATAATTGCGACATTCCAATCATCATCTACAACATCCCGGGTCGATCAATCGTCAATATTTCTGACGAAAATTTGGCTAAATTGTCAAAACTAAAAAATATCGTTGGGGTTAAAGATGCCACTGGGGACTTGGCAAGAGTTGCTTCTCTAAGGCTTTTAGTATCAAAAGATTTTTCAATTTTTTCAGGGGATGACACAACCGCAGTCGGATTCAATGCTATGGGTGGATCAGGAATGATTTCAGTTGTGGCAAATATTACGCCAAAACTTTGCGTTGATTTACAAAAAGCGACAAAAAGCGGAGATTACAAAACTGCCTTAGAAATCCAAGATCAATTGACTGCATTGAATTTGGCAATGTTCTGCGAAACCAATCCAATTCCAGTAAAATATGCCGCATCTTTAATGGGAATTTGCAAACAAGAAATCCGCCTTCCTCTGACCAATCCTTCGGAGGCAGCGCAAGAGAAAGTCAGAAATGAAATGCTAAAATTGGGATTGATTTAGAATTTTGATTTGTGAGTGATGATTTTTAAAGTCACTCATCACCATATCCTAAGCTACCTGTCCAGCAGCAAAACCAGAAGCCCACGCCCACTGGAAATTGTGACCACCCAAATGTCCAGTCACATCCAAAACTTCTCCAACAAAGAACAATCCTGAAACTTTCTTTGCTTCAAATGTTTTTGAAGAAATTTCATCAGTTCTAACTCCTCCCAAAGTTACCTCCGCTTTGGCAAAACCTTCCGTTCCACTTGGAACAACTTTCCAACTATTAACAAAATCACCAATTTGCTTTAGTTTTAAATTTGAAAAATCAGCCAAATTTCCTGAAAAACCAATTTCATCAACCGCAAAATTTACAAAACTACGTGGCAATATTTTTGCTAAAACACTCTTGATTTCTTGCTTGGCCTTGATTTCTTTTTCTTTTTTCAGCCAAGAAAAAACCTCAATATCTGGTGAAAAATTAATAGTAATTTCCTCTTTTGGTTGCCAATAAGAGGAAATTTGCAAAATTGCAGGACCACTAATCCCGCGATGAGTAAACAAAACCCCTTCTCGAAATTTTACTTTCCTTACCGAAACAAAGCATTCCAAGGAGACACCTGATAGAAGCTTAGTTTTATTTAAAAGATCTTCAGTGAATGTCAGTGGAACAAGGGCGGGAATGGTTTGGGTGATTTTTAATCCAAACTGTCTAGCAATTTCATATCCAAAACTAGTAGCGCCCATCTTTGGAATTGAAGGAGCTCCCGTTGCAATAATAAGAGATTCACAATTTACAATTCCTAAGCTCGTTTTTATTTCAAATAATTCTTCACTGTTTTTATTAATTCCTTCAATTTTTGCTTCCGTCCAAATTGCAACTTTTTTTGATGAATTCTCATCATCACACATCTTTAAGAGCATTTCGATGATTTGCTTTGACGAACCGTCGCAAAAAAGTTGTCCCAGAGTTTTTTCATGAAAGTCGATTTGGTGTTTTTTGACCAAATCAATAAAATCTTGCGAAGTGAATCTTTTTAAAGCTGAAACGCAGAAATGAGGATTTTCAGAAAGGAAATTTTTTGGTGAATTGTGAATGTTGGTAAAATTGCACCTACCTCCCCCAGAGATACGAATTTTTTTCCCAACCGAATCAGCATGTTCTAGAAGCAAAACTTTTCTTCCGCGATCTTTGGCAGCGGCAGCGCACATTAATCCTGCAGCTCCACCGCCAATTATTATTACATCAAATGATTTCATTAAATTTTTAAAACTAACTAATCACTTTGTGCTTTTTGCCAACCCTAATAAATGCAGCAATTGCAAGATCCAAATGATCTTTTGTGTGGGCGGCGGAAATTTGAACTCTGATTCGAGCTTCACCTTTTGGAACCACAGGAAACGAGAAGGCAACAACATAAATTCCTTCATTTTCTGTCAAATCTTTTGCCATGGCTGAGGCAATTTTGGCATCATAAAGCATTATTGGCGCAACAGGATGAACTCCTTTGCGAACATCAAATCCTGCTTCAACCATTTTTGATCTAAAATAAGCAGTATTGTCAGCGAGTTTCTGAATCAAATCTTTTGAAGTTTTGAGTCGATTCAATATTTCCAAAGAGACCGCAGAAACACAAGCAATAGTGTTGTTAGAAAATAAGTAAGGACGGCTTTTGTTGCGAAGTTTGTCGATTATTTCCTTGCGCGAAGCTATAAATCCTCCACTAGCGCCGCCAAGAGCTTTTCCGAGTGTGCTGGTCAAAATATCAACCCTTCCTAAAACTTCACAATGTTCAATTGTGCCAAGACCATTTTCACCAATAAAACCGGTTGCGTGGCAATCGTCAACCAAAACCATACAATCATATTTTTCAGCTAAGTCACAAATTTCTTTTAATTTAGCAATATCCCCATCCATTGAAAAAACTCCGTCAGTAACAATGATTCTATTCTTTGAAGTAGGTAGTGCATCTTTGATTTTTTCTTCCAAATCAGACATGCTATCAAATTTGTAGAAAAATCTTTGCGCTTTTGAAAGTCTGATTCCATCAATCAAACTAGCGTGGTTCAAATCTGCGGAAATGATTGCGTCTTCTTTGTCAAACAATGCAGCAAAAACACCGTTATTGGCAGCAAAACAAGAGCTGTAAGTGATAACATCCTCATAACCCAAAAATTCTGCCATCTTTTTTTCAAACTCTTGGTTGATGTCAATTGTTCCACAAATAAAGCGAACTGAAGCGGTACCAAATCCATATTTATCGATAGCTTTTTTGGCAACCTCACGAAGCTGTAAATCATCTGCCAAACCCAAATAATTGTTAGCACAAAAATTGAGTACAGATTTTTTATCTCCATTTTGATCAATAATATCAACTTCAGGGCCCTGTGAAGAGGTGATGGCATATTCTGCTTTGTAAAGACCTTCTGATTTTAGATTTTCTAATTCAGATGCGATGTTACTGATGAATTCTTTTTTGATCATTTTGTTGTTTGTTTAATTGTTAAATCCGTCATGCCGGAGCTAGATTTTGTTAGTCAGCTTTGCTGACTTAAAAAATCTTCATCCGGTAACTCATGAGTTGTGCTCCTTCTCACGAGATCCCGTGTCAAGCACGGGAAGACAAGAATCTGATATTGTGAGAAGATGTTTTAATTTAGTTAGTTAATTTTTTTGTCAAATTTTCAAGCATATCGGCAACCATTCTTGGTAAATCATATTCTGGTTTCCAATTCCACTCAGATCTTGATGCAGCATCGTCAATTGATTGTGGCCAAGTATCAGCAATTGCTTGTCTGAAATCTGGTTTATATTCAATTTCAAATTCAGGAATATGTTTTTTAATTTCTTCAAAAAGCTCTTTGCATGAAAAACTCATTGCCGCAAAGTTGAAATTTGAATGATGTTTTAAAGATTCAAAAGGAGCGTCAGATAAATCCATAGTTCCGCGAATTGCATCAGGCATATACATCAATGGCATCATTGTGTCTTCACTCAAAAAACAAGTATATTTTTTGTTTCTAATTGCTTCATAAAAAATATCAACCGCATAATCTGTAGTTCCTCCACCTGGAAGAGCTGTGTGACTAATCAAACCAGGATATCTTATTCCGCGAACATCAACACCGAATTTAGCAACATAATATTCACACAAAAGTTCACCAGAAGCTTTGGTCACACCATAAATTGTTTTTGGCAACATTACAGTTTCTTGGGGAGTGTTTTGGCGAGGAGTTTCAGGGCCAAAAACTGCAATTGAGCTTGGGCAAATTATTTGATCCAAATTCATTTCGCGAGCAACTTCCAAAACATTGTAAAGTCCGTTCATGTTGACATCCCAGCAAAGGAATGGATTTTTTTCGCCAGCGGCAGAAAGAATCGCAGCAAGGTGATAAATTATGTTAATATTGTGTTTTTTAACGACATTTTCTAAACCTCTTTTGTCCAAAACATCCAATATTTCAAAAGGCTTAAATACTTCAATATTTGCCGGCTCACGAAGATCGGAAGCAACAACATTTTCCGCGCCAAATTTTGCACGAAGTGCGTCAACTAATTCTGAGCCAATCTGTCCAATTGCTCCGGTTACGAGTATTTTTTTCATTTTTTGAGTTTTAAAAGTTTTTAAATTTTAGTTAAAATCAGCGATCAACTTCGCCAAATACGATGTCTTGAGTAGAAATTATAGTTACTACATCAGCTAAATAGTGACCTTTAACCATAAAATCTAATGCTTGAAGATGAACAAATCCCGGAGCTCGAAGGCGAGAACGGTATGGTTTATTGCTACCATCAGCCATGATGTATACTCCGAATTCACCTTTCGGCGCCTCAACACATCCATAGGATTCACCTTTTGGAACGTGATATCCTTCAGTATAAAGCTTGAAATGATGAATCATCGCTTCCATTGAAGATTTCATGTCTGATCTTTTCGGTGGAGTGATTTTTTTGTCAGTAGTTGAAAACGCACCTTCTGGCATTTGTGCCACACATTGTTTGATAATTCCAATTGATTGGCGCATTTCTTCAACGCGAATCAAATATCGGTCGTAAGAATCGCCGTTTTTGCCAACAGGAACATCAAATTCCATTTTGTCATAAACTTCATAAGGCTGTGATTTTCTAAGATCCCAAGCAATTCCTGATCCACGGATCATTGGTCCAGTGAAACCCCAATCCAAAGCTTCTTCAGGTGTCACCACCCCAACTCCAACCATTCTTTGTTTGAAAATTCTGTTGTCTGTCAAAAGATTTTCTAAATCATCGAGATATTTTATAAAACCATTGGCGAACTCAGAAATATCTTCAAGCAATCCTTTTGGTAAATCTTGATGAACTCCTCCTGGGCGAATATAGGCGGCGTGCATTCTGGATCCTGAAACTCTTTCATAAAAACCAAGCATTTTTTCTCTTTCTTCAAAGAGCCACAAAAGTGGGGTCATCGCACCAACATCCAAAGCTTGGGTGGTGATTGCCATTATGTGATTTAGAACTCTGGTGATTTCAGAAAATAAAACCCTTATATATTGACCGCGAAGTGGTATTTGAACGTTAAGGAGCTTTTCAACAGCCAAAGAATAAGCGTGTTCTTGACACATTGGAGCAACATAATCAAGGCGATCCAAATATGGTAAAGCCTGTAAATATGTTTTGTTCTCCATCAACTTTTCAGTTCCGCGATGCAACAAGCCAATATGTGGATCAGCTCTTTCAATCACTTCGCCATCCATTTCCAAAACCAATCTCAAAACCCCGTGAGCAGCAGGATGCTGAGGGCCAAAATTGATGGTCATGTTTTTTAAATCTACTTGTTTTTGCATTGTAGTTTTTAGTTAGTTTTTAATTTTTTTATTAGCTTGTTCGACAGCAAAATTCATTTTTGCTTCTAGAAGCAAATTCAAAGCTGGAATTTCATCATCTTTAACATCTTTATCGATAAAAAATTCTTCTCCGTAATAATAAGTGACCACACTAAAAGGCAGCGGAATTTTGAATTTATCCCAAGTTCGAAGCTCAATAACTCCAGAGCAAGCAACCCCAATTGGAACAATTGGTGATCCAGATAATCTGGCAATTTTTATCACCTCACCATTTATTTTTTGCGCCGGACCTCTTGGTCCATCTGGAGTTATGGCGATTCCTAGTTGGTTTTTTAAGGCTCTAAAAATTTCCTTCAAACCATGCATGTCAATTCCTCTGCTCGATTTTCTTCCATCTTTTGTTGATCCGGCAATATTAATGATTCCGAATTTCCCCATCACCTTGCCAACAAATTTACCATCGCCATGTTTTGAGGCGAGGGCGGCAAGTTTTTTTTTCGAATTAACTTTTTTTGCGTGAATTGCCACAAAAGGTGTCATCATTATCTGGTTGTGCCAAGAAGATATGATAACGGATTTTCCATCTTTGAATCTTTGTACGACAGATTCATTGTGGACAATTTTGACCTTACTGCTGTAATAAACCGCTTTAACATAACCCGCAACAGCAAAACAAACAAAATCTTGTCCGATTTTGGTGTAGAAAATGCTGCGGATAATTTTTTTAAATTTGGTTTTTATGTCAAACCAACTTGGTCTTTTTTTCTTTTTTGGCATTAATTAAACAATTTTTTGCCCTGTAGCTGCCCAATCTTTTACGAAAGTTTCTAAACCAGAAGTAGTTAATGGATGAGAAACCAATTGTTCTAAAACTTTTGCTGGAATAGTCGCAACATCAGCTCCCATTCTGGCAGCGGCGGTTATGTGGATTGGATTTCTAATTGACGCAACCAAAACTTCAGTTTTAAAGTCTGGATAATTGCTGTAAATGTCGCAAATTTCAGCGATCAATTCCATTCCATCTTGTCCGATATCATCCAATCTTCCAACAAATGGAGACACGTAAGTAGCGCCAGCTTTGGCAGCTAGAATTGCTTGAGCGGCAGAAAAGCAAAGAGTAACATTTGTTTTAACTCCTTGATCAGAAAAATATTTACAAGCTTTCAATCCATCCATAGTTAGGGGAAGTTTAATGCAAACATTTTTAGCTAGTTTGGCCAAGATTTCTCCTTCACGAACCATTCCTTCGTAATTGGTTGACGCTACTTCTGCGCTCACAGGACCTTCAACAATTGAGCAAATTTCTTTAATAACTTCAATAAAATCGCGACCAGATTTAGCGATTATTGACGGGTTTGTAGTCACGCCATCAATCAAGCCGTAGCTAGATAATTTTTTGATCACATCAGTGTCGGCAGAGTCAATAAAAAACTTCATATTATGATTAGTTAGATTTAGAGTGAGGATAAAAAGAGCCGCATTTTTTAACCCCAAACTCTCTTTAAATCAAGATAAATGAAGGAAAATATGCACATCTTTCATTATTTTCCCCCACCGTTGTGCTAGCGCAACAACTCGCTCCCCCCAAATAGGGAGGAACATATTAAATTAAGATATTCTTAAAATGATTTGCCAAGTTTTATTACCAATTCCGTTCGATTATGGCTTTAGCTATTTCTTTGCTGAAGATTTAAATCTGCAAATTGGGGATGTGGTAAAAGTTCCTTTTCGCAATAAAGAAGTTTTTGGAGTTGTGGTTGGTTTTGATCAAGAAAATCAGATTGATGTCAAAAAAATAAAAAATGTTATTGAGAAGGAAGAAAGATTAAATTTTAACTCAAAATTGCTGGAATTTATTGATTTTGTGGCTTCCTACAATTTGATTCCAAAGGGCTTAGTTTTGAAGCTCAGCCTGTCTATTTTGAACAGCAGTAAAGACTCTAAAAGAAAGGCAAAGGATCTGGAGCAAGAAATAAATATTGATTTGAAACATCTTGAAGGCGACCAAAAAGATGCTGCTGATTTGTTGCTTGCAAAAATTTCTGCAGATAAATTCCAAACAATTTTACTTGATGGAGTTACAGGGTCTGGAAAAACAGAAATATATTTCTCGGCAATTGCTAAAATTATGGAGAAAAATGATAACTCGCAAATCGTCATCCTTCTCCCTGAAATTGCCCTAACCTCACAACTTTGTAAAAGATTTAAAGATCAATTTGGTTTTGAGCCAGATTTGTGGCATTCAAAAATCAGCCCTAGTAAAAAACGGAATTTATTTTTTAGAATTGCAAGTGGCC
Organism: Rickettsiales bacterium; assembly: GCA_047627215.1. Classification (GTDB taxonomy): domain Bacteria; phylum Pseudomonadota; class Alphaproteobacteria; order Rickettsiales; family UBA1997; genus JAJTCH01. The sequence goes on along the minus strand of JBLHTM010000002.1, from coordinate 40,024 downwards.
AATGTCGAGTTTTAATTGGTGCAAGATCGGCTTTATTTTTGCCTTTTTTAAATTTAAGACTGATTGTAATCGATGAAGAACATGACCCAAGTTTCAAACAGGAGGATGTTGTCAATTATAACGCTCGTGACATGGCAATTGTTCGGACAAAAATTGAAAATTTGCCAATAATTCTTTCAACCGCAACTCCTTCATTGGAAAGTTATTTGAATGCAAAAAATGGTAAATATGAATTAATAAAATTGACACAAAGGTTTGGAGATCAAGATAAAACCACGATCGATTTGCTGGATATGCGCCCGCAAAAATTGCCAAAAAATCACTTCATTTCCGATCACCTCAAAAATCTTCTTGAAGAAAATCTAATCAATAATCGCCAATCTCTGCTTTTTTTGAATCGTCGTGGATATGCGCCAATCACTTTATGTAAAGAATGCGGAACAAAAATTTCTTGTAAAAATTGTAGTTCATATCTGACTTTTCACCAAAGAACAAATCGCCTCACTTGCCATCATTGTGGAGATTATCAGCGGATGAAAAATCTATGCCCAGAATGTGGCAAAGAAGATTGTTTGATGAATATCGGGGTTGGTGTTGAGAGGTTGCAAGAAGAGGTTCTGGAATATTTCCCAAGTGCGAGAATTGGCTTAATGACCAGTGACAATATAAAAAGCAATGAAGATGCTGGCGAGTTGATTGAGAAAATTTTGGATAATGAAATCGATATCATTATTGGCACTCAAATGATCGCCAAAGGGCATCATTTCCCCTCGCTTGCTTTGGTGGGAATTGTTGATGGCGACGGAAGTTTTTTGAGTGGAAATTTACGCACTTTGGAACGCTCATTCCAACTTCTAACGCAAGTGATTGGCAGGGCGGGAAGAGAGCGATATGCCGGAAGAGTGGTTTTACAAACCTACAATACAGAAAATTCGGTTTTCAAAAGTATCATTGAAAATAAGCGTGATGAGTTTTTAGAAAGTGAAATAAAGAATCGAAAATCAATGAATTTTCCACCTTTCTCAAAAATGGCGACACTAATATTCAGTGGAATGGATGAGGCTTTGGTGATCGATTTTGCGAAATTTGTGCGTGGAAAATTCCCTTTTGATAAAGCAATTGAAGTTTTTGGTCCAGCTCCAATGCCAATATCTAGGGTCAAAAACAGCTATCATCATTGTTTGAATGTCAAAGTTGATCGAAAAATAAATTTACAAAAATTGATTTCTCAAGTTCTAAAATCCTGCAAAGCTCCATCCAAAGTTCGGGTAAAAATTGACATTGATCCTCTTTGATTTGATGTTGCAATTAAAGGTTTATTGTTTTTTAATTTCGCGCATAATTTAATCCCTCAGAATATTATTTTTTCAAATGAATAAAATCCTCGTTTCTTTAATTTTTCTATTTGTTCTGCCTAATTTGGCGAATGCTCAAATGACAATTTCTAGCCCTGATTTCAAAGAAGGAGAAACTATTTCCAACCTTAATGTATTTAACGGTTTTGGGTGCTTCGGAGAAAATGTTTTTCCAAAAATTGATATTAAAAACATTCCAAAAACAGCAAAAAGCCTGGCCATAACAATCCATGATCCAGACGCTCCAACCGGAAGTGGCTGGTGGCATTGGCTGGCTTATAATATTCCCTCTTCTATTGGATCATCAGATTATGCAGATGCCAAGATCTATAAAATGAAAGATTTTACGGACAAAGCTTTGTTTGGAAAAAATGATTACGGGACCTTCGGATATGGAGGTCCTTGCCCGCCAAAAGGACACGGAGAGCATCGCTATGTATTAACAGTTTATGCTTTAAGTGTTTCCAAATTATCAGTTCCGGCAGCCGCCTCATCTGCAATGATTGGCTACAATCTCAACGCTAATATGATTGAGAAATCTTCCATCACTTCCCTTTATCAACGTTAATTATTTAAAAAAATGAAATTTATATTCACAGATTCTTTTGAAGCAGATCAAGACCAAAATGACGCAATAATATTTTTATTGAGCGAAGAGGCGGTAAAAAAATCCAAAGAGGATTTTGTAATAAAAGCTAAAAAACTTTATAAATTTTCAGGAAAAGCGGGCCAGATAAATATTTTGGCAATTGAAGAAAACTTACTAATTGTTGTTGGAATTGGTCCGGAAAAAGAATTTGATAATTTATCTGCTCAAAAAATTGGTGGAAGCATATCTGCTCACCTCAATGCTAATAAAATCGAAGATGCAGTAATTAGCTTGGACAGATCTGCTGACATTGCTGCTCATCTTGCTTTTGGAATAAAATTGCAAAGCTATCGCTTTAATAAATATTTTAATGACAAAAAAGAAGGTAAGGAAGTTGCTTTAAAAAATATTAATTTTGTTGTTGAAGATTTTGCCCAAGCAAAAAAAGACTTTGCTAGATTAGAAATAGTTGCACAAAACATTTTCCTATCTCGTGATTTGGTTTCAGAGCCTGCCAACAAACTAAATCCTGAAAGCTATGCCAAAACTTGCCAAGACATTAAAGTTGCTGGTTTAGAAATCGAAGTTCTTGGTGAAAAAGAAATGACTAAACTTGGAATGGGAAGTTTGCTTGCTGTTGGGCAAGGAAGTGATAAAGAGTCAAAACTAGTGATTTTCAAATATAATGGCGCTAAAAACAAAAAATCAGCTCCAATCGCGTTTGTTGGAAAAGGTGTGACTTTTGACACCGGTGGAATATCCATCAAGCCGTCAAACAACATGGAAGACATGAAAAGCGATATGGGAGGATCTTCTGTCGTCGTTGGATTGATGACACTTCTTGCGCAAAGAAAAGCAAAAGTAAATGCTGTCGGTGTGATTGGATTGGTTGAAAATATGCCATCTGGTGGCGCTTATCGCCCAAGTGACATCATCACCTCAATGTCTGGACAGACAATTGAAGTTATCAACACTGACGCAGAAGGAAGGATGGTTCTAGCTGACGCTTTGCACTACACCAACACAACATTCAAACCAGAATTGATTGTCGATCTAGCAACTTTGACTGGCGCAATCATTGTGGCTCTAGCTGATTTGCACGCAGGATTGTTCTCAAATGATGACAATCTGGCCAAACAAATTGACGAAGCTGGCAAGAAAACTGGTGAAACAGTATGGAGACTTCCAGTTAGTAAAGAATATGACGCTATGATCAATTCGGACATTGCTGATATGAGAAATACTGGAAATGGCAGAGGCGCAGGAAGCACCACTGCAGCTCAGTTCTTGCAACGTTTCGTTGGAAAAACTAAATGGGCTCATTTGGATATTGCTGGTGTTGCTTGGAAAGGAAAGGGTGATGCGACTGCTGTGAAAGGTGCGACTGGATTTGGAGTTAATCTTTTGAATCAATTTGTTGCTGACAATTACGAGAAGTAGTTTTTTTGTTAATCTTAGCGCCACTATTTAATTGGCGGCGCTAATAATTTCTAGTTTTCCCTGATCAATATCATCAATAAGATATTTCCCCTCGACTGCAATTCTTACCTGCTCACCCGCGGGACTATCAATTAAAAAATAAACTTTACTGAATTTTTCAAAATCATCCGGAGCTGTTCTTTGTGAAAGAAAGCTTTTGATGTTGAGGATTGATTGGCGATTTGAGACTTTGACTGTTACTTGGTCAATAATTTTTTTACTTCTCAGGAGCTCGATTTTCTTTTTATGCGCCATCTCTTGGATGATCGAATCATTATTTACGTCAGTTTTTTCTTTTTTACGATTCTTCCAATCAAATTTTCCTCTTTTTTCTTGTAAGCGAATATCTTTATAAGCCTCTTTTTTTGGTGCGTTATTTTGGATAAAATCTTCCAAAGATTCGATGGTTTTTACCAAAAGTCTTGAACCCCCATCGTCCTTTCGAATCAAACATTCCACAACCAAACTACTGCCATCAGCCATTATGTCACGATAGATGGTGATCAAGTTTTCATCAAAAATTGCCGTTTCAAATATTCCAAACGGATCAGATAAAGTCAGATACGCATAGCGACCTTTTGGCCCTGATTTGTGGCGACTATATGCAACAACTCCTGCCAATTTAACGACATTGTCATTATTTAACTCCTCAACATCTTCGGAAGACAAGACGCCTCTTTTTCGCAAATCATCGAGAAAATTGTCAATTGGGTGCTCATTCAAGAAAAATCCAAACGCCTTGAATTCCTCTTGTAGTTTTTTGGCTTTATCAAATTCTTCAACTTTTTTTAATGCCGGTTTTTCTTCAATAATTTTTGATGAAGCAAAAAGACTCATTTGATTACTGTTCTTTTCTTCATCTTTTGCGGAGGCATATTTGCAAATTGTTTCAACGGATTCAACAATTTGATTTCTACTAGGATGAATATTGTCAAAAGCGCCAGATTTGGCTAAAGCTTCGAGAGATTTTTTGTTAACCGCCTTAAGTCCTGCATTTCCGGCAAAATCATAAATATCTTTAAACCCACCATTTTCTTGGCGGTGCTTAATCATGTCTTGTATCATGCCAACTCCAACCGCCTTAATTCCCCCAAGGCCAAATCTTATTGTCAGCTCCTTTCCTTCTGAATCATATTTTTTAACTTCTATGGGCATATTACAAAGTGGCTAAAATTATTATCGTTCCAAGGATGATTCTGTAGTAAGCAAAAACGGCAAAATTGTGATTACTAACAAAATTTATGAACCACTTAATGATGATCAGCGAAGAAAAGAAGGCGGCCAAAAAACCGATGAGAATTATTTTTAATTCCGAACCGTTCAAGGATTCATAATTTTTATAAAAATCAAATATAGAAGCTGCAAAAATTGTCGGAATTGCCAGAAAGAATGAGAATTCAGTTGATGTTTTTCGATCTAATTTTAATAGTAATCCGCCAATAATTGTTGCTCCTGATCTAGAAACTCCTGGAATCATCGCTATTATTTGAAATAGACCAATTTTAAAAGATTGCCATTTTGAGAGGTTTTCTATTTGCAAATATTGAGGTTTTATTTGCATTCTCTCCACAATCAAAATTGCTATTCCACCAACAATCAAGGCGATTGCAATTGATGTTGGGTTGAAAAACATTTCTTTTATGATTTTGTAAAAACAAAGACCAAATATGACTGAAGGCAAAAAGGCGATAAGAATATTAAGGGAAAAATCTTGGGATGATTTCTTATGAAAAATTCCTGATACGATGTTGAATATTTTTTTACGATAAAAAACACAGACTGCCAAAATTGCACCAATTTGAATGACAATTTCAAAAACATCATTTTTGATGTAGGAAAAATCGATAAATTGCGCTGATAAAAGAAGATGTGCAGTTGAGGATACGGGAATAAATTCGGTCAAACCTTCAATAATTCCTAAAAAAATTGCTTTAAAGATTATTGTCAGATCCATTACGAAAAAGTGTTTTATGGAAGTTTGAAAATTGCTTTTGGTGGGATTTAACTTTTTGGTAGAATTTTGGTACCTCCGATCCGACTTGAACGGACACGTCCATACGGACAATAGATTTTGAGTCTATCGCGTCTACCATTCCGCCACAGAGGCACAAAACGAGAAAAGGACTATAGTTTTACCTCAAGAAAAGTAAAGTGTTTTTTGGGTAGTGTCATTAGAAATTTTTGTTGATTATTTTTACACCTTAAATTTGAACAAACTTAAGGACGGCCCAAAGCATAAATTGTAAAAAACTATCATCACAAGTCGCCATCGAAAGTTTCCGTCATGCCGGACATAGAGTTTCTTAGGTAGCTTTGCTGCCTTAGAAAATCTTGATCCGGTACCTCATGAGAAAAAATATCCGCCTACAATTCTTGACCGATATTTTTTTAAAAGATCCTCACTTTCTCAAGGATAACGATTATGTGAGGATGTAAAAATGGAAAATAAGATGACGGTAAATAAGATTCTGCCACTCAAATTAGATTATTTTTATAAGGAAGATCAAGGTCACTTTTTAAGTGAATAATTCATTCACCTAATCATTTTTAAAAAGAGCCATAAACATTTACTTCCGATATTTTAGGGTCTAAATTTCACTTTTATAATTCATCAAATTCAACAAATAATAAAAAATAAATATGAGTCTAAATGTAGTAGTAACTGGAGCTAACCGAGGAATTGGGTTATCGTTTTGTAAATATTTTAATAATCTTGATTTTAATGTTTATGGGGTTTGCAGAAAATCATCTGCTGAATTGGAAAAATATTCCTCTGCCGTCATAGAAAATATCGACATTGGTGACGCGGGTGATTGTAAATTATTATCTGAGAAATTAGCTGGCATAAAAATTGATCTATTAATTAACAATGCTGGAATTTTGTTAAATGAAACTTTGGGTGAAATAGATTTTGATTCCATTGAAAAGCAATTTCAAATAAATGCATTAGGCGCTTTGAGAATCACGGAAGGGTTGATTAATAATTTTCACAAATCTTCCAAGATCGCCATTATCACCAGCAGAATGGGATCGATTGCAGACAATGGCAGTGGGGGAAGATATGGCTACAGAATGTCGAAAGCGGCGCTTAACGCTGCTGGAAAATCTTTAGCAATTGATTTGGAACCCAAAGGAATTGCTGTTGGAATATTTCATCCTGGACTAGTTTCAACTGACATGATTGGAGGAAATGGAGATATTTCTCCAGATGAGGCCGCAACCAAAATTGCTGTTTTGATAGATAAATTAGCTATTTGTAATAGTGGAACATTTTGGCATTCTAGTGGTGAAATTTTGCCTTGGTGATGTAAATTTTCCAATTCCAAAATGGCGACTAATCCTTTAGTTGATTAGGTAAGAAAAGATTACAAATCTAAAAAACTATATCCAGGTAATTGCATATTTAACCATAAGAGTAATTAGTTTTAAAGATAAGGCCTGTTTATTGACAGATATCATGTTTTTATAGCAAGTAATTTGCACAACCAGTTTGGATGAAATTTTTACTCGAACAAAAAGTTGATCCTTATGGATAGGGTTAATAAGGGCAGCTTAAGAGGGAAATTTTAAACAAAATTCAGCGCCTTGCCCCAAGGTTGAAGTGCAGGATATGTCGCCACCAAAATCCCGCATCACTCTTTTGCAAAACGGCAAACCAAGACCAGTTCCACCCTTTTTATCTGAGGTAAAAAAATCATCAAAAATAAACTCCAATTTATCCGCCGGAATGCCAATCCCGTCATCTTTGAAATAAAGACATCTATTATCCCCATCTAACCAGATCTTGATATTTGCTTTGTAATAAAGTGAGTTTTTGAGCAGATTAAACACCACAAAAATCATTAGAGTTTCATCGCCCTTAAAATCAAAATGATCCGTTAAATCAATATTAACTAGCTTCTTTTGCTCCGCACTTTCAAAAGCATATTCGCAGCAAGCCGCCTCAATAATAGTTCCCATAGAAATATGCCTAAATTTACTTTTATCAATTTCTTCACCCCTAATATTTTGCAAGGTCATATCAATAATTGATAAACCGCGAGATGAGGAAACGGATATTAAATCCAAAAACTCCATCGCTTGATCTAAATTGCTTTTAATAATTTCGCAACAACCCTTAATTGCTGATAATGGATTTCGAGTTTCGTGAGCGATTGATCCTGCTAGGGATTTTAGGTTTTTGATTTTGACTTGTTCTGGGTCGGAATTGTGACTTGTGGTTTTTTGCATGATTTTGGGTGTTTTAAAAAATTAATAATAGATTTTATCCAATAGTTTATCTATTATCCTACCTACTAATCTTAGTAGTAAATAATAGATAAACTACAAAGTAATAGTAAAATATGGACAAGTCAATAAATAAATTAACCAAAAAAACCGCAATCACCCCAAAACAATGCAAAGCCGCCAGAGACTTAATTGGCTGGAAACAAAGCGACCTAAGCAATAAATCGGAAATCGGAGAATCAACAATAGCAGATTTTGAAAGAGGAGTCCGAACTCCATTCGCCAGAACTTTAAGAGATATCAGAATTACCCTTGAAGAGGAAGGAATTGAGTTTTTGAATAATGATAAAGGGATCGGCGTAATTGAGCTTCACAAGAAATAAAGCCCTTCTCGGCGCTAGCCTGAGGTTTGTAATCACTACTCCCACTAAAATCTCGGCGCTTTTGATAGCTCTCGATGCTGGTCGTAGTTTGTAACTGCGACTTTTGTTTGTTAAAAATTTCAGCAAATTCAAAACTTCAAATTTTAACAAACGAGAAGTCGGGGTTACAAACCCCGACGGGCGGGAGGGGTTAACTCAATTTCACTATAAAAAATAAAGTTATGACGACAGAAAAGAAAGAGTACATAAGTTTGGAAGATTTAATGAATAGGGGCGAATCCAACCTAGTCATAGTAAATATGAAATTCTTTGCATTATTAAAGAAACATAAAAATGGCCAAAGAGATGATTTTGTTCGAGAATGGAATGAATGGGTCGAAAAAGATGATAATAAATATTTGCGCTTAGATTTTAGCGATTTTCATTTTGATATAAATAACGAAGAACTGAAAGAGGTTTTTTCTATTTTGATGCAAGAAAATAATTGGCATTTCCGGAAAAATTGTTGGCACTTTAATGATTTGAAATTTCCTAGTGTTATTAATTTTAGTGGAACAAAGTTTAGTGGGGAAGTTGATTTTGCTTGCGCAGAATTTATGTGCGCCACCTTTGAAGAGGCGATATTTCTTAAAGAAGTTACTTTTTATAGCGCTAAATTTAGCACAGGGTCCTGTTTTGATGCGCCAGAATTCAAGGATAAAGCTTCTTTTTTTAAAGCAAAATTTAGTGGGGAAGTAAGATTTATCGAAACGATATTTAACGAGGTTGATTTCCATGCAATGAAATTTGATGCAAGAGCAAATTTCTCTTTAGCAGAATTCAATGAAGAAGTGTCTTTCTTCGAAGCAAAATTCGCTAGCCAAGTTGATTTTTTAATAAACAAAGCTACTGAAGAATTATCATTACTGAGCGTTAAATTTGATGACAATGTTTATTTTAATGAAGAATTTTTATCGCAAGCCAATTTAGCAGAGGCTTTTATTGATATTACTAAAATCAATTTTATTGGTAAAATTGACAGTTCAAGAATTCTCAACAATCCAGATAATTACAGAATCTTTCGGCGTTACTATGCCAATAAATTAGACCACGAATTAGAGCGTAAATATTTTGCCTTAGAACTGGAAAGCAAACCTTTTCCAAAAATCAAGAAAATAAAGAAATGGTCAGATGTTAAAGATGTCAAAAATTGGCTATTTTATCCTTTTGAACTAATCAAAGATTTTGGCTATCGAATAATCACACTTTTGTATAAATGGACGAGTGATTATGGCAATAGCATATTTAGACCCATAATAGCTGTTTTAGTCGTCTACCTATTTACTATTTTGACAGCATCCGATCTAGCCTTTGGCACAGGATTTGTTGATGAAATTTTAGGAAAATATTCAAAAATATTATTAACCCATATTCCTTTTGGATATTCCGCTGGGGATTCTAATATTTATAAATATTCCAATGATTGGATGAAATTCCTCAATGGAATAATCATGTATGTAGGATTATTTTTAATGGGTTTAGCTGCTAGAAATAGGTTTAGAATTAAATAGACTTCTTGCAAAATAAGTGACTAACTATCTAAAATTATCCCAATAATTATTAACCACAATTAAACCTAAAAATATGACTAAAAATAAAATTGAAATTTTTACCAATTCAGAAAACCAGACTTCCATCGAAGTTCAGTTTGATAAAAACACTTTATGGCTAAATCAGAAGCAAATTGCTGAAGTTTTTGGAACTGAAATTCCTGCCATTAACAAGCATATTAAAAATATTGTTAGAGAAGGGGAGTTGAATCCTGAGGCAACTATTTCCAATTTGGAAATAGTTCAAATTGAAGGAAAGAGAGAAGTTGCTAGGAAAATAGAATTTTACAATCTGGATATGATCATTTGCGTTGGTTATCGAGTTAATTCCACAAAAGCAACGCAGTTTAGAATTTGGGCGACAGAAAGGTTGAAAAACCATTTAGTTCAAGGTTACACCATCAATCAAAATCGTCTTGATCAATTGCAAAAAACAATTGAGCTGATTAGTAAAAATGAAAATATCGAGAATATTGGCTTGACCGAGGCTAAAGGATTGCTTTCAATTATTAAGAATTACAACCATAGCTTTGTTTTATTAAACCAATTTGATGGTGATAATTTAAAGACCGAAAAGCTCAATGAAAATATTGTTTATGAAATAAAACATGATGAAGCTTTCGCGGCAATTGCGGAACTTAAGAAACAATTAATTGCCAAAAAAGAAGCAACGCAGCTATTTGGGAACCCGAAAGATGAAAGTTTTAAAGGTATTTTGGGGAATATTTTGCAAAGTTTTGGAGGGCAATATCTTTATCCGTCAATTGAAGAGCAGGCGGCGAATTTGCTTTATTTTGTGATTAAAAATCATCCTTTCTCCGATGGAAATAAAAGAATTGGCGCTTTTATGTTTGTTTGGTTTTTGGAGAAAAACAAACATCATTTCAAAAAAACAGGCGAGCTGAAAATAAATGATAATGCTCTTGTGGCTTTGGCTTTACTTGTCGCTATGAGCAATCCAAGTGATAAAGAATTAATGGTTAAATTGATTATTAATCTTATTAAAAATTGACAAATGAACGAAGCAGAAACTAGGGCAGAATTAAATTAGTAAACGAAAATCACCATCATCAAACAATAAATAGTCCTTATCTTTAGTCTTATACCATTTCCATAAATTAACTTCTCTCTTAACAAAATATTTTGATTTTTAAATTTAATTCTAAAGTGAAGCTGTATCTAGATACCGCAAACTTTAGAATTAAAAATTAAAAATCATAAAGATGAAGTTAAGAGAGAAGTTAATTTGTGGAAATGGTATTAGGTCTTTTGATTGTTATATCGGTTAATTTTGTCATAAATTCATAATGTATGTTTTATTTATACATTATACCATTTCCCATCTTTATATGGTAAATGGTATTGCTAAAATCTTTGATTTTAGTGCGCTCGCGGAGAGAAAGCGTGATGGAAAATGGTATTATTTTGTATATACAAAAATTTTAGATTTTATTGATTCTTGTTGAAAGAGTGCAATCTTTAGAAGTTTGCTAGATAAAGCCTGAATGGATGTTTTTGGATTGTACTGGAAGATGATTTGGTTGCGGGGACAGGATTTGAACCTGTGGCCTTCAGGTTATGAGCCTGACGAGCTACCGGGCTGCTCCACCCCGCGACAAAAGAAATGCGTAAGAGCGGTCATTATCAGAATGTTGCTTGTAAAAGCAAGGTTTATTTAAGAAAAATTACTTTGGTAACTGGGAACCCTCAAAAACAAAAAAGCTGAAAATTGTATCTTTGTATTTTCTGCTTTCTATAAGCCTGACATTTTCTGGTGCATCGCTTAGTTTTTCAGCGAAGAAATGTTCAATGATGATTAGCGCTCCATTCTCAACCCATCCGGTTTCGGCCAAATTTTTTAGTGAAATCAATGCCAGATTTTTATTGTATGGAGGATCGATAAAAATCAGATTGAATTTACGTTGAGATTGGAAGGATGATCTTGATAGATCGAAACAATGATATTCTAAATCATTCTTGCCAAATAATTCAGCATTTTGCTTTGCCAAATCCAAATGATCACGGTTTTTGTCAATTAAAGCTGCTGATTTTATTCCTCGAGACAAGGCTTCCAAGGCAACTGCGCCAGATCCTGAAAAAACATCCAGCAAATCACAATTAGAAATATCAAAATCAATTTCTTGAATTTTTCTGGAAGATAGTAAGACGTTGAATAAATTCTCGCGATTTTTATCCGAAGTTGGGCGCAAATCTTTAAACTCTCTGCAATCCAACAATTTTCTACCGCGATGTTTTCCAGAAATTATTCTCATATATTAGTTTTAAGTTAAGGTGAGGCTGCAAGGAAATAAATTTTAGGAGGTAAATTTTAAAGGCGCGCGCTTCCTTGTGGATATTTTATTCATATCTAGTTTTATCGGCGTAATAAACTCCGAGTAATTTGATTGATTTTGAGAAAAATCCAACTTCTTCCAAAGCTAAAGCGACGTTTCTCTGGGATGGGTGGCCTTCAATTGAAATAAAGAATTTTGCCTGTGAAGATTTTCCGCTTGGAATGTAACTTTCCCATTTAACCAAATTAACTCCGTTGGTTGCAAAACCACCCAAGGCTTTATAAACAGCACCCGGAATGTTTCTAACGGTGAAGAGCATTGTGGTAATAACTTTTCCTTTCTCAGGTTCAATGTCAACTGGGTTTTTGGCGATAACAATAAAAATTGTGAAATTATCGTCACCAGAATCTTCCAAATTGTTTTTGATGATTTCTAGGCCGTGAATTTCAGCAGCCAATTTTGAACAAATAGCCGCTTTGCTTTTATCTTGTTTTTTGGCAACAAATTGCGCTGCTTTGGCTGTGTTTGTGTGTTCAACTTGATTAAAATCAAACTCTCCCAAATGTTTACGGCACTGCATCAAAGCCTGGGGGTGAGAATAAACATCCTTAATGTCTTCTATTTTTGCGCCCTTGATTCCCACCAAATGATGTTCGATGCGAATAAAATGTTCGGCGATGATTGAATTGTTGCCATCTTGCAGCAAATTGTGAATTTCTGAAACACGTCCAGCGTAGGAATTTTCAATGGGAAGCATACCATATTCAACCTCATCATTTTCTACCGCTTTAAAAACATCTGCGAATGAGCCATATGGAACGGCTTGGCAATCAGGATAAAATTCTATGCAAGCAATGTCGGAATTTGCACCCGGAATTCCTTGGAATGCTATTTTTTTAGCTAATTTATCGGTCATTTTTATAGGTAGATTATGATTTGACATTGAAATGGGGCTAGAAGATAATCCGCGCCTCATTTTTTACAAAGTATTTTTTAAAATTATGCAAAAAAACTGGCAAATTGATTCTTGGCGCAACCATCCGATTAAGCAACAACCAATCTACGAAAACCAAAATGAACTCAAAAAAGTTGAGAAAAAACTAAGCCAATTTCCGGGCCTAGTCTCTTTTAACGAAATTGAAGATCTGAAATCTGATTTAGCGAAAGTTTCAAAAGGAGAGGCATTCTTACTTCAGGGCGGAGATTGCGCTGAAAGCTTTGCGGAATTTAGCCAAGGTAATATCAAAAACTATTTCAAAACCATTTTGCAGATGACCATCGCTTTGATGTATGGCATGAAAAAACCGGTAGTTAAGGTCGGAAGAGTTGCTGGTCAATACGCTAAACCAAGATCTGGAGATACCGAGACTATTGACGGTATTTCACATCCGAGTTATCGCGGTGATATTATAAATAGTATTGGATTTGACGAGGATTCCAGAAAATGTGATCCAAATCGTCTAATTGAAGGATATTTTCATTCTGCGGCAACCCTGAACTACGTTCGATCATTGGCTGTTGGTGGATTCTCTTCCTTGAAAAATGTTAATAATTGGAATGAAGAGTTTGCTTCAGGCTTGAAGCAAAAAGAGCATATTGAGAAAGTTATTGGTAGTATCAATAAATCTATCAACTTTATTGAATCTTGTGGACTCAATTCTGACGAATTTTTGCAGTTAAATAGCGCTAAATTTTATACTTCTCACGAAGCTTTATTGTTGAATTACGAAGAGCAATTTACTCGTAATTTCAAAAATAACGGTCATTACGATCTTTCTGCTCATTTGCTTTGGATTGGCGATAGAACCAGAAATGTTGATTCTGCCCATGTGGAATTCATGCGTGGAATTGAAAATCCTGTCGCTTTCAAAGTCGGACCATCAATGAATCCTGATGATCTTATTCAATTGCTAGATATTTTAAATCCCAAAAACCAAGCCGGTAAAATCACTCTAATCTCTCGAATGGGAGCTGGAAAAGTGGAAGATTTGTTGCCGAAATTGGTCAAAAGAGTAAAAGACGAAGGCAGAAATGTTATTTGGTCTTGTGACCCAATGCATGGCAATACGGTTAAATCATCAAATGGATATAAAACTAGAAAATTTGACGATATTTTGTCAGAGATAAAATCATTCCTACAAATTCATAAATCTATTGGAACTTTTGCTGGGGGAATTCACTTTGAAATGACCGGTCAAGATGTCACAGAATGTTTGGGTGGAAATCAAGAAATATCTGAACTAGATCTCAAAAACCGCTACCACACTCATTGTGATCCGCGCTTAAATTCTTCTCAGAGCTTGGAGTTGGCTTTCTTAATTGCTGAGCAATTGCAAGACTCAATATAAAATATGAGAAAAATATTTTTAATAATTGGGGTAATTTTTACTGTTGTTTCGGCAATTATTTTTAATTTTGCTATCAGTAAAAATGACATTGCTATTTCTGGCTTTGAAGGAGACGTTAGAAAAATAGATATGAAAATTGACTCATCTTGGAAAAATAGTCAGTTTCGTTGGTTGTCGGTGCAAAATATCGCATTAACTTCACAAAATAATCCTGATATTATTAATAATAATTTAATCAGAAATGCTTTTAATGTTGACCATAATATCAAATCTCTAGAAGATCTGATTTTGAAAGAATCTGTTTTGCAAAAAGAATTACAAAATAAAATAGATGAAATTTTTATTGCTAGAATTAGCGTTTTAGAAAAAATTGATCATCTGGTCTCGAAGAACGACATTTTAAAAAATATCGCAAACCTACTCAACATCATCGGACTTACCTTGATTGTTGTGTCTCAATATCGAACTTCACTAAAAAACATAATTAAATAAATGAAAAAATTCTCCTCCATCGCTCTTATCGGCGCGCCAAATGCCGGCAAGTCAACTTTAGCAAATCATTTAGTTGGTCAAAAAATATCTATTGTCTCATCAAAAGTTCAAACCACTAGAAACACCATAAAAGCCATTATGGTGGAGGGTGAAACGCAAATAGTTTTTCTTGATACTCCGGGAGTTTTTATCCCCAGAACTACCCGTCCATTGGAAAGAGCAATTGTTCGTTCTGCTTGGCAGGCAATTAAAGAAGCGGACCATGTTTGCTTGCTGATCGATGCTGATAAAGTTAAAGATGGAAGTTTGGGTGAAAATAACGAACAAATTTTGGTAGATTTGAAATTTCATGAAATCACTCCAATTATCGTCATAAACAAGGTTGATGTGGTTAAAAAAGAAAAAATGTTGGCAATTATGGCTGATTTGATTAGCCGAGGTTTTGAGAATATTTTCCTAATTTCTGCTTTGGATGGTGACGGAACGAAGGAACTTAAGAAGCATTTAATTTCAGTCGCTTGTGAAGCTCCTTGGCAGTTCAATGACGACGAAATTACTGATGCTCCCATGAAATTCGTTGCCTCAGAAATCACTCGTGAGAAACTTTTCACGCATTTGAATCAGGATTTGCCATATTCTGTTCATGTAAAAACTGATTCATGGGAAGATCTAAAAAACCACCAAGTAAAAATCAAACAAACGATTTATGTTTTGAAAGAAAGTCAGAAAATGATCGTTTTGGGGAAGGGTGGATCAATGATTAGAAAAATTGGCGAAGAATCTCGCCTAGATATTGCTGAGCTTCTTGGAACTAAAGTTCATTTATTTTTGTTTGTAAAAGTTGAGCCTGATTGGGTTAATAAAAAGGAATATTATGAAAACTACAATTGATCAAAAAGAGATAGAAAAATTTGAGGCAATGGCCGATGAATGGTGGTCTGCGACTGGCAAGTTCAAGCCTTTGCACAAGTTCAATCCTTGTCGAATAAAATTTATTAAAGAAAAACTGATCAATCATTTTGATATTGATGGCTCATCAAAATATCCTTTAAAAGATTTAAAGATTCTGGACGTTGGTTGTGGGGGAGGTTTGCTTTGTGAACCTCTTGCGAATCTTGGCGGTGAGGTTGTTGGAATTGATGCCGGAGAAAAGAATATTAAAATTGCGAAAATACATGCGCAAAAAAGCGGAATAGAAATTGATTATCGATTTTTAGATGTTGAAGAATTAGCAAAAACAGATGAAAAATTTGATGTGGTTTTAGCAATGGAAATCGTTGAGCATGTTGCTGACGTCGAGAAGTTCTTAACTGCCATTAAAGGATGTTTAAAGCCGAATGGATTGATGTTTGTTGCAACATTGAATCGTACCGCAAAATCTTACTTAAATGCCATTATAGGCGCGGAATATGTTTTGCGTTGGATGCCGATTGGAACTCATGATTGGAAAAAGTTTTTAAAACCATCAGAAATTAACGCCATTGCCATTAAAAATAATTTGGAATTATTGGAAATAAGCGGATTTTCTTTTAATTTATTGAAAGATGAATGGAAAAGAAGTGACGATGTTAAGATCAATTATGTTATGCTTTTTGAGAATAAAAGCTAAGTGTTAAATTTTTTTTACAAAGCTTTTCTGTAAAATTTATTGACAAATAAAAGATCAATTCGTATGTTACTTCGCTTCTATTCCTTTATGGGGGTTTGTAGCTCAGCTGGTTAGAGCGCGCGCCTGATAAGTGCGAGGTCGGTGGTTCGAGTCCACCCAGACCCACCATCCATTTTTTGATTTAGAAGTTCAATTCTAAAATCAAATTGTTACCGGAGCATTCGTTCCAATTTTAAAACACAATCTCAATCTTTAATTGCCCAAATTATATGGAAAAAAAATATAATATTGTAGGTATCGGTAACGCCGTTGTAGACACTATTTGCTTGGTAGAAGATCATATTCTTCCAGATTACAATCTCACTAAAGGTGGAATGTTTTTAATTGATGAGGAAAATGCCAAGAGGCTTGAGCCATTAAAGTATGAAGAAATAAAATCAGGTGGTTCAGTGGCAAATTCAATCGCCACCATGACAATGCTTGGTTCAAAAACTGCTTTGATTGGAAAAGTTGGTAAAGATAAATTTGGAGATATCTTTGTCGAAGATTTAAAATATATCGGTTGCGACTTTCTTTGTAAAAAGAAAGCTAAATCAGGATCAACTGCGCGATCTTATGTTTTGGTAACTCCTGATGGAGAAAGAACCATGTGCACTTATCTGGGTCTTGCTTCTCAAATTAATGACGAAATCGATGATGAGGCAATTGCGGATTCTAAAATTTTATATTTAGAAGGTTATCTGTGGGACGAGCACGAAACCATAATGGCTCTTCGTCACGCAATTCAAGTTGCTAAGGATAGTAAAACAAAAGTAGCGTTTTCACTTTCCGATGCCTTTTGTGTTGAAAGACATCATAGTGGGTTTCTTAATATGTTTAATGATATTGATATTTTATTTTCCAATGAAGTCGAAATGGAATTCTTGATTGGAAAAGATTTTGCGCAAAACGATTATCAAAAAGTTAAATGCGAGATTATGGCTCGTAATCCCGAGATAATCATCGCTATGACTATGGGAGAAAGGGGCGTGATGATATTCTCTGGCGAAGATCTTCATAATATTCCAACGGAAAAATGCGAAAAAGTTGTTGATACAACTGGGGCCGGAGATTCTTTTGCTGCTGGATTTTTATATGGAATCAGTAATGGTTTTAGCGCTCAGGAAGCTGCTATGCTTGGTAATGTTATAGCCGGCGGGGTTATAAGTAAAGTTGGCGCTAGGCTAAATCAGGAAGAATTGTTGAAATTAGTTAATTAAGACATGGCATCACAAGAATCTCTTTGGTCAATATCGGAAATTAAGCTAGCTCTGAAAGATCAAATCATTTCAGTTGGAAAAATTGAATCTGCTATCAATCAAGTTGTGATTGATAGCAGATCAAAAACTGATAATGGTTTATTTGTCGCTTTTGAGGGTGAATTCAATGATGGTCACGATTATCTACATAGTGCTTTTGATAATGGCTGTGTTGCGGCAATAGTTGACAAAATTCCCGAGCAATTTGCGGGCGATCAAAGGCTCATTCTAGTAAAAAACTCACTTGAAGCATTAGATCAATTAGCGATCTTTTCTCGAAATAGAATTTCTGGGAAAATTATTGCTGTCACAGGATCTGCTGGAAAAACCAGTGTTAAAGAGATGCTCAAAAAAGTTTTCTCATCCCAAGGAAAAACCTTTGGAACTGTTGGAAATTTTAACAATCGATTTGGCCTTCCAGTTTCACTTTGCAACATGCCAAGAGATGTTGATTTTGGCGTTCTTGAAATGGGAATGAGCTATGCTGGAGAATTAACAAAATTATCCAAAATTGCTAGACCTCATATTGCAATTATTACCAATGTTTGTGCCGCTCATATTGGAAATTTTGAGAATGAAGAAGGTATAGCTCTTGCAAAATCAGAAATTTTTGTTGGATTAGTTGAGGGCGGATTTGCGTTGATCAACGCTGATAATATCCATTTTGAATTCTTAAAAAAACAAGCTTTAGAAGTAAAAATTCCAACCGAAAATATTATTAGTTTTGGATCAAATGCAATAAGTGATGTCAAATTATTATCTATCAGTGAGGCAGAAAATTTTTGTTCTGAAGTTGATATTTTGCTAACAAAAAAAGATAAAAAAATTAATTACGTAGTTAATAGTATAAGTCGCACGACTATAGCTAATTCCCTGATTGCTATATCTTGCTTAAATCTAATTGGAAAATATTTTTTGCGAGGACTGAAAGTTTTTAAAAACCTAGAAACCCCTAAAGGTCGTGGAAATACCATTCACGTTGAAAAGAATAATATAAAATTTACCATTATTGATGATAGCTACAATGCTAATTCATCTTCAATGAAAGCTGGATTGCAATATCTATGCGATTTAAAAAATCATCAAAATAAATCAAGATCAATTGCTTTCATCGGCGACATGTTGGAACTTGGAAAATTTAGTGACAAAGAACACAGAGAAATCGTTGATCATGTTATAGATCTTAACATAGATTTGGTTTTATTGGTTGGAGAGGAGATGCAAAAATTGACTACTCACTTAAATTCAAAAAAATTAATTGGTAATTTTGCTAATTCCTCAGAAGCTTGTGAAGATATAGATTTTATACCTCAGAATGGTGATATAATTTTTGTGAAAGGATCTAGGGGAATTGGGATGGAAAAACTAATTGAAAAAATATTGAAATAACTGTGTTTCATGAATCGCTGGATGTAAAAAAATTAATTAAATTATTTTTTCATGAGCCATTAATTCATAACCCATAATTAAAAAATCATGTTCTATGTCTTTTTGACAAATCTATCTTCTGATTTGTTCACTTCTTATTTTCTTCAGGTGGTTTTTCGCCTATTCATAACTCTTCTTGCTTCATTTTCAATATCTTATGTAGGCATTAAATATTTCATTCTCTTTATTCACAAGAAGCGTAATCTTTATCAACCAATTCGCGAAATTGGTCTTAAAAATCACTCTAATGAAAAAAAGCACACCCCAACAATGGGAGGAATGTTTATTATTTTGGGAGCTTTGATTTCCTCATTATTATTTTCTAATTTAGAAAATAATTACGTTCTTATTACCCTTTTTGTGATGTTTTGTTTTTCACTGATTGGCTTTGTTGATGATTTTTTGAAAATTACCCAGAAAAACACCAAGGGTTTTAAGGGCAGTGTAAAAATAATCATCCAATTTGCGATCGTTAGCTTGGTGATGTTTTTTTTAAAGATGACCAATGATATTTATTTTAATGGTGTGGTTGAAATCCCATTCTTTGATATTACTTTTGACTTTGGATCACTTTATATTCTCTTTGCCGCTTTTATTATTGTTGGGGCGGCTAATGCGGTCAACCTTACAGATGGTTTAGATGGTTTGGTCAGTGTACCAGTAATTATTGTACTATGTTGCTTTGTGGGAATAATTTATGCCACTTCCCATCCACAGATTTCGAAACAATTAGGAATTTTAAATATCTCAGATACCGCTCAACTGATAATATTCTGTGTGGCGATGATCGGGTCGATTTTGGCATTTTTGAAATTCAATTTAAAGCCAGCTAAAATTTTTATGGGGGATGTTGGTAGTCTATCCATAGGTGCTTCTTTAGGTGTTTTGGCGATAATATTAAAGCAAGAAATATTGTTTGGAATCATTGGATTGATTTTTGTAATTGAAGCTCTTTCAGTGATATTGCAAGTTGGATCTTATAAAATTCGTAAAAAAAGAATATTTTTAATGGCTCCAATACATCATCATTTTGAGAAGCTAGGATGGCCTGAAAAAAAAGTTGTAAGATTCTTTTGGCTATCTTCTTCTTTATTCTCTAGTTTTGGGATGTTAAGTTTTTTTGTATAAAAATATATATGATGATGCGTACCTCCTTTCGCGTGAGTGATTTTTTTAAAAAATAATAAAATGACTAAAAAAGAACGAGTTTATTTATACGATTCAACTTTGCGCGATGGAGCACAAACTAGTACGGTGAATTTCAATGTCCGTGATAAAAAGGAAATAGCCCTGATGATAGATAGTCTGGGAATTGATTATATTGAAGGCGGATGGCCTGGAGCGAACCCAACTGATGATGAATTTTTTTCTGATTTACCAAAACTAAATAACTCGAAATTTACGGCTTTTGGAATGACTAGAAGACCATCTTCTTCCGTGCAAAATGACCCTGGATTAAATGCATTAATCAACAGCTCCGTTGGATCTGTTTGTATTGTTGGTAAGGCTTGGGATTTCCATTTAACTAACGCTCTGAATATTTCCGAGGAAGAGAATTTGCGGATGATTGGTGAATCAATAGCTCATATAAAAAAATCACAAAAAGAGCCAATGTTCGATGCTGAACATTTCTTTGATGGTTATAAAGAGAACCCAGAATTTTCTATTAAAGTAATTAAAGCTGCCTATGAAAATGGTGCGCGCTGGATCGTTCTTTGTGATACAAACGGCGGAACGTTGCCAAGTGAAATTTCCAGAATTATCAGTGAGGTTGTGAAAGTTATTCCTGGTGATAACCTTGGGATTCATTGTCACAATGACACTGGAAATGCGGTAGCGAATTCAATCTGCGCAGTTGAAGCTGGGGTTCGTCAAATTCAAGGAACTATTAACGGTCTTGGTGAAAGATGTGGAAATGCTAATTTGATTAGTATCATTCCAATATTGATGCTTAAAATGGGCTTTGACGCCGGAATTTCCAATATTGGCCTAAAAAATCTAGTAAAATCTTCCCATTTTTTGGATGATTTATTGGCAAAACCAAAAGATCGCTTTGCTCCTTTTGTTGGTGAATTTGCCTTTGCTCATAAAGGTGGTCTTCATGTTTCTGCGATTTCTAAAAATCCAAAATCATATGAACATATCGAACCGTATTTGGTTGGAAATAAAAGAAAAATTATGGTTTCTGACCAAGCAGGAAGGTCAAACATTATTGCTAGATTGAAGGAAATCGGTCTTGACGAGGAAAGTGAAGAAATCAAATTTAGCCAAATCTCCTATTTAGTAAAAAAAGTAAAAGAGTTGGAAGCTGAAGGTTACGCTTACGATGGTGCGGATGCTAGTTTTGAGCTTTTGGCCAAAAGATCTTTAAGTGTCGTGCCTAATTATTTCGAATTAATTTCTTTTAGAGTTTTGGATGAGAGAAGGGTTAATGATGGTGGAACTACAGAATTGATTGCTGAGGCGACAATAAAGATAAAAATTGATGGACAAATTGTAATGGCGGTTTCGGATGGAAATGGGCCTGTAAATGCTTTGGATAAGGCTCTTCGTAAGGCTCTTTCAAAAAAATATCCAACCCTAGAAGATGTTTCTCTAAGTGATTACAATGTGAGAATCTTAACTCCTTCAGACGGAACGGAAGCAATCACTCGAGTTCAAATTGAGACCAAAGATATTCATGGAAATAAATGGCAAACAATTGGTGTTTCAGAAAATATTGTTGATGCTTCTTATCGAGCATTGCACGATTCTATCACTTTCAAGTTAATGAGAGAAAAACTTTAATTTTTTACTTATCGTTTTTTACAAAAAATAAAATAATAATAATTACCCGTTTAAAACTTTATCTAAAAACAATGAATACGATCGATCCAAACAAAAAAAAGCCTAATAATGTTAAGAAAAATTTCCTGATTTGGTTAGGAGTTTTCTTCATTGTCATGTACGTATCCAGTATATTTGGGGGAGAAGGTGGGATTAACGCTAATAAAATTTCTTTTTCACAATTTATTGAAAAAGTTGACGCAGGGGACGTCACTAAGGTTGATATAAAGGGAAAAGATTTGATTGGAACTTTAAATGACGGAGAGAAATTTTATACTTTTTTGCCAGAATATCCTAATTTGGTAGAAAAATTACAAGAGCAAAAAGTTGAAGTTAGTGCTGCTCCTTTGGTTTCAAAGTCAGAAAAGTTTATTGGTGCAATTTTGGGTTGGCTGCCATTTATAATCATGATTTTTTTGTGGTTTGGATTCATGAAAAATATGGGCGGAGGCGGTGGAGCTGGTAAAGCTTTTAGTTTTGGAAAATCGAAAGCCAAATTATTGCAACAAGCCAAAGGAAAAGTAACTTTCGCTGATGTTGCGGGTATTGATGAGGCAAAAGGCGAATTATCAGAATTGGTGGATTTTCTAAAAGATTCGCAAAAATATATTAAGCTTGGCGCTCGAATTCCTCGAGGGTGCTTGTTGGTTGGTTCTCCTGGTACTGGAAAAACTTTGCTTGCAAGAGCTATTGCTGGTGAAGCGGAAGTTCCATTCTTTTCAATTTCTGGATCAGATTTTGTAGAAATGTTCGTGGGCGTTGGTGCTAGCCGTGTTCGTGATATGTTCGAGCAGGGAAAAAAATCTGCGCCTTGCATAATTTTTATTGATGAAATTGATGCAGTTGGAAGACATAGAGGTTCTGGGGTTGGTGGTGGAAATGACGAGCGGGAACAAACCTTAAATCAGCTTTTAGTTGAAATGGATGGTTTTTCTGATAATGAGGGTGTTATAATTATCGCCGCAACTAACCGTCCTGATGTTTTGGACAAGGCTTTGCTTCGCCCTGGAAGATTTGATCGTCAAATCACCGTCCCAAGCCCCGATATTATTGGTCGTGAACAAATTATTAATGTTCATATTAAAAAGGTAAAAACTGCGCCTGATGTTGATGTGAAGACTATTGCGAAAGGGACGCCGGGATTTTCTGGTGCAGATCTAGCTAATTTGGTTAATGAGGGGGCTTTGCTTGCGGCCAGATCAAATCAACTGCTTGTTACAATGCAAAATTTGGAAGACGCAAAAGATAGAATCATGATGGGAAGCGAGAGAAAGTCCATGGTGATGCAAGATGATGAGAAGACTCTAACTGCCTATCATGAGGGCGGTCATGCTATTGTGTCAATTAACTGCCCCAACTCCGATCCTATTCATAAAGCAACAATAATTCCTAGGGGAAGGGCGCTTGGTTTGGTTATGAGGCTCCCTGAAGTAGATCGTTTTTCAGTATCGCGCGCCAAGCTTCATGATGATTTAGCTGTTGCGATGGCAGGAAGGGCCGCTGAAGAGCTTATTTTTGGTTATGATAAAGTGACAACAGGGGCATCTTCAGACATTGAGTATGCTACCAGAATGGCCAAAGCAATGGTTATTAAGTGGGGTCTTAGTGACAAGGTTGGTACAATAGATTATGAGCCAGAATCAAATTCTGGACAGCAATTTCATAAAGAGTTTTCTGATGAAACTTCGAAGTTGATTGATTCCGAAGTAAGAAGAATAGTTGACGAAGCTTTGCAAAAAGCTAATCAAATTTTAACTGATAAGAAAGATGATTTGGAAACTCTGGCTCAAGGATTACTAAAGTTTGAAACCTTGAGTGGAAATGAGATCAAAGATTTATTGTCCGGGAAAGAAATACGTAGGGCCGCTGACGCTGGAAAAAGAACGTTAAAAAGCGTCATTCCTTCTTCTTCTTAAAATAAGGTCCTTATATCACAATAATTTCAGTTTTGTGGTTGCAAATAAAAAACGATCTTCTATATTGCTCGGTTCATTTTTGCTGGCGAACTCAAGCTGGTGTTCAATCTAATTTAAATATGCTATATTATGGCTCTCTATGAAGTAGTTTCTATTGCTAGACAAGATTTTTCTGCTGAAGACGTGGATAATCTAAGTGACAAATTTTCCAAAATCATCACTGATAATAAAGGAAAAGTTATTTCTAAAGAATATTGGGGGTTGAGAGATCTGGCTTACAAAATCAACAAAAATAATCGCGGCCACTATGTTCTTCTGAACATAGAATCGGAATTCGAAGCAATTGAAGAGCTAAAAAGAGTTATTGGTTTTGATGAAAATATTATCAGAAGCAATATATTTAAAGTTAAGCAACATTCTACAGGATCTCTTTTAAAAGTTTCTAAGGATGCAAAAGAATATAAAGCTGGAAACATTATCGCTCAAGAGCCATCAGAGATTGATGATAAGATCGATAAAATCGTTATTAATAATTTAATCTAAAAATTTCACATGGTTGTTAAAACTAACGCACAAAATACGAATAATAAAACTGAAGGTGATGACGTTTTTTTAAAAATATCATTAGTTAACCAAGCTGTTTTTGTTAGAAAAAGAAGAAAATGTCCACTTAAGGATGTTGACCTAAGTCAAATAACTTATAAGAATTTGAAGCTTATAAATAAATTTATCACAGAAAGGGGAAAAATAATTCCTGCTAGAGCTACTAATGTTTCTATGAAAAAGCAAAGAGCTATTTCAAATGCAATTAAAGTTGCTCGTCAATTAGCGTTGATTTCTCCTATCGATAAAAAAGAATCTTAAACAATTATTTAAAGAATTTATGAAGGTTATTTTAATTTCAAGAGTTGCAAAACTCGGTGTAGTGGGCGATATAATCAATGTTAAAGATGGTTATGGAAAAAACTTTTTGATTCCTGAGAAAAAAGCAATTTTTTACAGTGTATCTAACTACAAAGTATATGAAGAGAAAAAACAGTATTTTGAAGCTGAAAATAAAGTACATTTTGATGCTGCAAAAGATAATAAAGGAAAATTAGATGGTAAAAATATCATCATAATAGAAAATGCATCTGATGACGGACGTCTTTATGGTTCGATTACAACTGCAACAATTGCAAATAAAATTAACGATATTATTGGTGAAAAAACCGTTTCTAGAGTTGATATATCATTGAAAAGCCCAATTAAAGATCTTGGTGTTTTTGATGTTAAAGTTGATTTATATTCAGATGTTATCGCTCAAATTAATGTTGTTGTTAGTAGAAGTGAGTCAGAGTCTGAAATCATGATTGCTAAATCTAAAGAAGATAAAAAGTCAGAAAAAACCACAAAATCTTTCTCTGCTGAAGAGAAAGACCAGCAAGATCAATTGAGTGCCGCTCTAGGTGCTTAAATGATGAAAATGATTTTATATTAGCAGGGCTTATAAAATAGTTCTGCTATAATATTATCTATCAAATTATTCCCAAACATGGCGGTGTAGCTCAGGTGGTAGAGCAACGGGATCATAATCCGTGTGTCGGGGGTTCGAGTCCCTCCTCCGCTACCAATTCCATTTCTGTTTAATAAAAAATCCAAAAATATTCTTGAGGACCTTTTTTCTCTAGCGTTTTAATATATTTTTTCATTATCCTTGATAAGATCACTAAAAGACATTTAGGTATCTATTTTTAGGTTTTGTAATTATAATTATATGATTTATTTTAAGAATAAAATCTGCTTTCTTCGTTGTGCATAAAGGGATCTATTTTCAATCTTAGTCCTTGAGATTTTTCTTATGTAAAATGCTGATAGCACCTAAAAAAGTTATTTAGGATATCTTTTTGACTGTTTTATTGCTTCAAAGACAATATCCATTATGGGTCGACTTGATTACATCCCGCCCGTCTCTTCTTTTTTAAATTAAAGAGGCCTAAGATCATAATTAAAAATTAATTCACATGAAGAACATTTTAACGTACCGAGGGATTATTCCTAAAATTGAATCTTCTGCATGGGTCGCCCCTAACGCCATTGTATCTGGAGATGTTGTAATTGGTAAGAATGTAGGGATTTGGTTTGGCTGCTCTATTCGTGGTGATGTGTCCAAAATAAGAATTGGAGACGATACTAACATCCAAGATAATAGTGTTATTCATGTCACTCGCGCTAATCACGTTCAGAATAAAACTGGCGATGCTGGAGGACCAACAATTATTGGGAAGGGTGTAACTATCGGACATGGGGCCATTATTCATGCCTGCACAATTGAAGATTATTCTTTTGTTGGCATGGGATCTATTGTGATGGATTTAGCAAGAATTGAGAAATATGGAATGTTGGCTGCTGGAGCCGTCCTGACGCCAGGAAAAATTATAAAATCAGGGCAAATTTGGGCGGGAAATCCAGCGAGATATTTTAGAGATTTGACTCAAAAAGAAAGAGATTACATTGAAACTTCGGCGACAAATTATGTTGAACTGATGATGGAATATAAAACTTCCTAAGTTCGTTTTATAACCTGAATTAGGCGTTGTTATCCAATTAATTAAACTGAAAACTTTTCATATATTTTCTTATTTTTTAATAAAATTTGTTTTATTTTAGAAAATATTTTATGAAAAAACCTTCAGGTTCAATTAATTAGCTGACATTTACTAGAGGCTTTTAAATAATTTTTTAAGATTATAACCACGTGAGTAAGTTGGAAAATAGAATTATCCACATAACCAGTCTTTTTATTGCCACTCTGTTTTTATTAAGTGGCAATGCTTTTGCCAATCCTGAGTCAAGTAAAAAGATTTTGGAAAAATATAGTAACGAGCTTTTTGAGTCCAAATTACCAACCCCATCACGTTTATTTTCCGCTAATCTTTCTATGCCGGAGAAATTTAATAGCACTAATAATTTAGTTCAGAAAACAGGATCTTTTTATGCGTCTTTTGGGGAAGTTATGTTTTTACAAGGAACGATAACTGATTCATTTAACCTCCCTATTTCTGGTGCGGTGGTGGAGATCTGGCAAACAAATTCAGCGGGAAAATACCACACTTTACTTGATCGCGGTAGTGATTTAATAGATAAGCATTTCAATATGTCAGGAAGAACTAGTACCGACAATTTGGGTAAATATTTTTTCATCACCATCGTTCCTGGGTTTTATTTGAACCGATCCCCTCACATAAACATGAATGTCTATCATGAAATTTTTGGTAAATTGGAAACTGAAATGTATTTTCAGAATCATCCTAGAAATGCAACCGATTATCAGTATTTATCCTATGAAGAGGATGATAGAGAGCTGCTTACATCAAAAGTCAGGTTAACTGACATATTTAATTCAAAATCTACTAAAATTGTAACTTTTGACGTAGTGATGAAGGGTGTTCATCAATATAAAGATTTTGGTAATAAATATTAGTTTGTATTTTTATTTTAATGAAAAATATCAATGGAATAATAAAATTTTGACTCTTTTTCAAAATGAACTATCCACTTGAAGATTGACCCCTAGCTTCTTTATAAAAGAACCTAATTTGAGTGGTAGAATTTTATTTATCGTCATCTTATTTTCCATTTTTACATCCTCACATAGCCTCCATACTCACATAATCGACGTCCTCGCGAAAGTTAATATCTTGGGAGTCAGGATCGAGGATCTTTTAGAAGAATAGATTGATCAAGAATTGTAGACGGATATTTTTCCTCATGAGGTACCGGATCAAGAGTTTCTAAGGCAGCAAAGCTACCTAAGAAAATCTGTGTCCGGCATGACGGCAACTCATAGTGGAAACTTCTTATTGTAACTAACTGTAGTAACTTATGGCAGTAACTTTTGACAATTCATGATTTGCACCTTAGGCAATGTTAATTAATTAATTAGCTAACATTGCCTAAGGTGGCAATTAATTTACCCACTCATTTTGAAAAAGAGCCAAAATTTATTTATTATCTACAATTTCTAAGCTGCTCCATGCTCAAATTGGAAACAAAATCGATTTCATCTGGTGTAAATGATTCACATTTTGGTTCTGGAAAAAAATTCTTCCTACATCCCCATTTTTTAGCTTTTTTATCATAACTTAATATTGTTCGATCGCCATTATCTGATTTTTCTGGATGAAGGCTGGAAAGGCGTATTTCTTGATTATTCTTCCAAGAATGAAAATGTGGAGTTTTTCCACATTTTGGATTTGTAGATAAAAATGGCAGAGATGTGTCTATTGGCCCTAGTGGATTATCTTGTGGTGGGGTGATTTTTTGGTATTCACCGTTTTCGCCTAATTCATAAAGGTTAATACTAAATCCGGTCGGGAAATTTCCTTCCGAATCACCAATTTTTATATCTTGTTTGGGAATTGAGCGAATTTCGACCATAATTTTTCCGTTGGGAGAAAAATGAGGTTTATCGTTCAAATAAAGTTCATTACCACTTTTGAGATTTGTGATGTTATAAGGGGGTTCGTAGCTCTGACTATGTGCTGAGTAGAAATAATGATAGAAGATGGCATTATCATTTTTTATGTCTATCAAACGATCTTCTTGGGCAGTGATTTTTGTGTCGTGAAAAAATTCATTATACCCGATGCATTTTCCAATTTTGGTGCAGTAGCTTTTGGCAATAGTGAATCCGGCATCGGTTTTCATTAGATATTCTATTTCTTGGAGGCTTTTGAGGTTTTCTTTTTTGGTGACCATTTGACAATTTTTGAGCGGGTCACAATCATTTTCAATGAAGCAATCTTCATTATCAGGCTTATGAATAATTCCCTTTTTTTTGTTGACAGCGCATGTGGATTTTATTTCTTTTTCACAATAAAACTTCTCAGGAATCAACCTTTTGTTTCTTCTGATAATGTATTTCGAGTATTCTTTGAGTAGGCTATTTTCTATTTTTAGTCTTTTTTCCTCTTTCTTATGCCAATGATCAGACATTTGAATGTCGATTTGATATTTCTCTGGGCATTGTTTAGCAATCACAATTGATGGGATCATGATCAGGGTAATAACAAGAGTAAAAAATTTGGAAAAACTATCCATGGTTTTTTTAAAGGGATTGCAGTTTATGTTGTTGAAATAATTGATTAAGGCTGTTAGATTTTGTAGCAACTTAATTTACCCTATTTTTTAACCAATAAAATATTCAAAGTCATGTTAAATAAAATTTTTGCAATATTATTAGTTTCTTTTGCTGTTGCTTCTTGTAGCTCAAATCAAAAAGATGTTGAGACCATAACCTCCATTAATGAATCTCCTAAGAGAATTTTAGTAGATCAGACTCCAAAAGCACAAAAAGCTGCTGTAGTTTATTTTGACACTGATAGTTCAAAATTGGATAGAAAGGCAATTTCTACTTTGAAAGATAGAGTTCTTGATCAGGCAAAAAACTCAAACACTAAAAGAGTTGTTGTTGAAGCTCATGCCGACGAAAGAGGTGCTCGTGGCTACAATCAAAAATTGAGCGAAAGAAGAGCAAATGCCGTTAAAGATTATTTGGCTAATAACGGTGTACAGAATTCTAAAATCAAAGCGATAGGTTTTGGTGAAGTTCAGCCAGTTGCATTTGGTAGCAATGAAGAATCTTGGTCAAAAAATCGTCGTGCTGTGACAATTTTGATTAAAAAATAATATTTCTACTTCTTTGAGCGTGCTTAAGTTAATAAGTTAAGATAAATTAAAAACACCGAAGATTTTTTAATCTTCGGTGTTTTTTTATGGATAAAATTCTTTATAAAATGACTAAAAACTACTTAGAAAAAGTAAATAAAATTCTTGTTGATGAATATGGATTTATAAAATCCGAAGAACTTGGGGTACCAGTGGATAAAGATGGAAATCCTTTTCCTCTCTACACCTACCCAGCGATTGAATATTTGTCTTCACTTGATTTTAAAGGTAAAAGAGTTTTTGAGTTTGGGTCAGGTCAATCAACTCTTTATTGGTTAAATCAGGGTGCTGAAGTTGTTTCGGTTGAAAATAATTACAAATGGATGGGCAAGTTGGCGGAAGATTTGAAAAAATTTCCTCACCACCGACATATTTTAGCAGACAATCAATGTGAATATGCTGATTCTATTTTGCAGTTTCCGGATGGTTATTTTGATGTGATTATCATTGATGGATCATTCAGTCGTTATTTATGCGCTAAAAAAGCAATCACTAAAATAAAAGAAAATGGCTTGATGATTCTGGATAATTCGGATTGGTTCCCTAATAGTGCTGGGTTTTTGAAAGAAAAACTTAATTTCATTCAAGTTGATTTTTATGGACTTCGCCCTTCAAAACCAAATGCAGCAGTGACATCGATTTTTTTTAGTCGTGATTTTGATGTGAAAAGCAAATCGAAACACCAACCAAAATATGCTTTGGGCGGAAAAATTAAGCATTCAAAGTTTGATTTGTTGTAGAAAAATAATAATTTATCCTACTAAATGGCGTTATTTTAAACTATTATTCTTGATATCGTTCATAGGAAGCAGTTTCTGATTTAATTTAATTACTATTATTATGTTCTTTTTATTCTCCCTTTTATCTGTTGTCGTTATTGGTGGTGTTGCGGCTTCTGGCGGCGGCGGCGGAGGCGGCGGCGGATCAAATTCATTTGATAGTGCTAATTATGGTGATGGTTTGGGTGGAAGTTCTGATCCAAATAATGCTTACAAGACTGCAGAATATGAAAGTCAATATGGATTAAAAAATATTAAAGCAGCAGAGGCATATCTTGCACTTGAAAGTAATGGAAAGCCTGTTGGTGGTGATGGAGTTAAGATATTCATTAATGACACTGGGGTAAGATTGACTCATCAGGAAATTGCCGGCAATGATTTTGGGTCTCTTCATAGCAATCCAAGTGATGATTGGAGTAGTCATGGGACTCATGTTGCCGCTACTGCTGCCGGAGTAAAAGATAATTTTGGTATGCATGGCGTGGCCTTTAATGCTGATATTGTAGCTGTTAGGGTTAATTTGCTTGGAGACACAGGAACTCCAGAATTTTCTTCCTATGAAGGAATTGAATATTCTGGACAAAATGGCGCAAAAGTTATTAATATGAGTTGGGGTTCTAGCGTTTACACTTCTTATGATGGGGACGGAGATTTTTCTGGAAAGACGGAAATGTTGGTTGCTAAAGACAATGATTCTTTGATGGTCACTTCAGCTGGAAATGATGGTGATAATAATAATGATGGTCAGTTTTCATGGCAAGAATCTACCTATTTAGCTAATCCAAAACCAAGTCGACCTGGTTTATACGCTAATAATGATGACATTGCTGGATATTTGTTAACTGTCGGATCGACTGATGAGAATAATAAAATTTCTGACACTAGTAATATTTGCGGCGTCACTAAAAACTTTTGTCTTGTTGCTCCTGGTGATGCAATTTACGCAGCTACCATTGGAAGTGATAGTGATTATGGTTCTAAAAGCGGAACTTCAATGGCTTCTCCTCATGTTGCTGGTGCGGCAGCTGTTATTCGTGGTGCATGGGATTTTTTGACCGCCCCAGAAACTGCGCAAATATTACTAGATACCGCAATGGATCTTGGTGAATCAGGAGTTGATGATATTTACGGTCACGGGTTATTAAATCTTGAAGAGGCGGTCTCAGCTCAAGGAGCTAACAACATTTCTTCTTCGTCAATTGTTAACTCAGTTGGATATGACGCCAAATCATCATCAATTAACTCCCATCCAATCTTTGGAAATGCTCTTCATGCCAATGTGGCTCCGATATTAAAAAATGCCGTTTTCTTCGACAAATATGGCCGTGATTACAAAGCGAACCTTGATCATAAAATCAGCTCTATTGGCAATAATGTCTACAATTTAGACAATTTACTTTTTAATGATTTTTCTAGTGCCGGATTGCCAATGAGTTTCGGGGAAAACCACTCTAACAATATTTCTATTAGATTTAACGCTCGAAACATTTTCAGTGATCCGATTTCAGGGCAGATGAAAACCAATAATTTTGGTTTGAAACATTTAACCATCGACAAATCACGAGAAGATCAAAATGGTTTTTACGACTCTGATGTTTCTTTTGCTTACAGCCGAGATTTTTCTGATGGTTTGAAAATTGGTTTTAGTAAAAATGATTTTAATGGTAATTTCAATCAAGAAAATCCTGCTAAAGATCACAATTTGATTTCCTACAATAATTTTTCTGGCAGCCCTTACAAAAAACTCAATTCGATTAGCAATGTAAGCGATGACAACCAAAATCAGATTAGCAATAACCAGCTTTCTATCTCTAAAAAACTGACTGAAAATTTGACCTCCAGTCTTTCTTTTTCAAACTACACTCACAGCAATTCAGTTAATAGATTCAGTAGTGACGAAAGTAGGATTTTTGACAGTTCTATTGGTTACAAAATCAATGGTAAAACCAAAATTGGTTTTTCTTTGGGAAATCTTGATGAGTTAAATAATAATTTTCTGGGTTCAAAAAATGAAGGAGCATTCAGTTCAGGAAGTGATCCTGCAACAAGATACGCAACTTTTTCTGGAACTAGAGATTTGTTTAATGGTTGGAAAGTAACCGCTAGTTATTCAGAAGGAAAAACCGATGTCAGTGGCAATAATATTGGTGTCTTTAGGGATTTTAGTGACATTAAAAGTCGAGGTTCGGCAATGGGATTTTTAAATAACAATTTCCTCGGGGGAAGTTTGGCTCTTGTTTACAGCGAACCACTTCGTATTTACAAAGGCAGTGCAAACCTTGATATTCCAATTTCTCGTGACGCTGACGGCAATGTGCAAAGACTAACAGCAAATGGAATTAGCCTTGCTCCAGACGGAAAAGAGCAGGATTTGGAAATTTCTTATTCTACTAAGCTGAAATATGATCGTGGAACGATCAATTTCAATTCTCTGGTCAGACAAGAGCCGGACAATATTAAAGGAGCAGAAAATCAATATTTGATGATGGTTCGCTACAATTTGAAGTTTTAGAATATGAAAAAATTAATTTCTCAATTTTGCTTAAAAGCGCAAATTTTAGGCGGATATTGCGCTTCATTCTTTTATAAAAAGAAAATAAAGAGTTGTGCAGTTCTAATTTTATTGATCAGTTTCTCTTCATGCAGATATTACGATCACGATGTTCAAATATCTTCTCACGCTCCGCAATTGCAGCAATCAAAATTTGAAGATTCAGATCGAAATAAAGTTGCAATAAGGGTTTTTGACTCTAGAAAACAAAAGAAATTTATTGGCTTTAGGACCAGAGCTTCAATTTGGACATTCAAGGAAAAATACAAAGATCCTAATTTTTTTTCTAAGCAAGATGGTGTCTTCAAGGTGGCCAGAATAAATAGTAAGGAAGGATTTATCGATGTTCTGGAGAAAAAATTATTTCAAAATTTATTGCAAAAAAATCTTGAAATAAGGAATTTTTCTGCCAATTTATTAAAAGTTGAAATCCTAGAATTAGGGCTCGTTTCAACTATGTATCGAAATTTTCTCAATAGTAAAATCAAGGTGACAATGAGCTCAAGATACAAAAATTTTAGCAAAATTTATGATCAAAAAATGGTCAGTTACAAACCAATGGTTGGAGCTCTTTTATTTGGACCACTTGATTTTGGTACGAAGGGAAAGTATTACGATAGATTAATCAACGAATGTTTGGATAAGAATATTGCCCAAATCATGCTAGATGATGAAATTTGGAGTCGATTGTAGGTTTTTAACAGCAACGATTGATTTTCCCCCATTTGTCTTTTTCTTTTTTAGCAAAGAAATCCTTTTTTGATAAAGCATTCTTTTTTGAATGTTTCTCTTCTAAATGATTCAGATATTTTTTATATTCCAAATCACCATTCATTTTTCTGATCCAGAGCTTTAATTCTTTTAGCATCTTACCTTCCTTTGAATCAAAGTTTTTGTCGTGTCGAGCAAAACTACGATCAAAAGAATTGCAAAAAATGCTGTCAGTCCTGCCACTAAATATTGATTAAAAATAAGTTTTTCAACAATTTCCATTTTTTCTGGAGATAAAATACCTTGAGATGATTTTTCTTTCAAATTCCTAGCTCCAGCCAAAAGTCCAATGCGAATATTTTCAGAGAACAGTTTTTGCCAAGAAGCGCTCAGGGTGATTATTACTAACCAAACTAGCGGCAGAGAGGTTACCCAGAAATATTTGGCATTTTTGGATTTTAAAATCATGGTGGTAGCAATACAAAGTGCGATTGCTGCTAAAATTTGATTAGCGATGCCGAAAAGTGGCCACAAAATATTTACTCCACCATTGGGATCAATAACTCCGCCGTAGAGAAAATATCCCCAAGATCCGACAACAAGAAGGCTGGTGAAGATTACGGACGGATACCATGAAGTTCTTCCTAAGGGCTCATAAAAACCCCCCAAAACATCTTGGAGCATAAATCTGCAAACTCGAGTTCCTGCATCTAAAGTTGTTAAAATGAACACTGCTTCAAACATGATAACGAAATGATACCAGATCGAAAGCATTCCGCTCCCAAAGGTCTTGCTGAAAATTGTTGCCATGCCGATTGCCAATGAAGGAGCTCCTCCGGTGCGATTGAAGAGTGTTTCTTCGCCAACTACTTTTGCCAAATCTTCCATTTCTTTTAAAGTAAGGGCAAATCCCCAACTATTTATTGTTTTTACCGCTTCAATAGCGGTTGCACCAACAATTCCCGCAGGACTGTTGATGGCGAAGAAAATTCCTGGTTCCATGATTGAAGCTGCAATCAACGCCATTATTGCAACGAAGGATTCTAGAACCATTGATCCATATCCGATCATGCGAATGTCTTTTTCTGATGAGATCAATTTGGGGGTGGTTCCAGAAGCAATAAGCGAGTGAAATCCAGAAATAGCTCCGCAGGCAATGGTGATGAAGACAAAAGGAAATATTTTTCCGGCAAAAATTGGTCCATCACCATCAATAAATCTGGTGAAGGCGGGCATTTTCATTTCCGGATGTAGAACAATTATTGCGATTGCAAGTAGGGATATGGTTCCGAGTTTTAGAAATGTCGATAAATAATCCCTTGGCGCCAAAAGCATCCAAACTGGTAAAACCGCGGCAACCAAGCCGTATATCATGACGCTAAATGCCAGAGTTTTTCCGCTATGATTGAAAATGGCGTTTAGAGATGGAATTTCAGCAATCCATCCGCCGGCAAAAACTGCCAAAATTAATAGTCCAAAACCCAATATCGAAGCCTCCAAAACTGCTCCTGGGCGCAAAAATCTCATGTAAATTCCAATAAAAAAGGCGATGGGGATGGTAAAAAAGACGGTTGAAGTTGCCCAAGGACTGTGCTTCATTGCGTTGACGACTACTAAACCCAGAACTGAAATTAGGATAATCATGATTATCATGATTCCAATCACTGCTGCAAAAGAGCCAATTTTCCCCAGCTCATCTTTAGCCATTTGGCAAAGACTTTTGCCGTTGCTTCGAATAGAAAAAAACAAAATCACTAAATCTTGAATACATCCACCAATCACCGATCCTACCAAAATCCAAATTAGTGATGGTAAATAACCAAATTGTGCAGCAAGGGTTGGTCCAATTAGAGGTCCTGGACCTGAAATTGCAGCAAAATGATGTCCAAAAACCACCCATTTGTTGGTGGGCTCAAAATCTCTGCCATCACGCATTTTGTGGGCAGGAGTGATTCTCATTTCTTCAATGGTTAAAACTTTTGCACAAACAAAAGCGCTGTAGAAACGATATCCTAATAAATATGTACAAATCGCAGCGGTAATGATCCATAGGCTATTGATGGTTTCCCCGCGTAAAAAAGCGATGAATGCAAAAGCTGATGATCCAGAAATTGTGATTGTGCTCCAAATCAGGATTTGGGTAAAAGATATTTTTTTAATCATGGTTTTATTGAGCTTGATCAAGGTTTTGTTGTAATATTTTATTCTCTGGCTTTGGTGATGGTGTTCCAGAAAATCTGTTGGGAGGAATATAAACTTTTTATCTTTGCTAATAATAGCGGATCTAAATATTTCTCCAATGTGAGTTCTGGTTTTGAATTTGCTAATATATTTATCCACTTATTCTTCAAATCCACGATTTTCAATCGAAGTATTTTTATTTTTAATCCTTTTGACCTTTTTTTCGCATATTTATCTTCAGGTCCTGTTATTTTTTTCATTTTGGTAGATTTTGGTAGATTTTGTTTAGATATTAGCTTCTTTTTGAGTGGTGTTTATTTAGATAGTGTCGACATATTCTTTAAAAATTGCTTTTTTGTCTATTTTGGCTCTTTTTTTCATAAATTTTCTAAAATATATCCTGATATTCGTCGAAAATTTATGAAAAAATCGCTCAAAATATCCTAAAAAATCAAAATTTAAATAATAAGTCGACACTATCTAATGTTTTTGCAAAGTAATTTTTCTTCAAGCTTTGTTTTCTAATAAAACGATCTTCATTTTTGAAAATAAAGGGTTTTGATATTATTGAAAGAATAATCTCATTTTAAACGTTCCCCAATCCATGTTTTACAATATTATTGATGGCCTTCTCTTTCTTTAAGAATTATTCTTAATTTTTCTTAAAAATAAATTTGGTGTAGGATAGCTCGGACCAATCCCAAATCAAATTATGTTGTTGATTTGTTTTGTCTCGATTCTACTTTTGGAAAAATATCATAATTTAATATTCCTTACGTCAAAATGACTTACATAACTTGGTCGATAATTTTTTCTTTATTTGGTTTTGTCTATTTTGGATATGGCAGAAAGCAAAAGCAAAATATTCCGTTTTGGGTGGGAATAATTTTAATGGTTTTTCCATATTTTATTCACAATATTTACATCATGATTCCACTAGGAATCACACTGATTATTCTGCCTTTTGTGTATAAGAATTAATCACTAAATAAATTATGATAATATTGGGTTTTTTATTGGCAGCTTTAATGGGGTCAACCCTTGGCCTAATTGGTGCTGGAGGTTCAATTTTAACGGTTCCAATTCTGGTTTATTTCTTACAAATTCCACCATCAATTGCCACCGCCTATTCGCTTTTAATTGTTGGAATCACAGCTTTAGTGGGAGCTTTATTTTACTACAAAAAAGGTTTGATTGATATTCGCTCAATGATAATTTTTGCATTTCCGGCAATGATTTTTGTGCTTATTGCTAGAATTTTCGTAATACCAAATCTTCCGCAAACAATATTCAATGTTCCCAAAGAAATGTTCATAATGCTGTTATTTGCATTATTAATGCTTGTTGCGGCTTTTTTGATGCTAAGAGACAATCCGAACAAAAATAAAAATCCCCAAGAAAAATCAAGGGTTCTGTTATTCCTAAAATTAGTTCTGGGAAGTTCTGTGGTTGGTTTTTTGACAGGAATGATTGGTGCTGGAGGGGGTTTTTTGATTATCCCGACATTGATTGTTCTATTTGGCTTGGAAATGCAAAAAGCCATTGGAACATCTTTGGCAATTATTGCCATAAACTCCCTAATCGGATTTAACGGAGATTTGATTTTGGGAACAAAAATGGATTGGAATATTTTGGCGCCATTCATAACATTAACCATTATTGGGATGTTTGGTGGGTTGTGGGTTAGTAAATATTTTGATGGGCAAAAACTTAAAAAAATATTTGCATCATTTATTTTAATAATGGCAATAGCAATATTTGTCCAAGAAATTGGTTAAAGTTGTTTTTTTACACCTCATACCAAATCCCACCTTTAATAACAATTTTCCGCTTCATATTTTTGGTCTAAAATCGAATAGAGGAGCTTTTTACTCAATATCCCATTAAAGATGAAATTTGATATTATTAGAGGAAGGAATTTTTTTACTAACTTAAGGAGCTGATGAAAAGTTTATTGCGTTACCCTAATTTTTTGGAAAAAATATCTAAAATAAAAGATAAAGATAGGTTCAAATTAATGTCTTCTGATGAAGCTAAATATCTCGTGAGGAAGGGGATGGTTAGCTTTGAAGAATTGCTGGAATTATCCAATAATGAAAGGAAATTTACGGCGTTAGTTTTCTCATTTTCAGCAGATTTAATTAAAAGTGGAAAAGTAGAATTTGAAAATATTTCTGAATTGTATGATGATAATGCAGATAAATTAGAAGTTTTTACTTCGTATTGGGCTAGATATTTCATAATAAGTGGAATTGTGGACTTTGAAAAATTTTCTAATTTGTATGATGAAAATAGAGATAAATTTCAGGCATTAGCTTCAAATTTGCCTGGAGATTTAATCAAAAGTGGAATTGTAGACTTTGAACAAATTTCTAATTTGTATGACGAAAGTCAGGATAAATTTAAAGCAATGACTTCTGATGAATCCAAATATCTTATGATGAGGGGTTTGATAAAATTTGATGATTTATCGAAATTGCATGATCAAGATCGGAAGGAGTTTGAGGCGATAACTTCAAGTGAATTTGTCAATCTGATAAAGATTAAAAAACATTCTTTGAAAAATATTAATAAAGATGAGGTTGAGGAGTTGACCAGGGATCGTATTGGTGATGATTCTTATGGGCAAATCAAGAAATTAATACCCTTACTTAACTCAACATATGGCATTGAAATAGAAAGTTGTCTGCCAGAAATTTCTCCCACAGCTCTTGATAGCACTCCTTTTGGATGGAAAAATGTTGCCGATCCTACCATAGCCCCCAAACGATTTCATCACAAAAAAGTTGAACACATATCTCCCATATTGGATCGATCCAACCTCTTTGGTTTGGGGTTTATGTTTGCATTTCTTAAGTGCAGTAAATCTTATGTTAATGACTCATGCGGATTTCATGTTCACGCCGGAATGCTTGTGGAAAATTTAAAAGTTGAGGAAGGGGTTGGCTTTGATTTGATAAAGCAAATTCTAGTAAATTATGTTGCTCTTGAAGAAGAAGGATTGGGATTTCCGCAGCGAAAATATGCAATAAGAAGTTTAACTAGTCGATTGTCGGGAAAGAACATAAAGGAAATATTGGAGGCTAAAGATTTAATAAGTTTGAGGACAAAAACTCAGTTTGATAAGGGTTCGGTAGTTAATTTGGAGTCAATGTTGACGCACGGAACAATTGAGTTTAGGGCTCATTCCGGAACTGTTAACCCTAAAGATATTTTATCTTGGCTAACTTTTGTTAATGAATTGGTTGGAATATCTTTAAAGATGACTAAAGGACGCGATGGAGTGCGTCAGCCAAATGAAGCAGAAAAATCTCAATTAAAACAAGCGTTAGAGCAGCTTAAATCCACCAACTCTTGTGTTAATGGTGGTTTATGTAAAAAAGACCCTTCATCTATTGTGCGACCAACATCTGTTTTTCGTAGGCTGAAACCCAAATCAACACAAAAAATATTAAAATGATAAAATATTTATTATCCAAAAAAGAATATTTAGCAATAAATCTAGAGGATCTCCTTAGGCAAATTAAAAATGAAAATTCCCACACCAAAGATTTATCCTTGCAAGAATATATGGACAATGTTGCGGCGCAGGTTATTAACAATATGACCAAATATGAAGTGTCAAAACCCGCAACAGCTCAAGAAATAATTGATGTTTGGAAGAGGGTGGGAATGATTAAGAAAATGGATTAGAAGATTGGATACCGGATCAATATTTTCTAAGGAAAAAAATCTGCCTAAGAAAATCTATGTCCGGCATGAATGTAACTCATGATTGTAACTTTTTTACAATTTATGCTTGGCACCAAGGTGGCAATTGGCTTACCCACTCATTTTGAAAAAGAGCCAGACAAACACTATTCTATTAATTGGTTAATGATGTCTAAAAAAGCAATCTTGCTTTTTCTTTTGCGGTCAATAGATTTGCAACTCAATTTTTTTTCTTTCAAAATCACATTAAAAGCGTCGCAAAGGCGGAAAATAGCGCAATATTGATTTTTTTAACAATCCTGAAGAATATCTAATTAATGAATATTAATTCTCAAAAGAAGCTTGGATTTTCCCTAATTGAATTATCAATGGTGGCTTTGATATCAGCAGTTTTATTGTCGTTGATTGTTGGTGGTCAGCAAATTATGGAGAAATCTGCAATTTCCAGTGCGCGATCTTTAACCAAAAAATCTCCCATTCAAGGGATGTCGAATTTGGTGGTTTGGTATGAAAGCACGATGGCGCAAAGTTTTGACGATGAGAATATTG
>JBLHTM010000001.1:0-78678 GCA_047627215.1 Rickettsiales bacterium | reverse complement strand
CCAATTTTATAACGAAGCAGAGATGCGATATTATGTATGATATTTTCAAATCCAGTACCACCAATGATATCTTTATGGTTTGTAACTTGTTTGTCCGCTAATATTTTGCTCACAGCCATCAACAGCAACAGACCACTTTTTTACTGCCACATAACGATCGTATCAAAAAAAGATTTTAGTTTCTTGATTCTTAACCCTGAAAACTTCAACCACCATATTTGTGGCAGATTCATGTTTATCTTCATCAAAGGCAATGAGTGAGTTTTTAATAACAACTCTGTTAATAAATTTTTTACGTCAATCTCAATAAAATAATTTTTATTTTCTGCCAAACCTATCTTTACTTTCTTTATCAAGGATATCACCTTTTAAAATTGTATAAAAATTTTTTACAGTTTTTAAATAATTTTCCGTATTAAATAAATTTTCTTCACAAAACTGATCTATAACTTTGATTCTATTAGGAAATTATTCGCCTTGCTTCTCTTTCCAGTCTTTGAATATTTCTTCACAATTTAAAGATGATATAAACCCTATATTTAATAAAAATTTCGATTCTCAGATTCCATTTTTAAAAGCAATTCAGCTGGTTCAAACCTTGGTCCATATTTCGTGCTAAATTCTTTTAATTTTGTTACAATCACTCCAATTCCAACATCATCAGCATATTTTAGAAGTCCACCGCGGAAGGCGGGGAATCCAGTCCCCATAATTATTGCCATGTCTAAATAGCGATGATTTTTAACAACCTCCTCTTCCAGACATCTAGCTGCCTCGTTAACCATTATTAAAATACATCGATCGGTAATGGTGGTATTTCCAACATGAGTTTTGCTATTTTGCGAATCTTTAATTTTCCCCAAAATATTGTTTATCTCAAAATTAATTCCTAAATTCTTACCATTTTTATTATAGCGATAAAAACCTTGTCCAGATTTTTTGCCAAGCAATGATTTGCGTTTGGACATTTCAGTCAATAGTTGGCAAACGTCCATTCTTTTTCCATAAGCTTCGCTGAGGCTTTTAGCAACCTTGTAACCAACATCAATTCCAACGGTATCCGCTAAAATAAAAGGACCCATTGGCATTCCAAAGTCTCCAATCAATTGATCAATGTTTCTCAAATCAGTCCCTTCTTGAAGCAAAAATCCAGCCTCATTGATGTAGGGAAGTAATATTCTATTAACTAGAAATCCAGCAACATCTTTGACAACAATTGGAGTTTTTTTGAGCTTTTTTGAGAGATCAACAATTGCTGCGATGGTCTCATCGGAGGTTTTTTCACCGCGGATAACTTCAACCAAAGGCATTTTATTGACGGGATTGAAAAAATGCATTCCAGCAAATCTTTCGGGATTTTCCAAAGAGCTCGACATTTCACTTATGGAAAGTGAAGACGTGTTACTGACAATAATAGTGTCTTCTCGGACATATTTTTCTAATTTCTCAAAAGATTCTTTTTTAACCTCCAAATTCTCAACAATCGCCTCAACAACAATATCAACATTATCAAAACCACTATAGTCAATTGAGGAAGACACATTGGCGATTTTTAAATCGATTTGGTTTTGCTTATATTTTCTAATTTTTTTAAGTTGATTATAGATCTTCAAAATCTGATGAAATCCAAGAGCAATTCCGTTCTGTGAAATATCCTTCATTCTCACGCAAATATTGGCGTTGCTGAAAAGCCAAGCAATTCCACCACCCATAATTCCTGCCCCAAGTAATCCTGCTTTTTTTATTTCTAATATTTTTACGTCTTTTTTAGATCCGCTATCCTTCTTTATTTCCTCATTTATGAAAAATAATTCAATAAGATTTTTTGACACAGAACCTGAAGCAAGTTTAGCAAATTCCTCCGCTTCAATTTTCAGACCAGCAGCTTTGTCAGAAGAATGATAAGTTCTTTTAATGACGTCAAAAGCCGCAAGAGGAGCAGGATATTTACCTTTAGTTTTTGCAATAAGACTTTTTTTAGTGAGATAATATATCACGTGTTTTCCAGCAAAAATAACTTCAGTAATAAAACGTTTTTTGCGTATAATGCATCTGTTTTTAAAACTCTGATTGCTTCTTTTTTTAACTAAAACAGCAGCAATAAAATTTTCTATCTGAGATGGTAAAAACTCTTCACGAATCACTTTGTCAACCAAGCCAATTTTGAAAGCTTTTTTGTAGTCAACTGGTTTTCCGCTTAAAATCATTTTTAAGCTTTCTTGAAGACCGATTAATCTTGGCAATCTTTGAGTTCCGCCAAAACCAGGAATGATCCCCAAATTGACCTCAGGAAGACCCAAGATAGTTTTTTTGTTATCCACGGCAACCCTGTAATTGCAGGCAAGAGCTAGTTCCAAACCCCCACCTAAACACGCTCCATTTATCAAAGAAATAGTTGGAATTTTTAGGTTGGATATTTTGTTTAGAATTTCTTGCCCCTGCAGAACCTTTTTGTGAGCGTCGGAAGGAGTTTTGATGTCCTTTATTTCACCTATGTCGGCACCGGCAATAAAAATGTTCTTTTTATCGCTTTTAATAAGTAGTAAATGGATATTTTTGTCACTTTTAATTTGGTCTAAAATGGACTCCAATTCTAATAAAACATCAGATCTTAATTTGTTAAT
Source organism: Rickettsiales bacterium (assembly GCA_047627215.1). GTDB lineage: Bacteria > Pseudomonadota > Alphaproteobacteria > Rickettsiales > UBA1997 > JAJTCH01. The sequence continues at coordinate 76,054 of JBLHTM010000001.1, read as the reverse complement.
TTTCTCATTCTTTAGATTAAAAACTAGTGTCGCAATACCGTTGCTATCTATTTGTAAAAGAAGTGATTCGGACATTTTAATTTTTTTATAAAATTGATGAGATGAAAAACCTTACATAAATATTTTTATTAGACCTACTAAATCTAATTTCTAATTTGTCATTTTCTCTTTTAAAAGAAGTTAAATTCGATGTATTTTTATCCAATTTCCAACCCAATTGTGGTAGTGCTTGGAGATAAAAATACTTAATTAATTCTATTTTTGACTCACTGGAATATTTTGAAATAGTTATTGTTCCATCCATAGTATCAAAACTACTACTATCTTCTTCCATGAGATTTAAATTAGAAAATAAAGGAATGTCGTCAGTTCCTAAGATATATTCTTTTTCTGAAATCTGAGGTTTTTCCTCTAAAACAATATCGCTTTTTTTATCATATTTTTGATGCTGAAAATAAGAACAAGAAGAGGAAAATAAGAGTGTAACAATAGAAAATATTTTAATTAGTTTCATAAATTTATTTTTTGTTTTTAATTCTTTTGATGAAAATAGTGACCTTAAATCCAAAACTACTACCTCAAACTAACCATTTATAGAAATTACTGTTGACACAAAATAATATCCCATAAACTAGTTTTTCTCAATAAAGTGGGGATCTTGTAAACTAAAATCTATTTCAATTCATCATAATCACTTCGAGACATCAAATATTTATAAACTATAAGATTCTCCATTATTCTCTGTACATAATTCCTAGTTTCAGAATAAGTTATTAATTCTATCCAATCAACTACCTTGTCAATATCTCTGGTCTTGCGAGGGTCATAAAATTCTTTAACCCACCTTCTGGCGTTAGAAGGTCCTGCATTATAAGATGCAATCGCCAAAAGATCAGATCCTTCAAACTCCTCGACCAAAGATTTAATATAAAAAGATCCAAGAGAAATATTATATTTCATATTCTTTGACAATTTCCCTCTACTGTACTTAACCCCAATTTTTTTGCTAACAATCTTAGCAGTGTCAGGCATCAATTGCATAAATCCAACCGCTCCAGCAGAGCTTAGGGCTAAAGGAGAGAAGCCACTTTCTTGCTTAATGATAGCATGCACCAATGGTGAATTTGGATCTTTTTCCATTCCATCAATAATTTGAAATTTGTCTTTAATTAAAAACACATTTTTTTTAGCAGCAGCCTTAGAAATCTTAAGCGACATCTCTAAGTTTTTCATCTCATTGGCAACTTTCATGATAGCCACAATCTCCCCTTCAGTTTTAGCCTTGGCAACTGCACTTTCAAATATTTTAGTAGCAGTAGAAATATTACCTATTAGTGCCATAACATAAGCTACTTTAACCTCATCTTGCTTGGCAAGTGATTCAATATCGCTTTGCAAGATATCGGGATCTTTAGGTAAAATGATGTCATTTTGAGCATCAATACTATCCAAAACCCGATGTTTGTGAATGGCGAGTTGTCCATAAAAATAAATCGGAAATTTGGCGGCAATTTTATACCACTTTAACGCCTCTTCTTCATTATCCAACGCCACCTCAGCCATTCCAAGCCAGTAGGCAGCTCGCGAAAGACTGATTGGGTATCCCACATTGCGATAAAGCTTGTCGAAGTGATTGTAAGCAATTTTTGGTTTTTCCAAAAATCTTAAAGCAATCCACCCAGAAGTCCATTCGGCATCAGCAAACTTATTTCCTTTTGAATCCAAACCATGACTGGAAATAAGTTTGTAAGCTTCCTTATAATCCTTACTTTTGAGCAATTCACGACCATAAAGTTTTTTAAGTGACCACCATTTTTCCGGCCTCTCAACATTTGCGGGAATTTTTAATAAAATATCCACCATATCATCAACATCGCTGTTCTTATTTTTTTTCTTCCAAATGGTTGCCGTGTAAGCTAAGAGCTCGTTAGATCTCAATTTTCTTGGAATTCTCGTTATAATCCTATTGATGTATTTGGGGTTTTTTGAGATTGCAATTATAGATTTAAATAGCTTTTGATTATCCTCATCAATTAGATAAAAAATCCTTTTGGCTTCAGTTGTTTTTTTATCCCAAAGCAATCTGTTGATTCGAGAAATATGTTTTTCTTCAGTCAATTGATTGCCATATTTGCTCAAAAATTCTGCCTCTTGCTCTTCGTTGAAATCTTCATTAATCCAAATATCCGATTCCATATCTTGAATTTCTTGATCCAAAACATCTTTTGATTCAGTGGGGTCATTTTTTGCAATTGAGGAATGGCTTATTTGCGATCCAAGTAAATATATTTTTGATTCAGCTTTGATGGCAGGAAGAGTTTTGAAGTATTTCTTAGAAATTTCATAAGGAATTTTGTTGGCGATAGCAACTTTTTCAACATTTTCTCGAAGATCAGAAAGGTTGGGAAAGAATCGGTTGTCATTAACGAATCTTGAAATATCACTAAATTCAATTTTTTCGGCCAAAACATTTTTTTTGCCTATTTGACTATATTTACTCCAAAGAGAAATTTTCAAAGCAGAATCAGCAAAAGCAGAGTTTCCTCGCATTTTTCCAGCAATCAAAAGAGATTTTTTATAATCGTTTTTCTTAATTGATTTAGAAATTTCCTTCAAATTAGAAACATCATCTTTAGTCAGCCCACCCCACAATCTTTGGCTCATTTGTACAGCAAAAGCATTATGGCAGCAAAAAAAGAAGCAAAATATGACGATAAAATGATTTTTGGTGACTAAATTTTTAAACACTATTTGGATATATTTTAACGGGATTTTGATGGATCATTTTTACAACAAAAAAATATTTTACAACCAATTAGTTCCTATGTTTACCACCCTTTACTTGAAAAATGTCTACCTATAAAAAACCTTTCAATAGTCACCTCTGGAAGGAAATATTTATTTCGCCCACATAATCATCTCCAGGTCTAATTTTAGTGCCATAGAAGCGCTTCATTCAAAAACTATTTCCCTTCAAGATGTAGTAAAAACGCATAATCAAGCGCAACTTCTTTCAAAGCCGAGAATCTTCCAGTAGCGCCACTATGTCCAGCTTCCATTTGTGTTTTCATTAAAAGCAAATTCTCATCAGTTTTAAATTCCCTCAATTTTGCCACCCATTTTGCTGGTTCAAAATATTGAACTTGCGAATCATGAAGACCGGTTGTAACTAAAATATTGGGATAATTTTTGGCTTCAACATTACTGTATGGACAATAGGATTTTATGTAATCGTAATATTTTTTCTCATTTGGATTTCCCCATTCGTCATATTCAGAAGTTGTGAGCGGAATTGAGTCATCTAGCATTGTGGTCAAAACATCCACAAATGGCACAGCAGAAATAACGCCATTGAACAATTCTGGTTCCATGTTAATGACCGCTCCAATCAGTAATCCACCAGCACTTCCACCATATCCATAAAGATTGTTTTTTGAGGTGTAGTTGTTTGCAATTAGATATTTACTGACACTGATAAAATCTTTAAAGGTGTTTTTCTTATTAAGCATTTTTCCATCTTCATACCAAGATCTACCCATTTCTGAACCGCCACGAATATTGGCGATGGCAAAAATAAATCCTCTATTTAAAAGTGATAGTCGAGTTGAGCTAAAAGATGGTGGAATTGAATATCCGTAAGACCCATATCCATAAAGCAATAAAGGTGTTTCGGAATTTATTTTGGTGTTTTTGTGATAAACCATTGAAACCGGAATTTCTTTGTCGTCATGGGATTTGACAAAAATTCTTTTGGTTAAGTAATTTTCCTTTTTAAAATCCCCTAAAACTTCCTGCTGTTTTTTGAGTTCTTCAGTTTGATTTTCAATATCAAAATCATAGACCGAAGCAGGAGTAGTCATTGATTGATATCCATATCTTAGAATTGCGCTTTCATAATCGTGATTTGAACCAATATAGCTGGTGTAGACTTCTTCTTTTTTGGGCAGATAAAAACTTTTTAAAGAATATCTTTTAAAAATATTAATTTTATCTAATCCATTTTCTACCTCGCTAAGCACTAAATAATCTTTAGAAACATCAACATCTTCAATCAAAACTTCAGGGCGATGAGCAATGACTTCGCGCCAGTTTTCCTTCTTGGTTTTTTCCAAATCAGATTCCATAATGCGGAAATTTTTGGCCTGATAATTGGTTAAAATGTAGAATTTATCTTTAGCGTGAATTGGAGAATATTCTAATTTAGATTCTCTTTTGTGAAAAATTTGAGGCGGGGTTAATGGTTTATCCGAAGGAATAATTCTAACTTCATTTGAGGTTTTGGCAGATGAAGTTATATAGATAAAATCCTTAGTTTTTGATTTAGAAACTCCTACATGATAGGTTTCGTCTTCTTCAAAATAGATTTCTTGATCATCTTTTTGAGCTTGTCCGATTTTGTGCAAATAAACTCGATTTGATCTTAAAGTTGTTTGGTCTTTATCGGTGTAAAATAGATAATTATCTTGGGAAAAAACGGCATTTCCGGTAACTTCCAAAATTTTGTCATCTAATAATTTTCCAGTTTTTAAATCCTTAAAGAAAATGTTATAAATTCTGCGCCCTTTAACATCGACGCTGTAAGCCAGTATGCTTTGATCAAAATTTAATGCAATATTTCCAACATTGAAATATTCATGACCTTTGGCAAGCTTGTTCACATCTAAAAATATTTCCTCTTCAGCTTCTAAATTATGATATTTACGGCAATAAATCGGATATTGGCTGCCTTTTTCAAAACGAGAATAATAATAATAATCCCCCTTCTTAGTCGGAAGGCTTGAATCTTCTTCTTTAATTCTGGCTTTCATTTCCAAAAAAAGCTCTTCTTGCAAATTTTCTGTAGAGCTTAATTTCTTTGCAGTGTAGCTGTTTTCAGCTTCCAAATATTCAATAACTTCAGGATTTTCCTTATCATTTAACCAATAATAATTGTCGATTCTAACATCTTTATGGGTTTCTAGTTTATGGGGAATTTGTTTTGCTTGAGGCATTTTGGTTTCTTCTTTTAAAGTTAAAAAATAAGTCAGAATTATTGCGATTATAATGAAAACCGCGAGGATTTTTTTATTAAAATTAATCATAGAATCTATTTATTTAAAGGCTTAATTATCCTCAAAAATGTTTTGTATATAAAATACTTCTAGTTGGAGAAATTATGTACTTTATTAATGGACATTATCCTTTTTTTCTTTAAATAAATTGTTAGCAACAATTTGACCCAAATCCGACGGAAGTTTTGCCAAGGGGTTCCTGGATGTAGTAGGATTTGTTCCGGGGGTTAATTTTCTGGGAAATGACAAAGCTAATAAAAAGGCTGTTTCTTGAGCTTTTGTTAAAAAATCTTTCACACTATTATCTGTCGCTATATCTAATGGAATTCTTCCTGAATTATCTTTTGTGTCAATGTTGGCACCATTTTTAAATAAAACCTCGCAAATATTAAAACACCCTTTTTCTGCGGCATTGTGAATCGGCTTCCTTAAATTGTCATCTGTTGCATTAATATCAGCTTTTTTTGCCAATAGTAATTCAGTCAAAGTCTTTCTTTTTTCTACTGTCTTAGGCGAAGAATCCATGAGTGAAACGATATGTAGAGAAGTTTTTCCTCCTTCTACCTTATCGTCAACATGAGCATTGTTATTTAATAAGAGATTAGCCAATTCGGGATTCAAATTTAAAACTGATAGGTGCAATGGAGTTTGAAAAGAGCCATCTCTGGCATTAACATTAGCTTTATTAACCAATAGCAATCTCGCTAAGTTATTTCTTGTTTCAATTCTAATAGAAGGATCTGTGGATGAAATGAGATGTAAGGAAGTTTTCTCTCCCAATTTTCTGGCATCAACATTGGCACCTTTTTCCAACAAAAGTGCGGCAAAAACTGATTTTGATTCCAAAACTGCTAGATGTAATGGGGTTTGACGAAATTTATCTGTTGCATGGACACTGGCTCCATTTTCAATCAGCCATTTTCCAACTTCAATATTTCCAGATTTTGCCGCCAGATGTAATGAAGATAATGATTCCGTTTTATTATAGCCATTAATGTCGACGCCTTTAGCGAAAAAGAATTGGCACATTCTCAAGTTGCCATCGCTGACAGCATCAAAAAATAAATCCTGAATATTTACCAACCTGCTTTCAATTAAGGATTCGTAAATGGGAATATTTTTTTCATCAAATTCTTCTTGAAACTTTTTTTGTAGATCGTCAATAATCAAGCCATAGGTTTGTGATAATAGTTTTTTGCAAGAATTCTCACCTAATTTATTGTGGATAATTTCTAAAGGTTTCTTACCACGATCATTTTCATGAAAAACGGCATTATTTTTCAATAACCACCAAGCCATATTGACGTTTTTGTAAGAAAAAGCAGAAATTTCATTATTAAGCTTGCATCTTTCCAAGGGTTTCATTCCGTCTTCTTTTTCGTCAATAATATCAGCAACAAGATCCTCATCCATCTTTTTTGCTAATAACTCACAGATGTCAACATGACCTGCAAGTAAGGCAATGCGAAGAGGGGTTTGGTTTTTTTTATTTACGTCTAGAACGTTACATCCTTCATCAAGTAAGCTCTGGAAATTTTCTATACCTCCTATTAAAGCGGCTCCACACAGAAGAGGTTCTGATTCATTTAAATCTTCTGCCTCATTTTCTTCTTCGGAATATTCATAACTACTTGCGTAACCTTCTCCACTTTCTCCACTTTCTCTTCCCATGTTTATTTAAAATTAAATTTTATTCTTAAATGATATTTTTCTCGCTCTAAAATTAAAATTTTAAACTAAAAATAAATGTACGTCAAAAAACTTATTGGTTAATTGATCCTATTTTTATTTTTTTAAATTTTTTTAAATTAATATCAGTATTTATTGATTACCAATGCCAACATTTGAGATTAATTATAATTTTTTATTACTTGCACTATCATAAATTCATCAATGGGTTTACAAATACTTAGATATCAAAACTAACTTCAATAATTTCAATGAATATAACCATACTCGACCTATCTCGCAAAACAACAGCAAGACAGCTGAGCAAAGTTTTTCAAACTCATGGCAAAGTCAAATCGTGCGATATTGTGATGGATAAACAGACTGGAGAATCCAAAGGTTTTGGATTTGTTGAAATGTTAAATGAAGATGAAGCCAATGCTGCAATAAAAAATATTCACGGCACGAAATTTGACGGACATAAAATAAGAGTGAAAATTTCCAATAAAGTTAAATAAGTTATTTATCCATTTTATAAATATGACAGATCAAAAACCCAAAGACCCTCTACATGGGATAACTTTAGAAAAAATTGTCACTATTCTTGTTGATTATTATGGGTGGGAAAAACTCGGAAAAATGATCGATATCAACTGCTTTAACAGTGACCCTTCCATCAAATCTAGTTTGAAATTTCTTCGAAAAAACCAATGGGCAAGAGAAAAAGTTGAAAAACTATATGTGAATTATTTAAAATATTCTACCAAAAACACATCTGACTCACAGCAACAATAGTTAAGATTTGGGTTTTCATAAATATCTTCAGAAATTTCAAAATATAAATTTTAAAAAAATCTCTGGTCAAAAACTACGACCAGCACCGATTATTTTTAATTGGTAATTCTAAACCAATTTTATCCCATCTTTTTCGATAATTATCAATCGCTGTTTGTAGAGCTTTCCTACGGCTTTTTTGAAGTTGCTTTTGCTGACTTTGAAGGTCTCATAAATTAGCTCTGGCGGACTTTTATCTGTGATATTTATTTTTCCACCCTTTTTCTTAAGTAACCCCATAATATCTTCTGAGACACTACTAATAGCCTCAAAACCTTGAGCTTGAAGGAAAATATCAATTTTTCCGTCATCTCGAACATTTTTTACGTATCCTTTTATCCTATCGCCAACTTTTATTGGGCTGAGAATGTCGATAGTATGAATCAATCCCATATATTCGTCATTGATCACCGCTTTGTAGCCAAAATCATTTTGCCTGGCAATCAACAAATCTACTTCCTGATTTTTGGTAAAATGATATCCATCTTCTTCCTTCATAAAATCGCTCAACTTGCTGCTGGCAGCTATTCGACCAGTCACGTCAATATATAAAAACACTACATATGATTTTCCAACAATCATTGGAATCAATTGCTCTTTAAATGGAACCAATAAATCCTTGAGAAGACCCCAATCAACAAAGGCGCCAAATGCACTTGATGAAGTAACTTCAAGATGAGCGCATTTGCCAACTTGGCAATATGGAGTCTCAGACGTTGCAATTAGGCGATCTTCCGAATCAAGATAGATAAAAACTTCCAATTCATCTCCAATTTCAAATTCTTCTGGCGCATAGCGTGCGGGCAGTAATATGTTGTCCAAAGATCCTCCATCTAGATAGAGGCCAAAATCAACTTTTTTAACTATGGATAATTTATTTACCTTTCCAACTTCGATCATTTTTTGAGCTTAGATATATTTATTTTAAAAAAGACGAGAATAAGATTTAATATTCATTCGTCAAGTATGGGTTACTGGTTATTGGGAGTGAGGTTCTTTATTGGCAAACAATATCAATCTTATCTTTCTATACAAAATAGATCATAATTCGTTAGCTAATTTTTCAACATTTATAACAAATTTTTCCGCTTCTTGAAGCATTGATTTTTTTATAAAAAAAGCACCAACGAGGGGTGGAACAAAAAAATCTGGCTCTATTGTTGCTACATATTCGATTTGCGTGATTCCTTCTTTTTTTGTTAATTCCCAGAACATTTTTCCAGACTTCAAATCACTTTCCTCAGGAACGGTTATTGAAGTTATGTTTTTATTGATATTTGACGTCACCAGTTGCACGTTTGTAATTTTTTTACAAAAAAACAAAATGCATCCCTTTGCCACAGTTTTTACTTTTACGATATTCTGGTTTTTATTGATAATTCTACTTTCAATAATTTTTGAGCTTATTCTCGATATGTTTTTGTAATCGATTAATATCTTGAAAACATTTTGAGTGCTTGCATTGATTTTTGATTTAGCGCTAATTGAAAAAATTCCATTTTCATAATCAGCTTTATTTGAGATTATTTGCGCCGCATTTGAGTTGAGGCTGAGAAGTAATAATGTGATTGAAATAATTGTTTTCATACATCTTATTTTAAGTTTTTTTGTATTCAATTGTTATTGTAAATTTTTAATTATTTAAAAGAAATGAATGTATTAATTTATTTAATTCCTATCGCTCTAGTGCTAGGAGCCATTGGTTTGGTTGCTTTTTTGTGGTCACTAAAAAATAAACAATTTGAAGATTTGGAAGGTGCGGCAAACAGGATATTGTTCGAGGATGAAAAAAATGACAAAATACGATAAATTTTTTGAGATAATTTCTTGTAATAAATAGAATTCTGATTTATTTTAACTAACTTCTAGAATCTACTATTAAGCAAATAAGCAAAAAATTTAAACATTTAAAAATTTAAGATGAATTCAAAAAAACTATCCCCAAATCGTCCTCTTTCTCCACACATTCAAATCTACAAACCACAAATCGGATCTCTCACATCAATCCTTCATCGCTTGACTGGAATTTCCCTTTATGTTGGTGTTGTGATAATATTCTGGGCAATCGTGAATTACACATACCAAGTTGAGATAATGATTGATGGAGAAGTCTCTTCAGGCGTAGCTTGCTCTTGTTTCTGGACATATGCTTTATTTGTAGTTGCTGCAGCGTGGTCTTGGGCTCTTTATTATCACCTTTGCAATGGCATTCGTCATTTGTTTTGGGATATTGGTAAGGGATTTGACAAAAAAATCGCTAATCGTAATGGAATTATAGTTTTACTAGCTTCGACATTCCTAACTATCGCCAGCATATACTACGTTCTATTCATCGTTTAATAAAATATCAATAATATGAAAATTTCTCCTTCTACAAAAACTGGATCTCATTCTTGGCTAATGCAAAGAATTTCTGCAATAGCCTTGATTCCATTGGTAATTTGGTTGGTTTTGTCAATCATGCAAATAGTTTCTGATCCAATCAACTTCATGCCAATATTTTTTGCCTATCCGCTTAATGCCTTTATGGGAATTTTATTCGTAATATCATCTCTTTACCACGGAAGTTTGGGCATGAAAGAAGTTATTGAGGATTATGTTCCCAATAAAATGAAGAAGCATTTTTATATCATGTTGATTCGCTTTCTTTCAATTGTGACTGGAGCTGCGGTGATTGTGGCTATTTTGAAAATGCATTTAGTGGCGTAAAAAATAAAAATAAAAATAAAATGACTGAAAAGAAAATCGAAAATTACGAAATTATTGACCATGAGTTTGACGTTATTGTTGTCGGTGCTGGTGGAGCTGGTCTTCGTGCAACATTTGGAATGGCAGAAAAAGGCTTAAACACCGCTTGTATTTCTAAAGTTTTTCCAACCAGGTCACACACAGTGGCGGCGCAAGGCGGAATTTCTGCTGCTTTGGGAAACATGGGTGAAGATGATTGGAGATGGCATATGTATGACACCGTAAAAGGGTCAGATTGGCTTGGTGATCAAGATGCGATTGAGTATATGTGTAAAGAAGCTCCAGAAGCAATTATAGAGCTTGAACATTATGGGGTTCCTTTTTCCAGAACAAAAGAAGGTAAAATATACCAACGTCCATTTGGTGGAATGACCAAAGAATATGGTGAGGGTGGAGCGGCACAAAGAACTTGTGCAGCAGCCGATAGAACAGGTCATGCAATTCTTCACACTCTTTATCAACAATCACTAAAGCAAAACGCACAATTCTTCATCGAATATTTCGTTCTTGATTTGATCATGGTTGATGGTGAATGTCGTGGAGTTATTGCTCTATCACTAGTTGAAGGAAATATTCACAGATTCAAATCAAAAAGTGTAGTTATAGCAACTGGAGGATATGGAAGAGCTTATTTTTCCGCAACCTCTGCTCACACTTGTACTGGTGATGGCAACGCTATGGTTCTTCGTGCAGGTCTTCCTTTGCAAGACATGGAATTTGTTCAATTTCACCCAACAGGAATCTATGGTTCTGGATGTTTGATCACAGAAGGGGCGAGAGGAGAAGGTGGTTACCTGGTAAATAGTGAGGGTGAAAGATTTATGGAAAGATACGCTCCATCAGCCAAAGATTTGGCTTCTCGAGACGTTGTATCTCGCGCAATGACTATGGAAATAAATGCTGGTCGTGGTGTGGGTGAAAATAAGGACCATATTTTCTTGCATCTTGATCATTTGGATCCGGCGACCTTGGCATCAAAACTTCCAGGAATTTCTGAAAGCGCTAAGATTTTCGCTAACGTTGACGTCAATAAGCAGCCAATCCCAGTTATTCCAACTGTCCATTATAACATGGGTGGAATTCCAACCAATGTCAAAGGTGAAGTTCTTGATTTAAAGAATGGTAAAATGGAAATAGTTAAAGGTTTGATGGCAATTGGTGAAGCAGCTTGTGTTTCAGTTCATGGCGCTAACCGACTTGGCTCAAACTCACTTCTTGATTTGGTTGTTTTTGGTAGAGCTGCGGCAATTCAAGCTGGAAAAGTCATCGAGCCAAACTCTGCACACGAAGAATTGGCAGAAGATGCCGGAAAAGAGGCAATCCAAAGATTGGATAAAATTAGAAACTCTAGTGGAAAATATGGCACTGCAGAAATCAGGCTTGAAATGCAAAAAGCAATGCAAAAACACGCTGCAGTTTTTAGAAATGAAGATATTTTATCTGATGGAAAAAACAAAATGCATGAAATTTACCAATCTTTTGACGAGATCGGAATTTCTGATCGTGGATTGGTCTGGAATAGTGATTTGGTCGAAGCTTTGGAGCTTGATAATCTTAGATCTCAAGCAGTTGTGACAATTAATTGCGCTTTAAACCGCAAAGAAAGTCGTGGCGCACATGCTCGTGATGATTACCAGGATCGTGATGACGTCAACTGGATGAAACATTCCATCGTGTGGATCGATAAAGACGGTGAAACAAAAATCGATTACCGTGAAGTAATTCTTAAGCCTTTGACTAATGAAGTTCAATCTTTCCCTCCTAAGAAAAGGGTTTACTAATCAATGACTAATTATGGGTTATGAATGGTGAATTTTTATTCACTTCATAGCTTATAACTAATAATTTATAAATAATAACTAACTTACTATGGTTCAATTATCTCTTCCAAAAAATTCAAAAATTGACAAAAAATCTGGAAATTTTTTTGCGGCTCCAAAAGATGCAAAAAATGTTAAAAGAGTCGATATTTATCGCTTTGATCCTGAAGATATTGAGAAAAAAAATCCTCATATTGATAGCTTCGAAATTGATTTAGATAAGTGTGGCCCGATGGTCCTGGATATTCTAATCAAAATCAAAGGTGAGCAAGATAGTTCACTAACTTTTCGTAGATCTTGCCGCGAAGGAATTTGTGGATCTTGCGCGATGAATGTTGACGGAACTAATACTCTTGTTTGCACAAAGCCAATCTCAGAATGCTCTAATGTCATAAAGATCTATCCTTTGCCTCACATGCCCGTCATAAAAGATTTGGTTTCAGATTTGACTCATTTTTATGATCAATATGAATCAATCAAGCCATGGCTTCAAGCTGAAGCTCCAACCTCTGGAAAAGAGAGGTTGCAAAGCCCTGAAGATCGAGAAAAGTTAGATGGTCTTTATGAGTGTATTTTGTGCGCTTCTTGCTCTACTTCGTGCCCAAGCTATTGGTGGAATGGTGATAAATATTTAGGACCCGCAACTTTGCTTCAAGCTTATCGTTTTATCGCTGATTCTCGTGATGAAGCAACTGATTCAAGACTTGACGCCTTAGAAGATCCATTCAAGCTTTATCGTTGCCACACAATCATGAACTGTACCAGTACTTGTCCAAAAGGATTAAATCCTGCAAAAGCAATTGGTAAGATCAAACAAATGATTGCCGATCGTAAGGCATAGTCTAAATCCTGCTTTTACTTCAAAATAACTGTCCTTTTTGGCTTTGCCTCGCAGTTAATTTGGTTTGTATTGTTGCAAATAACTTAATGCACGACAATCCAAATTAACTGCGAGGCAAAGCCATTTTTTTATTTTTCCATTTTTTTTTGGAAAATTATTCGCAAAAAAACTTAATTTTTTATTAAAAAATAGAATTTTAAAAATCAAATCATCAAAATGACAAATAATAATCAAAAAATTCTATTTATCGGTTGTGGAAAAATGGGTTCGGCAATAATCGGCGGATTACTTAAAAATGGTTTTGAGTATCAAAATTTTACCATCCTCAAGCCCAGCAAAAATAATCTAATCGTTGGCATTAAATACATTTCTTCCTATGAAGAACTTCCAAATGACTATGTTGCTGATATTGTAGTTTTTGGTTTTAAGCCTCAAGTTGCCAAAGAAATTATCAGTGATTTTATGTCTCATAATTCCAGTCAAAAAATGGCTGATTCGGAAACGATTTTTACATCAATCCTAGCTGGCAAGAAAACCCCGTTTTTTACAGAAATTTTAGGAGAAGATGCAAAAATTTTGAGAATCATGCCTAATCTTCCAACTTTCGTGGGAGAAGGGTCTTTCGGATATTTCTTTAATCAAAATATCAAGGCTTCTGAAATTGAATCTTTGGCCTCATTTTTGAATGGAGTTGGAAAGAATGTTGCTTTAAAAAATGAAGATTTAATGAATCCAGTTACGGCAATTTCTGGAAGCTCTCCGGCTTATTTATTCTTATTTCTCAGCTCTATGGTTGAAGCCGGAATAAAACTTGGACTTGATAAAGATTCAGCAGAAAAACTTGCCAAACAAGCAATTTATGGTAGCGCCAAAATGGCCTTAGAATCAGATCTAAATTTGGAAGATTTGAAGAAATCGGTCGCCAGCAAAGGAGGGACTACCCAAGCAGCCTTAGACGTTTTACAAAAAGATGATCAATTAAAGAATATTGTTTTTGACGCCATGGAAGCAGCTAGTAAACGTTCGATTGAATTGTCAAAATCTTAAATAAACCCAATGTCTAATCCTCCATTATTATCCATCCGAAACGCAAGTATATCTTTTGCCAAAAAAGTTCTTTTTGAGGATCTTAACCTCAATCTATTTCCTCGTGACCGTGTTTGCCTGGTCGGAAAAAATGGATCAGGGAAGACAACTTTGATCAATGCGATTTTTGGCAGCATAGATTTTGATATTGGTGAAAGATGGGTTCAATCTGGATGTGTGATTGGATATTTATCCCAATCAGAAGAAATGCCTAGCGATATTACTGTCTTGGAATATTTGCTCGAAGAATTGGAAGGTGATGATGATAAATCATATTTGGTGGATATCGTTTGTCATAATCTGCAAATTGATGTTAATGCCGTTCTTAAAACTCTTTCTGGGGGTCAGGCTCGACGAGTCAGGCTTGCAAGAGCATTGATTTTGGAGCCAGATATTTTGCTTTTAGATGAGCCGACCAACCATTTGGATTTGACGGTGATTGAATGGCTAGAAGGTTATTTGCGCAATTATTCAGGATCACTTTTGGTGATTAGTCATGATCGAAAATTTTTAGAAAATATTTCTAATAAGGTTTATTGGCTTCGAAATGGAGTGATTAAAGTTAGTGATCATGGATATCGAAAATTTGAAGAATGGTCGGATCTGATTTTGGGTCAAGAAGAAAGAGAGCTTAGAAATTTGGAGAAGAAAGTTGAACTTGAAAGTGGATGGCTTCAAACTGGAGTGACGGGTAGAAGAAAAAGAAATGTTGGGCGTTTGCATTATTTACAAGAGCTCAAGACAAAGATGAAAGAGAAGAGAAAACTGGTGTTTGGGGCGAAAAGTAATATCAAGATCTCAGAACAAGATATAAAGGAAGATTCTCCACATTTGATTGCGGTACTAACCAATGTGGTAAAAAATTTTGGAGAAAAAACAATAATCGACAAATTATCACTCAAAATTCTTCGTGGTGAAAAAATTGGCATTATTGGTAAAAATGGCTCGGGTAAAAGTACTTTAATCAAGATGCTTTTGGGTGAGCTTGAACCTGATTCTGGAAAAATAAAATCTGCACAAGATCTTGCTATTTCTTATTTCGATCAAAAAAGAATTGGAATTAAACCCAACCTATCTATTCAAAATATTCTATGTCCGGGTGGTTCGGATTATGTACAAATGGCAAATGGTCAGGTCAGACATATTTGTGGATATTTGCAGGATTTCCTTTTTGATCCAAAAGATACCAAAACCATCGCATCAACCCTTTCTGGAGGTCAACAAAATCGCCTACTTTTGGCAAAAACCTTAGCTAATCCGGGAAATTTCCTAATTTTAGATGAGCCAACCAATGATTTGGATATGGATTCACTGGATATGCTGCAAAATTTCTTGAATGAATATCAAGGTAACCTTCTAATGGTTAGTCATGATCGTGATTTTCTCGATAACACGGTTTCAAGTATTTTAGCTTTTGAAGATGATGGCACAATAACCTATCATCTGGGTGGATACAGTGATTATTTGGAATTTAAAAATAAGAATAAAATCGAAGAAAAAGAATCTATTTCGAAGAAAAAAGCTATTGAGAAAAGTGAAAACAAAATCTTACAAAAACTTTCTTATAAATATGTTTATGAGCTCAAAAAACTGCCAGAAAAGATAGAAAGATTGGAAAATAAAATTACTGATCTAAGCGAAGAATTAAGTGAGACAGAAGATAGAAATTCTGCAAATTTGGCATTTATCTCCATGGAAATAGCTAAATTGCAAAAAGAGTTAGAAATATCAGAAAATCGTTGGATCGAACTTAGTGAACTATGTGCTGAATAATGTTATTTTTGTAAATTAACCTTATCTTTAACTTCATCTTTATTGCTCTTTAATATCTAGTTTTACATCTTTTTGGTACATGGATGTCAGAACTTACACACTTTTTATCCCCTACGCCTTACACCCTCTCGACAGTGAAGATCTTGTGAGTAATAATCGAGGATTTTTTAATGATTGGTGGAAAGATAGAAGGTGGATATTTTTCCTCCAAGGTGCCGGATTAAGATTTTGTAAGCCAGTAAAGCTGCTATCTTCCAGCATGAAGATAACTTAAAATGACTGAAGTCATTTAAAAAACTCGTCCTGCGTAGGATATTAATCGATCTGCCCACCCAGTTTAAAAAGATTCAATATTTGTTAAGAGAGGACTTAATTTAAGGATATATGGCTAATAACTTTTCTAACCCCAATAACTTTGGCGGCAATTTCTGTTAAATATCTTATTTCTCTTTCATTTTTGGCGGATCCAATCAAATAAACTACTTTATTGATAGTTACAACTTCAAAATTTATCGAAGCTATGTCTTTACTCATCAAAGCTTTTGTTCCTATTTGAGCTGTTATTGAAGCATCTTTGAAATAGTTTAAGAAATTGCGAATGGTTGATTTTTTTGAATAAACCTGAATTTCATCAATAACTTCCTTAACTCCTGGAACTCTCCAAGAAAGAGAATTGGCTTTTTTGACCATTCTTTTAGAATCAACAATTCCTGTCAGCAAAACCCTTTGCTTATCAACTGTAACTCCAATTTTATTGGCTGGGTTTTTTAGTCCAGCAAAAAGAAATTTCTGATCAATTTGCGTAGTAATCCAAATATCACTTGCTGTTTCTGAGGGTTGTTTTTCTTGCGCAACCACAATTACAGTTGCTGCAGCTCCAACAAATAGTGTTTCAATGCAAGAGGTTGTTAAGAAAAGTAAAATAATTGCTAAATATTTCTTGTTCATCTTTTTAGTTACTTTTATGTTGGTAATTATTGAAATTAGGATTTCTTAAAAAATCTTGCTAAATCGCGAATATGAGAAACGGTTTGAATGTTAACATCTTTTAGACCATTTTTTAAGCTTTTCCAGCTTTTTAATTTTTCAACCCCACTGGGAACGATAATATTTTTAAAACCAAGCTTTCCAGCCTCTTTCAAACGAACGTCTATTCCTGAAACCATTCGCACTTCTCCACTTAGGCCTAACTCTCCGATAACGGCGCAATTATTAGGTAGTGGAATATCTCGAGCAGCAGAAATGAGGGCTGCGGCAACCGCCAGATCGGCTCCGGGTTCGTTTATACGTAATCCACCAGCAATGTTTAAATATACCTCTTTATCTGCCAAACTAAGGCCAAACCTTGCGTTTAAAATAGCAATAATCATCGCCAAACGATTTAAATCCCAGCCAACAACTGCTCGTCTTGGAGTTGGTATGAATGAAGGAGCTATCAGCGCTTGAACTTCTACTAGAATTGGCCTCGTTCCTTCCATTCCAGCAAAAACTGCGGCGCCGGAAATATTAGTGGTTCGTGAGGATAAAAATAATTCGCTTGGATTGGAAACTTCTGAAAGTCCAACGTCGTTCATTTCAAAGACACCAATTTCATTGGCGGCGCCAAAGCGGTTTTTTATAGAACGTAGAATTCTGAATTGATGACCGCGTTCTCCTTCAAAATAAAGAACTGTATCAACCAAATGCTCCAAAACCTTTGGGCCGGCGATTTGTCCATCTTTGGTGACGTGACTAACAATTATGAGAATGATGTTTTTTCTTTTGGCAAGCATTGTTAGCTCACCAGCTGACGCACGAACCTGAGATACCGTTCCTGGGGCGGAAGCTAAATCTTCGATGTACATGGTTTGAATTGAATCAATAACGACTGCTGTTGGCGTATCTTTGTTATCTAGTGTTTTTAGAATATCTAAAACATTGGTGGTTGAGGCCAATTTGACTCCTGATTTTTCTAACCCCAACCTTTTGGCACGAAGACGAACCTGGTCAATTGATTCTTCTCCAGAAATATAATAAACATTATTTCCTAAGACTCCAAGAGATGCGGCCGCCTGAAGGAGTAGGGTGGATTTTCCAATTCCAGGATCTCCACCAATCAAAACCGCAGAACCTTTGACCAATCCCCCACCTAAAACTCGATCCAATTCAGCAATTCCAACTTTAATTCGTGGCACATCAACACCCAAAGTGTCGAGACCGGCCATATCAATTTTTCGGCCCCTGTCTTTTACATTTTTATTTTTTGCCAGAATATTGGTACTAAGATTCCCCCCTTCCGCGTTAAAACCTCCAATTTCATATTCTTCTAAAAGCGTGTTCCATGCTCCGCAATCAGGACATTTTCCTGCCCATTTCGTATGAATTGTTCCGCATTCTTGACAGGAGTAGGTAATTTTTGGTGCCATTTTATTGAGAAATAATGTTAAGATCTTCAAATAAATTTATTTCCATCGAATATCCTCCGCCTTTGTAAATTGAGGCGTAACGATTATTTATTTGTTTAGAGAAGAGTTCAAAATATTCACTATTGGCATCTTCAACTTTAAAAAGAATTTTAGGATTTTTGTCATTCTCATCCTCCGTATAAATATCCCATATTTTGTAACGACGATGGCCACTTGGATATCTGACATCCATTTTCAAATTAGCATCAAAAATAACATCAACAATGCTTATTTCCCAAGCCTTATCTGTTTGGTCAATTTTTTTGGCGATTGCGGTCAAGAGAATAATGTTTGAAGCTTCTTTGCCGACATAAGGATCATTAATTTTGCGAAGTAAATAAAGGTTGAATGCTAGAACTAATGGTTTCGTCGACACTTTCCACAATGAAACAGCGTTGAGAGCGTCGATAGTGTTTTGATCAATTTTGCTGCGGTAAAAGATTTTTTCGATTTCTTTTATCAGTTCTGGATATTCGTCAAAATCTACCTTCCATCCGCCATCATTAACGCTTTTGGTGTCGAGCATAATGTCGTTAGTCCCAATACCATTTTTGTAAACTTGCTCCCACTTTGTCACGTAAGGGTTGTAGTTAATGTTATTTTTGTCAAAGTAAAGTGCCATATTGACAATATGGTAACCTCTAGAAGATTTTGGCCCAACTCCAAGACCTCCATAATTCTTTTTTAGAAAATTGTCTAATTTTTCAATAAAGCTGTAATCGATTTGTGATGCTAGTTTTTTTATTTTAGGTTTTTTTTGTAACCTGTCGGAGGAAAAATCTATTGAAAGATTGAAAGATTCTATTGCTTGAATAACTATTTCTTCATCGTCTTTTAGTCTATCTGACGCAAATTTGAGCATTTTACCACTTTTTTTGAGTGCCAGAAGCGCTATTTCCTTATCATCTTGCAATCTATATGAGGCGTAGGAAAAATTTCTAGGATTCATTCTTACCATATTTTTAACAAATCCTCGCTTATTCATTAATTCGGGGGCTGAATATTTTAAGGCATTTGGGAATAATCTTGTCATTTTGGTCATGAAATGCTCATTTCCTAAAAGTTTTGAAGATGTGTATTTGAGGATGTCTGGATTCATGGTAACAAATTTGCTAATAAAAACTTCGTCATTCTTAAGATCTTTTGATGCAAATTTGAAATAATAAGGATCAATATTTATTAGTTTTGAAAATAATTCTCGATTGGATTTTTTGCAAATCTCCAATGCTCTGATATAGACCTTGTCTCCTTTTTCTGCTTTATCTAATAAATATGCAGTTTCACGAATCGTGATGTTGCAAGGGGTTATTTTTTTGTTAGCGCTGTATGATTGTGAGGGGAGGGTGATAATTATGAATATAATGAGGGTGCCGAGTTTTTTAAGATCCATTTTTTGATATTTTTGAGGACACCGACAGAAAATTATAGACAATTTTTAACCCTTCATTATTGAAACTTCGTCAATTTCGATATTATGTTTATTTTTTTGGTAAATAACCAAAATAGCAAGACCTATAGCAGCTTCAGCTCCAGCTATTGTTAAGACAAAAATGGCAAATATTTGCCCAACCAAGTCACCAAGGTAAGAAGAAAACGCTACAAAATTGATATTAACTGCTAAAAGCATGATCTCTAAAGACATTAATAGGGAGATGACATTTTTGCGATTTATGAACATTCCTGAAAGTCCGATGCAAAAAAGAGCGGAAGAGAGAAATAGAAAGTGGCTGATTGTGATATTTAGCATGAGTCAATGAGTTACGGTTTATGATCTATGAGCTATGAATTGATTTTTTATTTATCATTTACAACACATAATTCATCATTATTTTAAATGTCTATTCCTTTTCCAGATTCAACTTTTTCTAGTTTAACTGAATCAGATCTTGTTCTTGCTACTTGCTGGCCAATATTTTGTTTTCTGATGAAGCGAGTTTGGTCACGAAGAGTTAAAACGATTGCACCAATCATGGCAACGAACAAAATCATTCCAGATAATTGGAATGGGAAAATAAAGTCAGTGTAGAGAACATTTCCAATTGCCTCGCTATTAGAAACATCTTTTGCGATCTCTAAAGATTTGGCGGTTTTATTGTCAAAAAGCATTGTTGACGGCTGTATGATCAGGCTGATTTCTATAAATAAAACCGTTCCTATAAAAAATGCTATAAATGAATATTTGTTGAATTTTGTTTTTATTTTTTGAACTTCGTCATTGTCAACATTAAGCATCATCACTACAAACAAGAATAGGACTGCAATCGCTCCAACATAAACAACTATCAAAAGCATTGCCAAAAATTCTGCTCCTAGTAAAATGAACAATCCTGCCGCATTGAAGAAAGCCAAAATCAAAAACAATACTGAATAGATTGTATTTCTGGTGCCAACTACCACGAAAGATGAAGTCAATAGAACGAATGAAAATAAGTAAAATAAGATATCTGCTAGCACAATTATAATAGTTGTAAGTTGTAAGTAATTATTGTCCGGTAGTTAGTGACTATCTTTGATCTGTATCGGCTTCGATATTTTTTGCTAAAGCGTGCTCCCATCTGTCGCCATTGGCTAAAAGTTTTTCTTTGTCGTAATAAAGTTCTTCACGATTTTCGGTGGCAAATTCAAAATTTGGTCCTTCGACAATTGCATCAACCGGACAAGCTTCTTGGCACAATCCGCAATAAATACATTTTAGCATGTCAATGTCGTAAACCGTAGTTCTACGACTGCCGTCTTCTCTTTCCTCAGCTTCAATTTTGATTGCTTGGGCTGGGCAAATAGCCTCACATAATTTGCAAGCAATACATCTTTCCTCACCGTTTGGATATCGACGCAAGGCGTGTTCACCACGGAATCTTGGTGAGATCGGTCCTTTCTCAAAAGGGTAATTGATGGTGACTTTCGGTTTGAACATATAGCGAAGCGTCAGGGACATTCCGTAGACAATTTCTTTTAGCCCAAAAATTGAGGCTAGTTTGATGATTTTGATGGCAAGTTTTTTGATCATGATACTTAAATTAATTCAAATACTTCATTGATAAGCAGCTCACGCTGCGTAAATAAATAGATTTAGAAATAAACAACATAGGCAGAAACTCCAACAACCCAAGTTAGTGAGATTGGCAAAAATACTTTCCACCCAAGACGCATTAACTGATCATATCGATAGCGAGGCAAAGTTGCTCGAACCCAGATAAAACAGAAAAGTAAGAAAACGATTTTTAAGATAAACCAAATAACTCCAGGAATAAAGTTGAAAAATGCGTTATCGAAAGGAGGAAGCCATCCACCCAAAAACAAGATTGTTGTTGTGGCAGACATCAAAATCATATTTGCATATTCACCCAAAAAGAACATTGAAAATGGCATTGAACTATATTCCACATTGTATCCAGCAACTAACTCAGACTCCGCTTCAGGAAGATCAAATGGTAGGCGATTTGTTTCGGCGAGTGTGGAGATGAAAAAGATGATAAACATAGGGAATAAAGGCAGAGCAAACCAATGGTTTGTTTGCGCTAAAACAATGTCAGTCAAATTTAATGATCCAGCCAAAAGAACTACTGTGACGATAACCAAGCCAATTGAAACTTCATAAGAAATCATTTGTGCTGAAGAGCGAACTGCTCCCAAAAATGCATATTTAGAGTTTGACGCCCAACCAGCAATAATAACCCCATAAACTCCAAGAGATGAAGTAGCAAGTAAATATACTATTCCAACATTAATGTCAGCAATAACCCAAGTTTCACTGAAGGGAATCACTGCCCAAGCAATTAGAGCGAGCATGAAAGTGATGAATGGAGCTAGTAGGAAGAGAATTTTATTGGCTTTTGTAGGTAAAATAACTTCTTTGAGCATGAGTTTCAAGCCGTCAGCTAGAGGCTGAAGAAGTCCAAAAGCACCAACAACATTTGGGCCTTTACGAAGCTGCATAGCGGCGATCACTCGTCGCTCCATCAAAGTCAAATAAGCAACACCGCCAACCAAAGGCAATACAACTAAAAGAATTTTGCCAATAATGTTTAAAATGTTGAATAAATATTCAAGAAAGATCGGATCCATTTTGGAGAAATATAAAGGAATTTTTAAGGCTATCTGTTAAAGGCGGCTATGGTAATTATCGTTTTATAAAATTCAAAAGTATTTTTGTTTAAATTTTTGAGATTTTGGTGATGTAAAAAACAGAAGTGCTGGTCAAAATTATTGCAATAATAGAATTGTCGATTTGGAATTGTTTTAGCTTAATATCATCAATATTTGGCGTTTAATTCTAAACTTATTCCTCTTAATTTTATCTTAATAAAATTTTTCGACTTTTTATTAATTACCATATTTCACAACTTAAAATAAAATTTCATTCCTAATCCGATTTCTTTGACAAAAACCTCTTTTGCTGTCCAATTTTTGTAAAATGATTCACAATTTATAGCAGAAAGTTAGAAGATTTCTAAAAAATCTTTTATCAAAAAAATATCAACAATATAAAGCAAAGCCGCCGCCGCACCTCCTGCTAGCAAGTCATCTACCATAACTCCAAGACCACCTTTTAATTCTTTATCTGCAGTTCCAATTACAAAAGGTTTTGTGATATCGAAGAACCTAAAAAATATAAAACCTAAAAACAATAAGAGATAGTTTGATGAAATATCGATAAAAAGTGAGGCAATGAAGAAAGTGATCCATTGCCCACAAATTTCGTCAATTACAATTTCACTAGCGTCATCTTTTCCGTTTTTTTTGGAATAAAATTCTGCCGAAACAATGCCAATAATTGTTAGAAAGGTGATTAAAGTACCCCAAAAAATATTGATAAAAATTACAGAAGATTCGAATTTAATTAATAAATTATTTAGAATAATCCACAGGAAAACCCCCAAAATGCTTCCAAAAGTTCCTGGTGCAAAAGGAATCTTTCCAACCCAAAATCCAGTTGCTATGGCGGTGTAAAATTTATCTTTGAGCATAATTTTCTAATATTGAATAATAAATTTTTTCTAATTTTTGAATATCAATCGTGGCGATATTTTCATCGATTTGATGAGCGGTTTTGTTGATCAATCCGCACTCTACAACCGGACAATAATCTTTGATGAATCTGGCGTCCGAGGTTCCTCCTGTTGTGCTTAGTTCTGGATCTAGTCCTGTTTCTTTTTTGACGGCTTTGGCCACGCAGTCGCTCAAAATTCCCGGTTTAGTAATGAATGATTCTCCACTAACTCGAGTTGTTAGTTCATGTTTTCCGGCAGATTTATCGCAAACATATTTCACCCATTCGATTAGGCTTTGTGAGGTGTGTTCATCGTTGAATCTGATGTTGAAATTTGCTTTAACGTCTTCCGGAACAACGTTTCCACCAACATTTGAAGTTTGGATATTGGTTACTTCTAGATTTGATGGGTCGAAAAATTGATTTCCGGAATCTAATTTGTGATCTTTTAGTAATTTTAGAACGTTTGTAATTGTGGTATTGGGGTTGTCAAAATTCTCTGGATAGGCGATGTGACCTTGTTTTCCGATAATTTTTAATTCAAAGCTAACGCTTCCTCTGCGACCAACTTTTATCATTTCACCAAGCTTGTTTGGATTGGTTGGCTCGCCAACTATACAGGCTGAAATTGGCATGTTATTTTTTTTAAGCCATTGGAGAATTTTTCTGGTTCCATTAACTCCGTCAGCTTCCTCGTCGCCAGTAATCAGAAGTCCGATTCCAAAATCCGCCTTTGGATATAGGCGGATAAAGTTAGCTGCTGCCATGGCAAAAGCGGCAATCGCTGGCTTCATGTCAACAGCCCCTCTCCCATGCAAGATTCCATCAACAATTTTTGCCTCAAATGGCGGATGGGTCCATAATTTTTCGTCACCTTCAGGGACAATGTCAGTGTGTCCGGCGAAATAGAACATATTCTTTGAATCCTTTGGATTGTAAATTGAGTGCAGGTTGATGACTGGGTAAGATCCGTCACCGTCAAATCCTAGGATGTCATTTTTGAAACCAAAATTAGCCAAAACATTGGCAAGAAATTCTAATATTGGAAGGTTTGCACCGCTTGGTGAATTGTGTTTGATGAGCTCTTGTGATAGTTTGACTGAATCTAAATACATTTTAAATAATTGATTGAAAGTTGTGGATTGTTATTGAAAATAACCGCTTTTAAATTTCCGTAATCTAAACTCCAACCTTAATAAAATCAATGTTAGATATTAAATGGATCAGAGAAAATCCAACCGCTTTTGATGATGCTATGGCAAATCGTGGTCAAGAATTTCGTGCAATAAATTTGCTTAAAATCGATGAAGATAAGCGCTTGATAACCACTAAAATTCAAGAATTGAAAAGCCAGAAAAACTTTATTGCTAGTCAGGTTGGAGCTTTAAAAAAGAGTGGTGGTAATGCTGATGAGTTGATGGGGGAATCCAAGGAAATTAGTTTGGAGATAAAAAGTCTAGAAGAAAATTCTTATGATGATCAACTGAAAAATATATTGCTTCAAATTCCCAACACTCCATTACCTGAAGTTCCTTTTGGTAAAGATGAAAATGACAATCAGGAAGTCGAGAAATGGGGACAGATACCGACTTTTGATTTTGTTCCAAAGCAACATTTTGAAGTTGGTGAAAATCTTGGACTTTTAGATTTTGAGCAATCATCTTTAATGTCCGGAGCGCGTTTTTCTACTTTGAGTGGAAATCTTGCTAAATTGGAAAGGGCTTTATCGAACCTTATGCTTGATATTGCAGGGGAATTTGGTTACCAAGAAATGTCGCCACCAAATTTGGTTAAAACTGACGCCATGTTGCGCTCTGGGCAATTACCAAAGTTTGCTGATGAGGCTTTTAAAACCACTAATGACTATTGGCTGATTCCAACTGCTGAGGTTTCATTGGTTAATCTGGTTGCCAAGAAAACCTTCAAAATTGATGAATTACCACTTCGTTTTACGGCGTACACGCCTTGTTTTAGAAGTGAGGCTGGAGCGGCAGGAAAAGACACGCGTGGAATGATTCGTCAACATCAATTTAAAAAAGTTGAATTGGTTGCCATCACAACCCAGGAAGATTCTATAAAAGAGCATGAAAAATTGACAGAAATTGCTTGTGAAATTCTGCGCCGCTTAGAACTACCTTATCGTAAAGTTTTACTTTGTAGCGGAGACATGGGTTTTTGTTCTCAAAAAACCTACGATTTAGAAGTTTGGATGGCGGGTCAAAATAAATATCGTGAAATTTCTAGCTGTTCAAATTGTGGAGATTTTCAAGGAAGAAGATTGGAAGCTAAATATAAAACTCCTGAATCTAAAAAACCATTATTGGTTCACACCCTCAATGGTTCAGCTTTAGCGGTTGGAAGAACTATTGTAGCTATTTTAGAAAATTATCAAAATTCCGATGGTTCAGTTGGTGTTCCAAAGGTATTAATTGGATATATGAATGGAGTTGATAAAATTACAAAATCAATCTTGTAAAATAATAATTTGCACTTATCATGCCCCGCTTTCATAAATATATCGATTAATCATTAGTAATAAATACCCTAAAAATGGCAAATACCAGTTCAGCAAAAAAAGCTTTAAGATCAAGCAAAGCAAAAGAAACAGTTAACAAAGCTAGAAAAAGCAGAATCAGAACTTTCATCAAGAAAGTTGAAGATCTTATCACAAAAAATGATGAGCCAAATGCAAGAGTTGCTTTTAAAGAACTTGAGCCTGAGCTTATGAAAGGCGTTACCAAGAAAGTTTTTAAACTTGGAACTGCAGCTAGAAAACTAGGAAGACTTGGTGCGGCAATTCGTAGAATTAAAGACGCTAAGCCAGTTGAAGAAAGAGTGGTTAAATCTAAAAAAACTGCAGATAAAAAAGCATTAGCTAAGAAAGCTAAAGCAGCAAGATCAAAATCCTCGGCAAGAGCTTCCAAATAAAAACCACCAAACAATGTTCAAGAACTTCTCACGAAAATCAATTTTGTCTAACTTTTTAGTTGGTACCAAAATTGGTTTCATGAGAATTCATAGGGCGGCATTGATCCTTTCCCTGCTTCTCACTATCGCTTCAGTCTCATTAGTTTTTTCTCGCGGATTAAATCTTGGTATTGATTTTTCCGGAGGAATATTGATCGAGGTCAAATTTCAAAAAAGTGCAAAATTATCCAAAGTTAGAGACCTATTGATTGGAAAAAATCTTGGAGAAGTTAGTTTGCAGAATTTTGACGATCGAAATTTCATGATCAAAGTTGCGCAAAATAAAGACATCAATCAGGAGCAAACAATTAAGAGTATAAAGAAAATAATTAATAAGAATTTTCCTGGTACTGAATATAGAAAAGTTGATTTTGTCGGACCTCAAATTGGTGAAGAATTGATCAAAAAAGGTGTTATGGCCTTACTGCTTTCTTTTGCTGCGATAATGATTTATATCTGGATCAGGTTCGATTGGCAATTTGGAATTGGTGCTATCGCTGCTTTATTACATGATTCGACCATGGTTTTTGGTTTTTTTGCCTTAACCGGTTTGGAATTTAACGCTACATCGATCGCAGCAATTTTAACTATTATTGGTTACTCAATTAATGATTCAGTGGTGATTTATGACCGTATTCGTGAGAATCTTCACAAATATAAAAAAGCTAGCCTTTCTGACCTTATTAATCTTAGTTTGAATTCAACTTTAAGTAGGACGGTATTAACTTCAGGCGCCACTTTACTATCTCTTATCGCTTTGATAATTTTTGGTGGAGAAGCTTTGAAAAGCTTTAGTGTAGCGGTATTTTTTGGAATTGTAGTTGGGACCTATTCATCAATTTATATTTCCGCGCCAATATTACTCTATCTAGATCCAAGAAAGAAAAAAACTAAAAACGATTGACAAGACAATAGTTCTAACTATATTTTTCGCCTTCTTTATTTACAAAATAACTAAAATTAATAATGACTAAAAGACTTAACGCTAAAAAGAAAATAAGCAGAAAATTAGGCGCAAGCCTATGGGGACAAGCAAAAGATCCTTTTATAAAAAGAAATTTTAAACCAGGTCAACATGGCGCCAATACTAGAACCAGACCAACTGACTATGGAATTCAGCTTAAAGCAAAACAAAGACTAAAATTTTATTACGGAAATATCTCTGAAAAGCAATTTAGAACTATGTTCGGAACTGCTTCAAAAATAAAAGGCGATACTAGTGAAAACTTCATCTCTTTGCTTGAAAGCAGATTGGATGCTGTTGTTTACCGCGCTAATTTTGTTCCAACTGTTTTTGCAGCTAGACAATTTGTTAACCACAAGCACGTTATGGTTAATGGTAAAGTAGTAAACATTCCTTCATTTCGTTTGAAAATTGGTGATGTCGTTGAAGTTAGAGAAAGATCTCGCGAACTTGCTATTGTTATCGATTCTTTGCAAAAAAAAGAAAGAGATATCCCTCCTTATTTGGAATTGAACTCTGATGAAAGAACAATAAAATTGCTTTCTAAGCCTATATTTGCTGACGTTCCATATGCTTGTCAAATGGAACCGCATTTAATTACAGAATTTTACTCAAGATAATTTCTTAAATAAAAACCTGAAGATTATAAAAAAGCCCTTAGATTTTGATCTTGGGGTTTTTTTTTACTTACTCACCAAGCAAATATTTTCAACGCTCCTCACTAAACAAAAAATACAAAATGGTTGCTAAAACTACTTACGATAAAATATGGGATTCTCACTTGATCGACGATGATGGGTCTAGTCAATTGCTTTATGTTGATCGTCAATTGATCCATGAAGTTACCTCTCCACAAGCGTTCGAAGGCCTTAGAATGTCAGGTAGAAAACCGCGCAATCCGCAATCTCATTTAGCGGTAGCAGACCACAACGTTCCGACAATAACCGCTGATAGAGGTAATGGAACCGCTGGAATAAAAGATGCGACTTCAAAAATACAAGTAGAAACATTGGAAGCAAATTGTAAAGAATTCGGTATCAAATATTTTGATTTAGATGATAAAAAACAGGGAATTGTTCATATTGTTGGTCCAGAGCAAGGCTTAACTCAACCAGGAATGGTTATTGTTTGTGGAGATTCTCACACTTCAACTCACGGTGCTTTCGGGGCTCTTGCATTTGGAATTGGAACTTCAGAAGTTGAGCATGTTTTAGCTACTCAAACCTTGATACAAAAAAGAGCTAAAAATATGTTAGTTCAAATTGATGGTGAACTTGGTTTTGGAGTTACTGCAAAAGATATTACTATGGCAGTTATTGGTAAGCTCGGAACGGCTGGCGGAACTGGATATGTTATTGAATATACGGGTGACGTGATTAGAAAATTGTCAATGGAAGGAAGAATGACAATTTGCAATATGGCAATTGAAGCTGGAGCCAGAGCTGGATTGATCTCTCCTGATCAAGTGACGTATGATTATTTGGAAAATCGCCCTTTGGCTCCAAAAGGTGAAGATTTTCAAAAAGCACTTACATATTGGAAATCTTTAAAATCTGACGATGGAGCAGTTTATGATGAAACAATAATTTTACATGCCGATGATATTGCGCCACAGGTGACTTGGGGGACAAGTCCTGAAGACGTTCTTCCTATCACTTCTTCCGTTCCTTTTATTAAAGATTTTCAAGATGAAGGAAAGGCAAGTGCAGTAAAAAGATCTTTGGAATATATGGGTTTGGAGTCTGGAACTCTTCTGGAAGAAATTAAAATTGACAAAGTATTTATTGGTTCTTGTACCAATGGAAGAATTGAAGATTTTCGCGCCGCAGCAAAAGTAGCTAAAGGTAAAAAAATTGCTAAAAATATTAAATTAGCGATGGTTGTTCCTGGTTCTGGACTTGTTAAAGAACAGGCTGAAGCTGAAGGTTTGGATAAGATATTTATCGATGCCGGGTTTGAATGGCGTGAGCCAGGATGTTCAATGTGTTTAGCAATGAACTCTGATCAATTGGAAGATGGAGAAAGATGTGCTTCCACCTCTAATAGAAATTTTGAAGGAAGACAGGGTAGGGGAGGAAGGACTCATCTGGTAAGCCCAGTGATGGCTGTTGCTGCTGCAATTAATGGTCACTTGAGCGATGTTCGTAAGATGGTTGATGTAAATTAAATACTAAAAAAATACCACTTCCAAACCCTTAATGAACCATGAGTAACAAAAATCGCCTTGCTGTAAATCTCACCTCTGTCTATTCCTCAATTTTTCTTTCCTCACTTCCTTTTGGAATGGTGATGGTTTTGATTGCCGTCAAGATGAATGAATTCGTCGGTAGTGAAATTTTCATATCTATTTCAGCGGCAACGCAAATTTTTGCAGGAGTAGTTTTTGCTAGATATGTGCCAATTATAGCAAAAAAAATTGGTGTATTAAAAACCATTCAAATTTCCATCGTGATTGCTGCGTCCATGGTTTTATTGATGTACCAATATCACGGATATTTTTTTTGGTTACTCGTTGTTTTTATTTTTGGCGGCGTTTTGTTCTCTTTCTCAATTATCAGACAAACAATAACTCTTGAAATATCCCCTCCGAATCACAAAGCAATAATAGTTTCAATTGGTGGGATGTTGATGGCTTTAGGAAGTTCGTTAGGAGCTATTATTATAAATTATATTGGGTCAGATGGATTCTTTCCTTATGGTGTTGCTTCCGCCTTATACTTGTCTTCAATGTTGCCAATGATGCTCTTTATAAATATTAATAGCATTGTCAAAGAAAGTAAAAAAGTTGGATTGATGAGATACATAAAAATTTCTCCCAAAATTATGCTTGGAGGTTTTACGTTTAATTACGTTCAAGCTGCAGCCAGTTCTTTTGTGGTAATCTATGGAATTCAAATTGGATTAGAGATTGATAGGGCGTCGATATTATTTTCGGTTTTGTTGTTTGGTACTGTCTTTTCAATTCCGATGGGTTTTGTCACTGATGTCATTAATCGTCGATTTTTAATGATGGTTTCAACTTTATCATCCCTTGTTTGTGCTATTTTCTTGTTCTTCATTCAAGATTTTATAATTATGGCATTCTTGTTGTTCCTGCTTTTTGGTTTTGGAATTGGCATCAAGTTGCCAGCTCTAATTTTGATTAATGAGAAATATAAACCAACTCAACGTCTTGCGGTTAATAGCGCTTTTGCCAAAATTTGCTTAATAGGAAATATTTGTGGAATTTTTTTTACAGGAGCAATAATGGAATTGATGGGGTCAAAAGGTTTGTGGATTTCAATTATTTTAATGCTTCTTTTGTGTACAATCATAAATGCGCGCAGCTATTTTAATCGAATCTTTGGAAAATCTTATTTGAAAGGAAGAATATTATTAAAACATAATTAATCGACATTACCCAAAACATAAAACAGCCCATTTTTTCGTCCACAATATATTAATTCACCACATTAAGATATGTCAAAAACTACCACAATATTACCGTTTTTTGTACTTTCGTTTTTTCTATTTTTTATATCCAATTCTTTTGCAATTGATCGAATAATATCAAATGTAGAAAATTCAGATATTGACCTATCTTCCGAATCTTCAGATTCAACTTTAACAATAGATTCAGGTGGTGTTTTGGACGCCAACATCATCATGGGAAATTCCGATCAAACCACAATATTTAATGGAGGAACCTTAAATGGCAATGTTTCTGGAGCAGGAAAAATTGCCATTGATTTTGATTCAATTCTAAATGGCAATGTTGATATTTCTAGTACCGTTAAAATTTCCAATAATGCAACCTTGTCAGTTGAAGGGGGAAATATTGAGGTAAGTATTAGGGGAGAATCTGATGAGGTTGGGGCGGTTAATTTTAAAAATGACAACACTCTTTTTGCTAGTGTTGGAACCAAAACAACAACTTTAAATTTGGTTGAAATTTCTAATAATTCCACTCTAAATACCTCAAATAAAAACATTGATACGCTTTTTCTGAAGATTAATTCAGGATCCACATTGAATTATGGCGGAGGTGATATTGTTGGAACCGTTGAAGGCTCAGGATCTCTTATTTTTTCTGGTAGCGACACGACAAAATTCGATATTATAAGGAATATTGATGGAGATGAATTATCAGAAATAAAAGTAAATAATGGTTCGACAGTGACATTAGGTAAGAGTATTATTGCCACTACAATTAATGTTGGCGAGGGTAAAAATGGAACCTTGAAATCCAATTATCAATCTATTACGTCTGATAATATAAATATTTTCGAAGGTGCAAAATTAGACATTAATATAAATTCTACTGTTTCTGGTAATATTAATGGTACAATTAATGGTAGTGGAACTTTACAATTTTCTGGGTCAAATAATAGTTATTCCCCAGCAGATTCTTTTGGAAAAGATAAAAAACTGGCAGAGATTTTGATCTCCAATGAAACGTCACTAATTATCAAAAATGATATTTCCTTCAATGCCGACATAATTAATATTGGTGAAGGCTCAATCTCTTCAACTTCAGTATTAGTTTCTCCAGTTTTGACTCAAAATAACGGTTCAATTGGTGCTGATTCAAATTCGCTAATTCGTCTCAATTCGAATGCGATTTTCAATTACAATGGTGGAATAATTAACGGAATTGTTCGCGCAAGTGGCGCCGGAAAAGGAACTTTTAACATTAATCATGATTACACCAGCAATTATGAAATTGGAAAAGATCAATCTCTTGCTAATCTAAATATTTCATCTGGAAATATATTGACCGCAAATGCTGATATTTCTGCGCAAAATATTTCAATTATAGGAATTTTAGATTTAGGTAATTCTGCAAAAATCATCACCGGAAATTTATCAACTTCTGGAGGATCGGCCATTATTGATTTTGGAAGCGCAAATCATGAAATTTCTGGTAATTTCTCAGTTTCTGATGGTGATATTTTAAGAATAAATGCTTTGAATAATTCCAATGTTGGAAGCTTGAAATCTGCCGGAGATGTGGCTGTTGGTGAAAATATTAATCTGCAAATTTCTTACGATTCTGATTCTGGATATTTATCCGATGGATCTGAAATAGCCATTATTTCTGGATCTTCTGGAGAAGTAAATAAGGTTTCCAGCTTCAATATTGATGTTAATAATTCAACTTCAAATCAATCAGGGTTGCTCACTTTCAATACTAGAAAATATGGATCTGAATTATTCCTTGTAGTTGATCGCAAAGGAGCTGAAACTTTCACAAAAAACAAATTCTCGGCTCAATCATACCAAAATATTGATAAGATCGGATCAGGCGCAATTGGCGAACTTCGCAATTTGCAAAAATTCATTGACCGGACATCAACCGCCAATTCTCAAAGATCCTCAGCTCTGCAATCTACAATTCCTCAAAATAACCAAGATCTAAATAATAGCTCATTAAATTCGGCAAAATCTTCCATCAATATCACCTCAAATAGATTGGAAAATTCATTATTAAGAGAATCGAAAAATAACTTTGGTGATTTCCCAAATTCGAAGAATCCCAAGAACTTTTCTAATTTTTCAAAAAAAGAAAACATATCCAGCTTAAATAAATTGAGTTTTGACGATGAAATTTTTGATGATCAGGCGATATGGATTCAAGGATTTGGATCTTCCGCAACGCAAAATGACGTTGAAGACTCGATGGGATATGAATATTCCTCTCAAGGTTTGGCGGTTGGTGTGGATCAGGAAATTGCCAAAAATTTACGACTCGGAGTTTCATCAAGTTTTTCTATGGCGAATGTTGAATCAAATAGTTCTAATAAAAAAGAAACTGCCATTGAAAGCCTTCAGTTCAATCTTTATGGAGGATATGATTTTAAGCCATATTTTATCAGTGCAATTATTGGTGTTGCGGTTAATAAATACAGTTCAATAAGACCGATGCCGGAAATGAATCTGATTGCCAAAGCTGATTATGGAGGAGAAACTTATATGGTAAAATTTGACGGTGGAATGACCAACAATATTGATTATGGATTTTCCCTAACTCCAAGAATCAGCCTAATAATGGCAAGGAATCAAATTTCAACCTACAGCGAAACTGGGTCAGGGACCCTGAATTTGCAAGTTAGTAACGAGAAAAATGATTCTTTTGAAGGAAGGTTTGGGGTGGATTTGAGGTATGATGATTTGGAAATCCTATCAACGAAAATTAAGCCAAGATTCAGTGTCAGTTACGGATATGATTTTCTCGCTAGTGATCAATCTTCAATGAATAGATTTGAAGGTCAAAATTATAGCTTCAGGATTAAAAATTCTAATATCGATAAAGAGAGTCTAAAATATGGTTTTGGCTTAGATATTTATGAGAAAAATGGAATTTTGATGATGATAGATTATGAAGTTGAAGAAAAGCCGACCTACAAATCACAACTAGGTTCGCTTTATTTTAGGTATGGTTTTTAGTGAATAATACCAATCATCACAGTTATCTGTACATTTATGCTTCATCTTTTTGGTCTAAAATTGGGAAGAAATATCTTCTATATGCCATGATACAGAAGATTTTTTTTCCCAATTTTATACTCAAAAATATTTTGCCTAAATGTACATCTAACTGTGATAATTGGTATAATTGTTTTTTTATCTTTGAACCTTTCGTTTCATTTTAATAAAAAATGTGATATTTTAATCAAGTGCAATCTAATCAAATTTACATTCCTTGATGTTTAAAATATCAATCATTTTATTAATCTTATTTCCATTCTCAGTGCAAGCTGAAATCCAAATCACCAATTGGGATGAGAAAATAATTCTCACTAAAAATGGCAAGGAATCCAATGTGAGAATAAAAGCAAGAATCACTGACCTTGCCAAGAATCAATATCACAATGGATTTGAAATTTCTTTTGACCCAAGACAGAAAATAAAGATCAAGGGAGTCTTGATAGACAATCAAAAAACTAAAAATTCCTTTCAAAATAATCACCTAAAAATCTCATTCCCGCGCAAAAAATCTAATAATGATGAATTGGTAATTAATTTTGCATATATTGAAAAATATGGAAAAATTCACCAATATTTAAGGAGTGAAATAATACGTGTTCCTTCTTTTACTAGTGGGGCTTTTGCACAAGTTGAAGTTTATTATCCTTGGTCCTTGACCTCAGCCACTTTGAATAAAAATATTAAGGAATTTAATAAAAAGTTTGTTTATAAAGGTATTGTCCCGCCTAAAGGAATTTCGGAAATTGTTAAATTGACCAATTCTCGAAATTCTTGGAATGTGAAAATTAAAAACTCTATTCGCGCTACTGGGAAAATTAATTCACTAGAAATGTCTATTCCTAATTATTTTTCAAATAGTGGACAGCAAAAATATGGCTATCAAATAACCTCCAATCCGGCAACCAAAATAAAAACCAACGAAGGTAAAAGTGTCCTCGGGTTTGGTAATTTGGAAAATAAAAATATTTTCCTGCAAATTACATCCCAAATCAAAACCGGAAATGATAATCGTTCAAATATTCACAGAAATCCGTCCGATTATTTACAAATTAGCGATTCAGATAAATTTTTATTATCTGCCATGCTAAAAGATATAAGCCAAGATGATGATTTAAAAGGCTTTCCTCTCTACGCTAAAATAGGAGTTTATGTTCACAATTACATAAAATACGATTTGTCCTACATTAATAAACTGCCAAATTTGGAAAAAATAATAATTAATAAAATGGGTGTTTGCACTGAATATGCCAAGCTTTATAATTCTCTCGCTCGCACCGCCGGAATTCCATCACTAGTTGTTGTTGGGGTTGCTCATGGCGAATATGATGGTTTCGAAGGTCATGCTTGGAATCTTATTCACCATAATAATCGCTGGATCTATGTTGACCCAACTTGGAATTTGATGTCTGGAACAGTCTCGTCTTCTCACATTTATTTCAATGACGATGGAATTGAATCTTTGTCTCTAAAATGGAAAGCTGTTAAGGGGAAGGGTGAGATTGAGATTGAAAATCAAGATAAGAACTTTGAAATTCAAAAAATATGGTAATCTAAAAAATAATTTTAATGAAACACAAGAAAAAGAAAATCACCCTTATTGCAATATTTATTTTGTTTCTGGGATCCTACTTAGGGATGAAATATTTGGTTCCTTATTTTTTAGCACCGACAATCAAGAATTTGGTTCAAAAAGAATTGAAAGCTAAAATTGATATTGGAGATATTAGTTTTGAACCTTTCGGCCTTGTTTTGAAAATAAAAAACTTAAATTTATCTAAAGATAGCTACTTAGAAAATCTTTACGTAAATCTTTCTATTCCTGACCTAAAGAACAGAAAAATAAACATTTCAAAAATATCAATAATTGGACTTAATGCTGAAATATCAGATTTAGATGTGGATTTAATTAAGAAAATAATCGATGACAAAAGACTTTCTAATCCAGAAATTTCTTTAAAACCAAATCAAAAAAAATGGCAATTTTATATTAGTAAAATTGAAATTATAAACTCAGAAATCCTGACCCTGAAGAATCATCTTTTGATGGTAGAAAATCTAGAAATTGATGATTTGATAATTGCCAAAGAATCAAGTTTAAAATTGAAAGGAAAACTCAAATTCAATCAATCTATAATTTATTTGACAGGAAATGTTTCTATTGATGGAGAATATCCCAAGGGGCAAATGACATTCAAAATTGATGATTTTGATTTGAACTTTTTAAATATGCTTAATGATAATATTACTAACATTGGTGATTTTCAGGGAAAATTATCAGCAGATGGGTTATTGAAATTTGATGGTCGAAATTTTAACTCCAAAATGGATTTGGCTTTAAATGATTTTTTTGTCTATTCTCGGGATTTAAAAACCATCAATTATTTTGCTAAAGAACTGAATGTTAAGGACCTAAAGATAACCCAATCTGAGCCATCGATAAATTTTGAATCATCCTCAATATTGATAAAAAATTTATTATTATCAAAGCTCGACGATCACTTTGATGAAAATAAATTGTCCGATTTTTCAAAAATAGAAATTGACAATCTTAAAATAAGTCAAGATAGAAAAACTTTTAATAGTAAGGGTAAAATCAATTTCACCCATGGGGGGATAATTGATTTTAAAAATTTCAAATCTGAAACCGCAAAAGAATTGGATTTGAAAATAATAAATCTGGATTTAACACAATTTTCTGAAGCTTTACAATCCAGTCTAAATTATCAAATTTCTAGTGGAAAATTGAATTTGAACGCAAAAACAAAAACTGAAAATGGAGAAATAAAAGGAGATGTTATCGCCAATTTATTCCATCTTAGTTTGGATGATAAAAATGAATTTGGAGAAGAGTTGCAAAACAATTCATCGATTCCACTAAAAACCGCCCTTGCATTTATTAAAGATAAAAATGGAAATATTGATTTTAAATTTGATATTTACGGAAGTGAAAATGATCCCAATTTTGGCCTATTTAATATTCTTGGAAAGGGGTTGGGATCAATTATCGTCTCCAAAACCAGTTCGTTACTGGCAACCAAACTGGCGGCTGAATTTGCTCCGACTATTTTAGCTTCAATTCCCGTTTCTCCGTCCAATGCAATATTTTTGGCAAACAAGGCTTACAACGCAATTACTAAGCCAAGATTTAAAGACGTAAAATTCATTCCTTTAACCAATCAAATTACTGAAGAATCTATGATAAGACTTGAGTATTTTAGCCAATTTCTTGCAGAGCATAGAAATCTCAAATTCAAAATTTGTCCAATAGCCAGTCTTTTTGAATCAGATCAAAAAAATGATCAAGACAAAATAGATTCTAAAAAAGCCTTATTGATTGCCAATAAAAGAATTGATGCTTTAAAGGTCTATTTCAAAGAAAAAATGGATAATGATTTGGGGCAAATAATTTTTTGCAGACCTTCGGTTTCAAGTGCCAATAAAAACATTAGTGCAGCGGAAATTTCAATTTAGATAAAAGGTTTGGCGCGAAACCAAATTGCAATGCTGAATCGTGTTTTTTGAGAAACCAAAACTTCGTGAGGAGTTTCTTCACTTAGAAATAATATCGCATTTCCCCACTTTGGAATTACTGAAAATTTTGGATTTTTAGATTCTTTATTTTCATAGATATTCAAAATTCCCCCATCACCTTCTTGCCAATCTTTGTTTAAATAAATCACCATAGAAATTAGGCGATTTTTTTCACCTTTAAAACTATCAGAATGACGTTTGTAAAAATCCCCTTTTTTGTAGATTGCAAAATGCGCCTCAACATCAAATAAACCAAGCATCAAAGACTTGTTAAGTTCGTAGCGAATATTTTCTAATTTTTCAAATAAAGATTTTTGCGCAAAGGTTACTCCTTCAAGCCATTTAATTTTATCTTTTCGAGTTTCTTTTGCTAATACATGATCTTCGAGTCTTCCTACTCCAGCTTCTTTAAAATCCTTATTTTGATTGATTATTCTTACTTCTCTTTGAAGTGATTCTAGTAATTTTTCTTCAAAAATATTTTGAATAAAAGAGAATCCTTTGATCGCCAGATTATCTGCTATTTGATCAATATCTAACATCTCTAGCTAATTTTAATGACTTGTTTTAAGGAAGGTTGTGTACTTTCGTTTACAATCTTCAGGGTTAGGAAGATTAGGTTTGGTTAATTAAAATGCTAATGGATTATTGACATGTGGGCAGATTATTAAAAATGGTGCCAAAATTTGGTCAAAAAAGTCTATTTTATTTATTTTAAAACAGTAGATAACTTTCCTTGAATAATTAGAACGAATTTGCCATTCTCTCGACTTCATTTCTAGCAACGCCAAATCAATTAAAAATGACATTAAAAATCAATGTTCCTGAGCCAGTTTTACTCAAGCCAAAAATTTCAATTTTTGGAGTTGGTGGAGCAGGGGGGAATGCCCTGAATAATATGATTCGTTCAAATCTTGAGGGTGTAGAATTCATCGCCGCCAATACTGATGCTCAATCTTTGGCCAATTCACTTGCTGCTAATCGTATTCAGCTTGGAGTTGAAATCACCAAAGGTCTTGGAGCTGGATCATTTCCAGACAGAGGTAGGGCTGCTGCAGAAGAAAATATTGAGGAGATTATCAAATTTCTAGATGGTAATAATATGGTTTTTATCACTGCCGGAATGGGTGGAGGAACCGGAACCGGAGCTGCTCCTGTTATTGCTAAGCTTGCTCGTGAAAGAGATATTTTGACTGTCGGAGTTGTCACTAAGCCTTTTCAATTTGAAGGAAAATATCGCATGGAAGCTGCGGAACAAGGAATTGAAGATCTTAAAAAATGTGTCGATACATTGATCATCATTCCTAATCAGAATTTATTTAGAATTGCTAATGAGCAAACCACTTTCGAATCAGCTTTCAAAATGGCGGACAATGTTCTCCATGCTGGCGTTCGTGGCGTTACGGACTTGATCACTATGCCAGGTTTGGTAAATCTTGATTTTGCTGACATTCGAACCATCATGACCAAAAGCGGAAAAGCTTTGATGGGGACGGGAGAAGCGAGCGGTGAAAACCGGGCAGTTATCGCGTGTGAAGAGGCGATTTCCAATCCACTTTTAGATGACATTTCAATTCGTGGTGCCAAAGGAGTTTTGGTCAACATGACCGGAGGTCCTGATATGACATTATTTGAGGCGGATTTGGCGGTTAATACCATCAAAAAAGAAGTTGATGCCAATGCTAATATCATTTTTGGATCCGCTTTCAATAAAGATATGGAGGGTAGTATTAGAATTTCAGTTGTGGCAACAGGAATTGACGAGGATGAGTTTTGCGATTCAGACTATGCTAGCGATTTTGTTAGGCCAAAACTTAATTCATCAAACCCACCAATATCTAATGATGATTTGCGCAATGGTGGCGATCAGAAAAATTCTAGAGCAATAAGTGAAAATGAAGATGATTATTTTGATCCGGGAAAGATTAGGGTTCCTTTGCAAGAAATTATTCACACTTCTGAAGATCATTTTTATTCCAAAGCAGAAATCAGTTCCGACAGTCATCCAGAAGAAGAAACTACTCCTCAAAAAGTTTATCAAAACGATTTTGCTGAACATGAAAGGCATGAAATTGAAAAGGAAAATAAAGTTCAAAACGACAATCTTTTTGCTCCAACAGAGGAAAATAACGGAATTCCAACCAGGAAAGAAATTGCGGAAGAAAGAGGGGAAATTCAAATTCCGATCAAAAAGAAGTCCAAAAAAGACTTTGCTAAAAAAGAAGGTTTTAGCTTATTTGGATTCATGAATAAAGGTTCAAAAAATTCTGAAGAATCAACCAAAAAACCCGAAGAATTCAAATCTAACAAAGATTTAACAATGGATGACGACGATGATGAAATTGTTGTTAATATTAACATGGATCAAAAAAATGATCATCTTGAGGATCAAGATGACATACTTAATGTTCCAGCTTTTTTCAGACGTAAAAAATGAGTAAAATATATTTAATTAGCCCGCCTCAAATTGATTTAGAAAATTTTCTTATTAACCTTGATTTGGCGCTCAAAACTAAAAAAATTTCAGTTTTTCAGCTTAGGATTAAAGGCTATTCTAATGAAGATTTGCTAAAAATTGCCAAAAAATCCAAAGATATTTGCCGTAAAAATAGCGTCCCTTTCATCATTAATGACAGATTTGATCTAGCTTTGGAAATTGGAGCTGACGGAGTTCATTTGGGATCTGACGATGGCAATATTGCTCAAATTAGAAAAGATTCTCCAGAAAATTTTATTATTGGTACTAGCTGCTACGATTCCAAACATTTGGCTGCAGAAGCGGTTGAGGCAGGAGCCGATTATGTTTCTTTTGGAACTTTTTTTGCAAGTAAAACTAAAAATTCAAAAGGAAGTCCAACTCCAGAAATTTTAGATTGGTGTGACGAAATTTTGCCAGTGCAATCAGTTGCAATTGGTGGAATTGATGATCAAAATTTTAGCCAGCTTTCTAAAGCTGATTTTATTGCTGTTATTTCTTTTATTTGGAGTAATGAGAACGGGGTTGAGTGGGCTATTGATAGGCTTAGTGAGAAGTAATTTACTGCTTTTTTTGATCTTTTCCAAAATTAGTGGGTAAATGAATTATCCACTTAATAATATCCTCGCGAAAGTGAGGATATTATTAAGTCAGGATCGAAGATCTTTTAAAAGAATAGATGAATCAAGAATTATAGACAGATATTTTTCCTCATTGAGGTACCGGATCAATTTTTCTAAGGCAGCAAAGCTACATAAAAAACTCTATGTCCGTCATGACGGTAATTAATTTACCTGCTCATTTTTCAACTTTCTCCAATAATCTAATCTTTTGACAATCTCTCTTTCAAACCCCTTTTTATTTGGTGAGTAATATTTTGGGCGTGGTCTTTTTATCAAAATTTCATCGGGAAAATATTCTTGGCCAGAAAAAGTATTTTTAGTGTCATGGTCATAAATGTAGTCTTTTCCGTAATCTAAATCCTTCATCATTTTGGTTGGAGAATTCAAAATGTTCTTTGGGGGCATTAATGAGTTGAAATTCTTGGCGTCAATCAATGCTGCCTTGTATGCCACGTAGCAAGAATTTGATTTTGGTGCAGTAGCGCAATAGATAGCCGCATTGGCAATTGCGTAATCTCCCTCTGGACTTCCTAGAAAATCGTAAGAATCTTTGGCGGCAAGAGCTTGAATCAAGGCATTTGGATCTGCCATTCCAATATCCTCAGAAGCGAATCTGACAATTCTGCGTAGTAAATAGTGTGGATCTTCCCCGGCCGACATCATTCTTGCTAAATAATACAAGGAGGCATCGGCGTCTGATCCGCGCATTGATTTGTGTAGTGCGCTGATCAAATTGTAGTGACCATCGCGATTTTTGTCGTAATTGGCGCTGCGTTTTGCAACCAATTTTAGTAATGTTTCTTTGTTGATGACGCCAGATGGGTTTTTTTTTGAACTTGTTGATTCATGTCCCGAAAAAACAAATAATTCCTCACACATATTCAAAAAATATCTGCCATCTCCTGCTGCCATTGCGATTAGGTGATTTTCGGCTTCATCGCTAAGTAGCAATTTTTTATCCAAATATTTTTCTGCTTTTTGAATCATAATTTTCATCGCCGCCTCATCGAGAGTTTTGAATTCAACAATTCGGCATCTTGAAAGCAAGGCAGAGTTTAGTTCAAAAGAAGGATTTTCAGTGGTGGCAGCGATGAGAATTATTGTTCCATCTTCAATCAAAGGTAAAAACAAATCTTGTTGCGCGCGGTTGAAGCGATGAATTTCATCAACAATCAGAACTGTCGAAAGACCGTCTTTTTTACATCTTGTTGCAACTTCAAAAACTTTACGCAAATCAGCAACCCCACTATTGGTAGCAGAAATTATTGTGCTGGGTATCTTGCTATTTGCCGCCACAATTTTGGCAATTGTGGTTTTGCCACATCCTGCTGAACCCCACAAAATTAGAGACGGAATTTTATCTGATTTTTCAATTCTTGATAAAATTCCTTCATTTCCAAAAAGATGATCTTGCCCAACCACATCGGCAAAAGAATCTGGTCGAAGAGCATCGGCTAGGGGTTGATATTTATTGTTTGAGAGTAAATTAGACATTGTTATTTTGATGATTGTGATAAAATTACTGCAAATTTATTTTCCTAAAACTAACTCCATTCAGCTACCCAGCAATAGTTGATTTAAATAAAATTATCCATCAGCAATTTGTTAGGGATAATTTGAATAATCATCTATTTTTGGAAAAAATACATCAGCAACATATATTTCGTAAATATAGATATTTATGTTATTTTTGAATCTAAGTTAAAAACTATATTTAAGTTTTTATTTTTTAGTTTCTCTTTGACCTATTGGAGGAAGAATGTTAAGAATTAAAATTTTTATCCAAAAAACTTCGAAATGAACAACAAAATAAAGACAGCCATTCTAATTTCTGGTAGAGGTTCAAATATGCGGAATCTAATAAATGCTACCAAAAATCCTGAATATCCTGCCGAAATTTCTTTGGTGATTTCTAATAAAGAGAATGCTGTAGGGTTGAAATTTGCTAATAAAATGGGCATTAAAACTGCTTTTATTAATCACAAAGATTTTTCCTCTCGCGAAGAATTTGATCATAGGGTATCAAAAATTATTGATGAAAATGAATGTCATATTATTTGTTTAGCAGGTTTCATGCGCTTGGTTTCTGGTTGGTTTGTGCAAAAATATCAAGGTCGTATGATCAATATTCACCCCTCTTTTTTACCAAATTTTAAAGGCGCTAATGCGGTGGAAGATGCTCTGAATTCTGGCGCTAGTAAATCTGGCTGCACAACTCATTTTGTTAGCGAGCAAATGGATTGTGGAGAAATTATCATGCAGGCTGAAGTTGAGGTTCTTAAAAATGACACTAAGGAAACATTAGCAGCTAGAATTTTAAAACAAGAGCATGTAATTTATCCAGCTTCTTTGTTTAAAATTTGTCAAACAATCCTAAAATAAAATGACTATTCTACCGATTTTAATCTTTCCTAATAAACTCCTAAAAGAAACCTCAAAACCAGTTGAAAAATTCGACGATGATTTGAAAAAATTGATGGATGATATGCTGGAAACAATGTATGCTGATCGAGGAGTTGGTTTAGCAGCTGTTCAAATCGGAGTTTTGAAGCGAATTGTAGTGATGGATATAAATTACAAAATTGAAGATTGCAACGAACAACATGATCACAGCCACGGCCACGATCATTTTAGTGGTCAAAAGCCGATATTTTTGATTAACCCTGAAATTGTTAGTGTTTCAAAAGAAAAAATCACTTACCACGAAGGGTGTTTGTCATTTCCTGAGGTTAGGGCTGATGTTGTGAGGCCGAAAATGGTTAAGGTTAAATATTTTGATGCTAATGGAAAAGAGCAAACATTGGAAGCTGATGACCTTCTTGCAACTTGTGTTCAACACGAAATTGATCATTTGAACGGAATAACTTTCGTTGATCATTTATCGAAACTAAAAAGAGAAATTACCCTCAAAAAACTCAAAAAAATACTTCAATGAACAGATACAAATACAAAGCAATTGATGATGACGGAAAATATGTCCGCGGTGTAATTTCTGCTGAAAGTGTGGGTGAGCTTGAAGTTTTGCTCAAAAACTCCCATTTGTAT
Source organism: Rickettsiales bacterium (assembly GCA_047627215.1). Taxonomy (GTDB): domain Bacteria; phylum Pseudomonadota; class Alphaproteobacteria; order Rickettsiales; family UBA1997; genus JAJTCH01. Next base: position 32,725 of record JBLHTM010000001.1, on the reverse strand, counting down.
CTCATTTCAAACCGCATTGAAAAAGACAGTCTTTTTGGTGGAAAACTAAATGATAAAGATTTAATCACCATTTTCTCTCATCTTGAACAGCTCGACCGAGCTGGAGTTTCAATCATTGATTCTATTTCTGACATCAAAAATTCAGCTGACTCAATAAAAGTACGAAATTTGATGCAGGAGATTTACGAATCTTTGAAAAATGGATCACTTCTTTCTGAGTCTTTAGCCAAACATCCAAAAATATTTCCTGAAATATTTGTTGGTCTGATTAGTAACGGTGAAAAAACCGGTAATCTTTACCATTCATTTAACAGTATTATTGACCATATAAAGTGGAATTCAGATATGAAAAGAAAAACTGGAAAAGCTCTACGCTACCCACTTTTTAGTATTGTTGTTATGATGTTGGTTTTGGGTGTGATGACAACCGTTGTTGTTCCTAAGGTAACGGAATTCCTACAGTCTCAAGATATTGCTCTTCCAACAATTACCGTGGCTTTGATCAATTTTTCTGATTTTGTGCAAAATAATGGTTTCTTAATAGTTATTGCAATACCAATTCTTATTATGGTTTACAAAATTCTTAATACCAGGCCAATTATTGCCATAAAAATGGATAAATTTAAACTCTACATTCCATTTTTTGGTACAATAATTACCAAAATTGACGCATCAAGATTCTGCTATTTTTTCTCTATCACATTTAAAAGTGGCTTAGGGGTTTTGGAGTGCCTGGAAGGTGCAAAAACCGTTGTTGGAAATCATGCAATCAAAGCGAGTATTGAAAATGTAAAAACCAGAGTCTCAGATGGTCAAAAATTAGCAAAAGCAATTGAATCCACTGGTTTTTTCCCAAGTTTGGTAATTAGAATGTTTGAGGTCGGTGAGAATAGTGGTAATATGGAAGATGCGCTAAATAATATTCGATTTTTCTACGATCGAGAAATAAATGATTCTGTGGATAAAATGGTCGGAATGATTCAGCCTGCATTAACATTGATCATGGGTGGGATGATGGCCTGGATTACGATCGCCGTTTTTGGTCCAATTTACAGTTCATTTGGAAGTTTTTAATGCAATTTTTCGTAACAGGAACAGGAACTGATATTGGAAAAACTTTTGTTTTAGAAAAACTTTCTAATAAATTGCTTTTGGAAGGGAAGAAAATTAACCTTATTAAGCCAATAATCAGTGGATTTTCAGGCGATGATCCCAATAGTGATTCTGCAAAGATTCTTAAAATTTTAGGAAAGGATTTAAACGAAGAAAATCTTAATAAAATTTCCCCTTATCGCTTTGATGCGCCACTCTCTCCAAATATTGCAGCTTCTATTGAGAATAAAAATATCGATTTTGAAGAATTGGTATTTTTTTGCCAAAACAGAATTGCAGAGGCGAGAAAGAATAACTATTATTTATTGATAGAAGGTGCGGGCGGTGTGATGACTCCAATTGATAATAATAAAACTTTTGCTGATTTGATGTTTGCTTTGAAAATTCCGGCAATTTTAGTTACGGGAAATTATCTAGGGACAATAAGCCATACACTGACCGCCATCAAATCTTTGGAAGTTCATGGTATTGAAATTGCTAAAATTATTTTTAATCAAAAAGATGGTGAGGTTGATAATTTTGGCAACCTTGAAACTTTAAGAAAATTTACTGATATTAAAATAGATGGAATCTAAAAACATAAATATCGATAAAGAAAATTTTTGGCTCAATATTGATAAACCTGAGGATTACTCTTCGGCAAAAATTGTGGCAATTGTAAAAAGATTGACGAACTCAAAAGCTAAATCCAAAAAAGTTGGACATGCTGGAACCTTAGACCCTTTTGCTACAGGAGTCCTTCCTATTGCGGTTGGTCAAGCAACAAGAACTTGTGATTATGTGGTTGGTGCGGTTAAAAAATATTATTTCGAGATCACTTGGGGAGAATTTCGTGATAGTGACGACAGAACCGGTAATGTGATTGAGTCTAGCGATGAAAGGCCGTCAAATTTAGATATTATCAACTCCTTACCAAAATTTATTGGTACAATATATCAAGTCCCATCCTCCTTCTCTGCAATAAAAGTGGATGGAAAAAGATCTTATGAATTGGCTCGTCAAGGTATTGAGGTCAAATTAAAATCCCGTCAAATTACCATTAATAAAATAAAGTTAATTTTTAATAATCATCAAAAATCTGCCTTTGAGATTGTTTGCTCCAAAGGAACTTACGTAAGATCTTTTGCCAAGGATTTAGCCAGAGAAATGGGGGTTTGTGGATATGTTCAGATGTTAAGAAGATTACAGGTTGGTAGTTTTCTGTCAGATGAAGCAATTTCACTTGATAAATTAAAAAATATCGTTAAATATAACGCGCAAAATAATTTTTTTCTGCAATTGCGTGATGTTCTTAGTTTCATTCCTGAGATTAAATTAAATAGTTTTGACGCTTCAAAAATCAAAAATGGTCAGTTCGTAGAATTGACAAATATAGATAATTTGGTCGAGAGATTTGAAAATAAAGATATCCCAACAGTTAAGATTATTAGTGAAGGTGTTCTGGTTGGATTAGCAAAAATTGAAAATGATTTGCTCAAGCCGTTTAATAATTTTTAATTTTAGTCAAAAACAATGACAACAAAATCTCAAGAAAAACAAAAAATAGTAAAAGAATACGGTAAGAAAGACAAAGATACTGGTTCAAGTGAAATTCAAGTTGCTATTTTTACAAAGAAAATCAAAGACCTAACTGAACATTTAAAAGTTCATAGAAAAGACTTCTCTTCAAGAAGAGGACTTTTGATGGCTGTTAACAGAAGAAAAAGACTTTTAGATTATCTAAAAAGCAACAGTCAAGCTCGTTACGAAATTGTCATTGCTAAACTTGGTTTAAGAAAATAATTCTATTTTAAATTCTAACCCTCAAACAATTATTTTTTGAGGGTTTCCCCTTACCTATTGTCAGATTTGACAAATATAGCCTTGCATTGTTTTGATGCGATAGCTGTTTAATAATTAAATTAAAAAATATGTTTAACGAGATTAAAAAAGAAATTCAATTTGGTGATAAAACCATTACCTTGGAAACTGGTAAGATTGCCAGACAAGCAAGTTCTGTTTTAGCTACAATGGGAAAAACCGTTGTTCTTTGCGCAGTAACCGTTTCTAAAAAACCACTTGTTGGAGCTAACTTCTTGCCACTTACTGTTCATTATGTTGAAAAATATTACGCAGCCGGAAAAATTCCAGGTGGATTTTTCAAAAGAGAAGCTAAGCCTTCAGATAATGCTACTTTGACTTCAAGATTGATTGATCGTCCTATTCGCCCAATGTTCCCCTCTAATTTCCACAATGAAATAAACCTTATCTGTACGGTTCTTTCATACGATCCTAAAAACAATCCAGATATCGTTGCTTTGATTGGCGCTTCTGCGGCACTTTCAATTTCCGAAGCTCCTTTGTCAGAAGCAATTGCTGGCGCAAGAGTTGGATATGTTAACGGTGAATATGTTTTAAACCCAAGCAACGCTGAATTAAAAGACAGTAAATTGGAATTGATTCTTGCTGGAACCAAATCTTCTGTTCTTATGGTTGAATCTGAAGCTAAAGAGCTTTCTGAAGAAGTCATGCTTGGAGCGGTTAAATTTGGTCACGAAAAAATGCAAGGTGTTATCGATGCAATTAATGAATTCAAATCCGAAGCTGGCGTAACAAAAATCGAAGTTACTTCTGAAGATAACAGCGCTTTGATTGCCACTGTTTCTGGTGAGTTTGGTGAAAGAATCACTTCTGCTTATAAAAAACAAGTTAAGCAAGAAAGATCATCTGATCTTGATGCTATCAAATCTGAAATCATTGCAAAATTCATTGATGAAGAAAAAGGAGTTGATGAAAACAAGCTTGCTTCAATCTTCAAAAACTTAGAAAAAAACGTCGTCCGTGGTGATATTGTTAAAAGTGGAACCAGAATTGACGGTAGAAAAGTTAACGAAGTTAGAGAAATTAAAGCTGAAGTTGGGATCCTTCCAGGAGCTCATGGTTCAGCTTTGTTCACTAGGGGAGAAACTCAAGCTTTAGTTGTTACTACACTAGGATCTTCTAGAGACGAGCAAACTATCGACAGTATCGATTCTGCTCACACTAAAGAAACTTTTATGCTTCACTATAACTTCCCTCCATATTCAGTTGGTGAGGTTGGCAGATTTGGCCCTCCAGGAAGAAGAGAAATTGGTCATGGTAAATTAGCTTGGAGAGCTATCAATCCAATCTTGCCAAGCCAAGAAGAGTTCGGTTATGTTAGTAGGGTTGTTTCTGAAATAACTGAATCAAATGGTTCATCTTCAATGGCTTCAGTTTGTGGGGCTTCTTTGTCACTAATGGATGCTGGCGTTCCTATGCCAAAAGCAGTTTCTGGAATTGCCATGGGATTGATCAAGGAGGGAGAGGATTATGTTGTATTGTCTGACATCTTGGGTGACGAAGATCATTTAGGTGATATGGATTTTAAAGTTGCTGGAACCAAAGACGGTATCACTGCTTTGCAAATGGATATCAAAATAAATGGTATTGACTTCCCCATCATGGGAAGTGCATTGAATCAAGCCAAAGACGGAAGATTGCACATTTTAGACAAAATGTCCGAAGCTTTGTCCGAAGCTAGAACAACCTTGAATGATAACATTCCAAAAGTTGAAATTCTTAACATTCCAGTTAAAAAAATCAGAGAAGTTATTGGCGCTAAAGGAAAAGTTATCAAAGGAATCTGTGAAGATACCGGGGTTCTTATCGACATCAACGATGATGGTGTTGTTAAAATCAGTAGTAACGACCCTGAAGCAACTAAAAAAGCAATTGCAATCATCAACGGCATCACTTTTGAACCAGAAGTCGGTAGTATTTATGAAGGACCTGTTGTTAAAGTTATCGACGCTGGTGCATTTATCAATATCGCTGAAGGAAAAGACGGATTTGTTCACATATCTGAACTTGCTGAATATCGTGTTGAATTTGTTGAAGATGTTATCAATGAAGGTGAAATCGTTAAAGTTAAAGTTATTGGTTTTGACAAAAAAAGTCGCCCTAAATTGAGCTTCAGATCAGTTGATCAGACAACTGGTGAAGATATATCTCATAAATTCCCAGCTCCTGAAGAACGCGAAGAAAGAAAAGGAAGGGGTGATAGAGATGATCGTAGAGTAAGGGATGATTCTGATAAGCCAGAAGAGCCTAAGAAAAAAAGAGGATTTTTTGGTAAATAATATTCTTTGAATACTTAATTTAAAAAAGCGCTTAGAGCCGAAAGGTTCTAAGCGCTTTTTTAGTATAAAGAATTGTAACAAATATCTTCATGATAGATATACGGCCTTTTGGTGTATTTTGTGCCCAGAGGTTAAAAATATCTTCATACCGGATATAATACCAAGTTCCAACTATAATTACGTATATGAACTTTGTCTTTTTCGTCATAAATCATCAAAAAATTAAGACATTTATCAAAGGATATATGTCTTAATTTTTCAATAATCTATACCACAAAATACTTTGTTCATATATAGAATTATAGTTGGGACTTGGTATAAAAACTCTTAGCAGATTTTTCTGACTAGAGGTTTTATATCCGGCATCTCGTTAAACAGGAATAATTATTGTATTTTACGAGGAGCCTGATGATTATTTTGTAATATAGAGAAGGTGATGAACAAAATTTATCTCCGGGATGAAGACTCCTAATGTACCAATTAAAAAATAAAATATTGTCATGAAAAAATCAGAACTTCTCTTACCGGCAGGATCACTTGATCGCTTAAAAACTGCAATTCTTTATGGAGCTGATGCAGTTTATTGTGGAACTCCAGATATGTCTTTGCGCACCAAATCATCTTTTAGCCTAGAAGACTTGGTTGAAGGAATTGAATATGCTCATTCTAAAGGTAAAAAGGTCTATCTAACTTTGAATTTGTTCTCTCATAACAAAGATATCGAAAAACTTCCTGAATACATCGAAACAGTCAAAAAAGTAAATCCAGATGGTCTGATAATATCTGATCCAGGAGTTGCTCATTTCGTAAAAGAACACGCTCCAAATCTAGAAATACACGTCTCAACCCAAGCCAATGTTTGTTCATGGTTATCAGTAAAATTTTGGCAAGATCAAGGCGCAAAATTAGTAGTTTTGGCTCGTGAAGTTAGTTTTGCTGAGCTTAAAGAAATCCGCGAGAAATGCCCAGATATTAAACTTGAAGCTTTTGTTCACGGATCAATGTGCATGACCTATTCTGGCCGTTGTTTACTTTCAAATTTTATGTCAGAACGTGGTGCTAACCAAGGTTCTTGTGCTCACAGCTGCAGATGGGGATACAAGGTTAAAATAAAGCTAAAAGACAACACTGAGCACGAAATTGAAATCACTGATCAGAATAAAGATCTTTTCGATTTCTTTTTGGAAGAAGAAATTCGTCCTGGTGAATTAATGCCTTTCGAAGAAGATATGGCGGGATCTTATATTCTGAACTCCAAAGATTTATGTTTAATGCCTAAATTAAATGAATATTTAGAAATTGGCGTTGATTCACTAAAAGTTGAAGGTCGTAACAAAACTGAATATTATGCAGGAACGGTTGCTAGAGCTTATCGAATGGCGATTGATGATTATTACGAAAATCCAAAAGACTGGGATTCGGAGAAATACATGGGTGAATTAGAAGCTGTTGCCAATCGTGGATACACACTTGCTTTTCATGATGGTAGGTTGACCAACTTGGCTCATGATTACGACAGTACAAAATCAACAGCAGTTTATGAATATGCGGCCCGAGTTGTTAAATGGGATGGTGACGACATGTTGATACAAATCAAAAACCGTATTGTTGTTGGTGATGTTTTGGAATTCTTGTCTCCACAAAAGAGAGACCCAATTCTTCTGAGAATATATGAATTGGAAAATGAATCTGGTAATAAAAAAACGCAAGCAGTCCATTCTGGACAGAGAGATCTAGTCCGCATCCCTGCGACATTGTTTCATTTGGAAGATGGTGAAAAACTAAAAGAATTATTACCAGAGCTAACGTTGATTCGAAAAGAAAAGGCGATGGAAAAAAGTGATAAGAACCGCTTAGAACTACACAATCAGGCTCATAGGATGGAAGGTGGGGCGGATAATGATCACAAATATAAAAATAAGAGAGATAAATATTTGAGCTCTTTAGATCAAAAAATTAAAGAAATTTCTCCAAAAACCCCAAGGGTTGGAATGGAAGGATGTTGTGGAAAAGGTTGTAACGGATGCTTAATGTTTTGGCATGATGATAAATATGCTAAAGCTAGGGAGCTTTTAAAGACTAAAAAAATGGGTGAATTGTTGTAGAATCCACCCATTTCATTAGACCGTCTATTCTATAAATATGGATTAATGTTTATTTTTAAACAGCAAGCAAGAATCACCAAAAGAATAGAATCGGTAATTGTTTTTAATGGCGTGATCGTAGATTTCTTTAGCCTTGTCAATTCCCACAAAAGCAGAAATTAGCATAAATAAAGTTGATTTTGGTAAGTGGAAATTAGTCATCAAAATATCAACAATTTTAAAATCATACGGCGGGTAGATAAAAATATTAGTCTCCCTCGTTTGAGGTTCTAAAAATCCATCCTCATCAGTAGAGGACTCTAAAACCCTCATACTGGTTGTTCCTACAGCAATAATTCTTCCTCCATTATTCTTAGTCTCATTAATTTTATCGCAGGCTTCCTTCGAGATACTAAAATATTCACTGTGCATTTTGTGATCTTTTAACAGATCTGTTTTTACTGGCAAAAAAGTTCCTGCTCCAACATTTAGGGTTGTAAAAACTTTTTCAATCCCTTTTTTTTCTAATTTTCTAAACAATTCTTCGGTAAAATGAAGTCCGGCAGTTGGTGCTGCAACTGCGCCAGAGTTTTTTGCATAAACTGTTTGGTAGTTTTTATTTTGATCCTCGTTGGTTTTTATGTAAGGAGGAAGTGGTATATGCCCGTACTCTTCCAGCGCATCAAAAAAATATTGGTCAGACTTGTTAAATTCTAGATCAATAATTCCATCTTCATCTTTAGCTAAAACTATCGCATAAAAATCTTTGGACATTTCAAATTTATCACCAATCCTTAATTTCTTAGCGCCCTTTGCAAAGACTTGCCAAGTGTTTCCGCTTACTTTTTTATGAAGATTAATCTCAACTTTTGCCGCACCTCTTTTGCCAATTAGTTTCGCTTTTATGACTTTAGTGTCATTTAGAACTAATAAATCTCCAGCTTCAAAAAAATCAGCTAAATCACTAACTTGTTTATTCGTTATTTGCTGATCCTTCCAAACTAACATTTTTGATGAATCTCGAGGACTAACGGGTTTATGTGCGATTGATTCTTCAGGAAGATAGAAGTCGAAATCCGAGGTTTTTAAAGTCATTTTTTAAATAAATAAGTAAGAAATTAATGAGATACCGTTAGATAGTTAAGTGGATTGCGGATTTTTTAACGCTTTTTTGATAAATTTCTTTCTAAGATCGACAATATTTAGAAATATTTTATTAAATAATAAGCAAAAGTAAGTTAATATATGCTGTTCAATTAATTAACTAAAAACATCTAAACATCATTAATAAAATTAATTTTTATTACCCTGGTTGCGATAAAGATAAACTTTTTTGATCAAAATTCTTATATTAGAAATTACACTTAGTCAAGAAGATGGTTGAGGGTATCATAAAAAATGGGTCCGTGTCATAAATCTATATTAAAGGATCCATATCGACCAAGTTTTTCGCCAAAAATATCTTCTTCATAATTTTTTAAGGTTGAATCCCAATCAACAGCAATCGAAGTTAATTGATAGTTTTTATCCCAAAATATTAAATCTGTTAGTTTATAAGTTCCTATAAATGTTTATGATTACTATTTTTCATAAACGAAATTCAATAAAAAAGCCTTGTGAAAAATGAATTTCACAAGGCTTCTTTAAAAAAACAGACTAAAATAATTAAGAATTACCTTCTTTCTTGTCTTCTTCCTTAACTTCTTCATATTCTGCATCAACTACTTTTTCGTTAGAATCAGTGGCAGAATCGGAATCAGCTTCAGAACCTTCAGCTCCAGCTTCAGGATCTTGTTTGTAGATAGCTTCACCCAATTTCATTGAAGCTGTCATCAAGGTTTCAGTAGCAGATTTAATATCTTCTACTTTTGCGTCAGCTTGAGCAAGCAAGTCTTTGACTCTCTTGATTTCTTCTTCAATTGAAGTTTTGATTTCTTCACCGACTTTTTCCTTATGTTCTTCAAGGCTTTTCGTCGTAGAATAAACTAAACCATCAGCGTGATTTCTTGCTTCTACTAGTTCTTTTTTCTCTTTATCCGCTTCAGCGTTTTCTTGAGCGTCTTGAACCATTTTTTCAATTTCTTCATCGGACAAACCACCAGAAGATTGAATGGTAACATTTTGCTCTTTGCCAGTCGCTTTATCTTTAGCAGAAACTTTAACTACGCCATTGGCATCGATGTCAAAAATAACTTCAACTTGTGGCATTCCACGTGGCGCTGGAGCAATTCCTTCCAAATTGAATTCGCCAAGCATTTTGTTGTAAACTGCCATTTCTCTTTCGCCTTGATAGACCTTGATGGTCACAGCAGTTTGATTGTCAGCTGCAGTTGAGAAAACTTGGCTTTTGTTAGTTGGAATAGTTGTGTTACGTTCGATTAGTTTAGTAAGTACACCACCCGCTGTTTCAATTCCAAGTGATAAAGGAGTCACATCCAAAAGAAGAACGTCTTTGACATCACCTTGCAAAACTGCACCTTGAATCGCTGCGCCAATTGCAACAACTTCATCAGGGTTAACACCTTTATTTGGCTCTTTACCGAAGAACTTTTTAACTGTTTCGACAACTTTTGGCATTCTAGTCATTCCACCAACCAAGATAACTTCGTCAATGTCAGAAGCGCTTAAACCGGCATCTTTCAAAGCATTTTCACAAGGTTTGATGGTTCTGGATACCAAATCATCAACCAATTGCTCTAATTTTGCTCTAGTTAGTTTGACGTTCAAATGTTTTGGTCCAGTAGCGTCAGCTGTGATGTAAGGCAAATTAACTTCAGTTTCAGAAGTTGAAGAAAGCTCAATTTTAGCTTTTTCAGCAGCTTCTTTTAATCGCTGAAGAGCTGAAGGATCTTTGGAAAGATCAACTGAATTGTCTTTTTTGAATTCATCACACAAGAATTGTAGGATTCTCATGTCAAAATCTTCACCACCAAGGAAAGTGTCACCGTTGGTTGCTTTAACTTCAAAAACACCACCACCAATTTCAAGAACAGAAACGTCGAAAGTTCCACCACCAAGATCATAAACTACGATGGTTTGACCTTCTTTTTTGTCCAATCCATAAGCTAATGCAGCAGCAGTTGGCTCGTTAACTATTCTTAGAACTTCAAGACCGGCGATTTTCCCGGCGTCTTTAGTTGCTTGTCTTTGAGAGTCGTTGAAATATGCGGGAACTGTGATTACAGCTTTTTCAACTTTTTCGCCTAAATAGCTTTCTGCAGTTTCTTTCATTTTTTGCAAAATAAGAGCAGAAATTTGGCTCGGAGAGAATTTTTCTCCTTTGATGTCAACCCAAGCATCACCGCTTGAAGATTTGGTAATTTTATATGGAACCAATTCTTGATCTTTTTTAGTCGTTGGATCATCAAATCTTCTACCAATCAATCTTTTGATTCCAAAAATTGTATTTGTCGGGTTGGTTACTGCTTGTCTTTTCGCTGACGCACCAACAGTTTTCTCGCCGTTTGCCAAGAAAGCAACAATTGAAGGGGTAGTTCTTGCGCCTTCAGCGTTTTCGATTACTTTAGTGTTTTTTCCTTCCATGATAGAAACGCAAGAGTTTGTGGTTCCTAAATCTATGCCGATTACTTTGCTCATAATTTTAAATGTTTATTGATTTTAATAGAAAGTTTGTGAATTGTTTGGTATTGTTTCCCAAAACAAAAACTCGCCTAGAGATAGGAAGTGTTTTTTGAAAAACAAGGGTATTTTTAATAAAAAATCCAGAAAATAATCATGATCAGCCAGAACCAGCAACAGCGCTATTTGCGTAATCTTATTTTACCGGAAATTGGTGAATCTGGACAAGAAAAATTACTACAATCCAAAGTTTTGGTGATTGGCGCTGGAGGGCTTGGATCTCCGGTGATTTATTATTTAGCAGCGTCTGGAGTGGGAAATATTGGTATTGCTGACAATGACGTGGTTGAGCTTTCAAATTTGCAAAGACAAATAATTCACAACATGGAGGATCTGGGAGATAAAAAGGTTAAAAGTGCCAAACATAAAGTCCAATCCTTAAATGATGATGTGAGAGTAGATATATTTCCTATTCGCATAAACCATAAAAATCTCACTAATTTGGTTCAAAATTATGATTTTGTGATCGATGCAACTGATAATTTTCCAACTCGATTTGTTATTAACCAAGTTTGCCATGAACAACAAAAACCATTAATTCTTGCTGCTGTTAAAGGGTTCTTGGGTCAAATTTCAACTTTCAAATCCTATAAAAACAACAATCCTTGCTATGCTTGTTTTAATCCTAATATCGTTGGTGAGAGTTTTTCTTTACCACTATCTGAAAAAGGAATTCTAGGAGCGGTAGCAGGAACTATTGGGGCTTTGCAGGCAACAACCACAATAAAAGAAATTTTAGGAAGTCAGGAGTCGTTGGGAGAGAGTTTGGTAGGAAAAATTCTGATATTTGATTTTCTAAAAAATGAATTTCGAAAAGTAGTTTTGAAGAAAAATCCCAATTGTCAGATTTGCTCCACAAATCATCTACAAAAATAAAAATAACCTTTTTAATGTAACCGCCTTTTTCTGGACAATTTTCAATAAATAAATATCAAAATTATGTCCAACAAAACTCGACAAAATTATCTTTCAAATACATCATTGAGAGTATTAACGGTCTTTAGAATTTTTCCCTGCGGATTTTGAAATATATTCAGTAATTTCTTTAACTACTTCTCTATTATTTTGTTGTATTTTTAATATATCTTCTTCTTTGTTACTTACAAAATCCACTGGAACTAAAACAATACCATCAAGATCATTTACAATCATAATGTTATGTATGCTAGGATCTCCCCAAGCTAATTTGATATTATTAAAAACATGTAAATAGAAATCTAATTGCTTAATTAATTGATCCTTTATCTCTTTTTTTTGAAATTCTTTTTTTTGCGATAAAATTCTTTATAGGAATAAAATCTCTATATTCCGAAGTTAAAAAAACAAAATCTCTATTTTTTACGTTAAAATCAATTGTTTTTATTGGGTGTTTACCGATCTTAGGATTGATTCTAACTGCCTCTTTATTAAATATGTTGTAATACCAAAAACCACAAATAAATGAATCTAGAATTTAGGTAAGCAGTGACGATGGAAGTAATAATATTGAAAATATTACCTGTTTTTGTTGGATATAGTTTTGATATTTACTTTCCTAAAAACAGTTCGATAAAATGTAGTAAAATCATTATTTTCTAACCTCTCTTGGAAGTGCAAATTGAACATTTTCAACAATTCCATCCATTCCACTAACTTCAATTTTTTCCCCTGACAATTCTTTGATTTTTTTAATAACCTCTTCAACCAGAATTTCAGGAGCGGAAGCACCGGCGGTGATGCCGATATTTTTTATTCCATTTAGCCAGTTAGGGTCAATATCGGAAGCTCCATTGATGAGGTGGGATGGAATTGATTCTGATCCCAAATCGCGAAGACGGTTGGAGTTTGAGCTATTTTGAGAACCCAGGACCAACAATAGATCAACTTGATTTGCGAGCTCTTTGACCGCGTCTTGGCGATTTTGGGTGGCGTAGCAAATATCTTTTGTGGCAAGTCCACGCTGCATTTGTGGAAATCTTTCTTCTAAAACATCAACAATTTTTTTGGTGTCGTCAACACTTAAAGTCGTTTGGGTAACGTAGGCGATTTTCTCAGGATTTGTGATTTGAACAATTTTTGCTTCATTTTCATCAGAAACCAAAATCATTGGCTTTTTAACCCTTCCGCTAGTTCCTTCAACTTCTGGATGCCCTTTATGTCCAATCAAAATTATTTGAAAATCCTCATCCTCATATTTTTTGGCTTTACGATGAACTTTACTGACCAAAGGGCAGGTGGCATCAATTATTTTTAATCCCTTATTTCTTGAATCAATTTCTACCTGATCAGAAACGCCATGCGCTGAAAAAATTACCAAAGATCCTTCTGGAATATCCGACACTTCTTCGACAAAAATTGCCCCTTTTTTGCGCAAATCTTCAACAACGAATTTATTGTGAACAATCTCATGGCGAACATATATCGGCGCTCCAAATTTTTTTAATGCTCTTTCAACAGTGTCAATCGCGCGAGTCACTCCGGCGCAAAATCCTCTTGGTTCGGCTAAAATTATTTTCATATTATTTTGTTAAATATTGACTGATTGGTAATTTTTCGGCGATAATTAAGCCGCCATAAATGCTCAAATGTTTTCCATCTCGATAATAGAATAATCCACCCTGATCAGAACCTCTGCAAATATTTTTCTCACACAAAACATCGACAGGGTTGATGATTTTTAAATTAGAAAATTGCTTTGATAGTTTTTTAATTATTACAGAATAATCGACTATTTCTTGCTGATATTTTGTTTTGGAGAAATTGCATGAAAGACCATCCCTAATGCATTTTAAAGGAGAAAATGGCATGGCAGGAATTTGAGTGAAATAAATTACTGGAATTGTTTGGGGAATCATTTCTAGGGTTTTGATCATTGAATCTTCAAAATCATCTCGGCGATATGTCCAACCGTCATTGGAAAATAATATTGCTCGTGGATTTTGGGAGATTGTTGCCTGTAATATTTGCTGGAATGTTGTGTTGCATTTGGTGATATCTTCTCCTTCTGCCGTGACCGCATTTAATGATTTGTCGCTAGCGATAAATGGGCAACCAGAATTTGCCAGGTGAGTAATTTGATAATCTTGAGCAATAAAATTAGGGGAATATCCGTTAAAAATTGCTTGAGAATGAGAATCGCCGATGACAAAGATTTTTTTCTCTTTTTCTTCTCCAGCTATTTGGCAATAATTATTACCAATTTCTTGATATTTTTTCAGACATTTTTCATCATAAATATCACCTCTGGTGGTGGTCCTAACTAATAGATTTTTGTTAGCTTCGGATCTGGATTCAAATCCAGAATTAGAAATTATTGTCAGGCTTGAAGCTATAATTATCAGCATCAATCCAATTAAAATTAATAAATGTTTTTTAGTTTTTATCCTGTCACGAATTGGTTTTTCGCAAAATTGATAGGTTAGGGTGGCAAGTAAAATGCTCAAAGCGATCAATCCGGCAACAAGTTCCAATCTTGGATCTTTTCCTTTGATGATTTTTGCGAATGAAAATAATGGCCAATGCCATAAATAAAGTGGATAGCTTATTAGTCCAACTCCGACCATCAATTTATTCGATAGTATGTGGCGATTGATCCAGTTTTTGGGGTTTGAGGCGATGATTAGTGCCGCCCCCAAACAAGGAAAAATCGCTAAATATCCGGGGAAATTTTGGTCCTTATTGATGAAAATGACCGATAAAATGATTGTTCCAAATCCGGCAATGGATAGAAAATTTGCGGGAATTCTTGGTGAATTAAGGAAATTTGGATTGTTAATTATGAATTGTGCCAATGCAGCTCCGATGGCTATTTCCCAGAATCTGGATAATGGTAAATAAAAAGCGGCGGATGGATATTGGTTGATAATTGTGATATTGAAAATAAAAGAAATTGCAGTGATGGATAGGATTATTGGTAAAAGTGGGTATTGTTTTTTCCAGCAAAACCAGAATAAAAATGGCGAAAGAATGTAGAATTGCTCTTCAATTCCCAGTGACCAAAGGTGAAGTAGTGGTTTTAATTCTGCGGAATTGTCAAAATATCCTGATTCTCTTAGTAGTTCAAAATTGGCTACAAATCCAGCTCCAGCAGCTGCTTGCATGGCAAGTTCTTGATATTCTTTAGCGTAGAGAAAGATCCAGCCAATAATCAATGAGAAGGTCAGAACAATGATTAAGGAAGGAAAAATACGCCTGATCCGGCGATAGTAAAAATCAAAGAATGAGAAAGTGTTTCTTTTTAAATTTCGCTCAATAATTCCAAATATCAAATATCCAGAAATTACGAAGAAAATATCGACACCGACAAATCCACCAGATATTATTTTGGGAAAGGCATGAAAAGCAATTACTGCAATGATCGCAATCGCACGAAGGCCGTCAATATCAGCTCGATAATGATGATTTTTATGGGACATGTTAGAAAAATATCTAGATTAATATTCCATCTTTAATTTCAACCATTCTATCGAGCTTTCTAGCTAGATCGAGATTGTGAGTGACAATCAAGCTGGAAATTTGGTGTTGTTTCGAAAGTTTTTTGATCAAATCAAAAACATTGTCAGCGTTGGCGGAGTCAAGATTTCCTGTTGGTTCATCAGCTAGTAAAAGTGACGGTTTCCCTACAATCGCTCTTGCTACCGCAACCCTTTGTTGTTGTCCGCCAGAAAGTTCTGATGGAAGATGGGTTAGTCGATCTTTTAGTCCAATTTGATCGAGAATTTCTGCAGCTTGTTTGAGAGCTGATTTTTTTGGAGTTCCTTTGATTAACAAAGGCATTGCTACGTTTTCTAATGCGGAAAATTCTGGCAAAAGATGGTGTGACTGGTAGATGAATCCGATGTGGTTTTTGCGAAGATTTGTTCTGGTGTTGTCATCTGCTTTTGACGCATCAATATTTCGAATAAGAATATTTCCAGAATCCGGATTATCAAGCAATCCAGCTATTTGTAAGAAAGTGGTTTTTCCAGCTCCAGAATTTCCAACCAAAGCAACCGACTCCCCTTTTTCGATTGATAAATTGGCATTTATAATGACATTTATAGTTTGTTTACCAGATAGGAATGATTTATTGATGTTTTTTAAAACTAGATTATTAGACATTTTACCTATTTATCGTCGTCTTCATCGTCATCGTCATCTTCATCTTCATCATCAAATTCATCATCAAAAGAATCGCGGATTGCTTTTGCCTCTTGAGCGGCTAATCCTAATTTGTGTTTTGCGGTTGAAATTATTTTTTCTTTCGCCTCTTCAAATGAAATGTTTGCGATGATTGAATATTCTAAAGATAAACGGTCAATTGCAGTTTCATAGATGATTCTTTCAGAGTAAGAGCGATCACCATCTTCAATGTCGCGGGTTAAATCACGAAGAACTTCAGCAAGCAAAATGATGTTCCCAGAATTGATTTTTTCTTCATATTCTTGGGCTCTTCTGCTCCACATTCCTTTTATTTTTTTAACACCACTTTTCAAAATATCAAAAACTCCACTCATTTCATCTTCTGAAATCAAAGCTCTGAGTCCAGTTTTAATGATTTGGTTAGCAGGAACTTTGATGGTTAGTCTTTCTTTTTCAAAATACATAATCAAAACGTCTAGTTTTTCACCAGCAATTTCTAAAGTTTCAATTTCAGTTATTTTCCCAACTCCGTGAGAAGGGTAGAAAGCGTGATCTCCAGCGCCAAATCCACCAACTTTAATGATCTTCTTGGGAGTTTCTTTTGTGATTTGTGTTGCTTTATTGTTTTTTGGTGAAGAAGTTTTGTTGGTCATGATAGTTATTATTTGGTTTGTGCGGCTCAAAATAGGACAGAAAAATACCAGTAAATCGATTGGTTGCAAGAAAAAAATATTTCTATTTTAAAATTAAATTAATTATGCTGCGTCGCTTAAATTTTTTACATGATTTTGCTTTACAAATTTTGGCAAAATCCCAAACCAGAATTCACTTCCTTTGAAAAAAAATAGTTTCTTTAAAAAAGACAAATCTAATTTCTTTAAAAAAGATAAAACCGCTCGTAAAAATGTCGCGATCAGCATAATTGGATTTATTGACAAACTCATTGAGCACTCTTTGTTTAAAACATTTTCAATTTCAATTATCACCTCTTTTATTTTATTTAACGGCTTTACTTACCTCGAATATCGTTTGAAAGAAAATAGACCTTCTCAAGAAATAGGGGTTGATAAGAGCCCAATCAAGATAAAAATATCCGATGATTATTCAGGTTTTAAACTCAGTCAAACTCAAATTGTTCAAAGAAAAATCAAGGCAGGGGACACTTTGCTAAAAATTTTACTGGATTTGGGAGCTCCTGAATCAGATATTTTCACCATCTTGAATCAGATGAAAAAAGTTCACGATCCCAGAAGAATTGATGCTGGTCAAATTTTTGACATAAAATACCAAGTTCAAATTTCATATTCCGGAAGGGATAATAAGTCGGGGGAAAAAGTTGTTAGACAGAATTCTGATCGTAAAGTTTTTATTAACGAGGTTAGTTTTTCTCCGTCTCCTGAAATAGATATTCAAATTGTCGGCACTAAAGACAGTAAAGGAAATTCTTACAAAGCAAAAAAGATCATCAAAAAGCTAACCAAAAAAATCGTCAAATATGAAGCCACCATCAGCGATGGACTTTATGTTAATGGGGTTGAAGTCGGTATCTCACCAAAAATCATGATTAACATGATCAATCTTTACAGTTTTGATGTCGATTTTCAGCGCGATATTAGAAAAGGAGATAGTTTTGAAATTTTGTTTGAAAGTTTTTACGACGAAGATGGTAATAAGGTTAAAGACGGAGAAATTTTATTCGCCTCCCTTGATGTGAAGCGCATCAGAACCATCGGTATGTATCTCGACAGATCTAATAAAAGAGGTGAATATTACGACTCAAAAGGTCGTAGCGTTAGAAAATCACTACTTAGAACCCCAATCAATGGAGCAAGAATTTCATCTGGCTATGGCAGAAGAAGACATCCGGTTTTAGGGTACACTAAAATGCATAAAGGAATTGATTTTGCTGCACCAAGAGGAACCCCAATTTTTGCCGCAGGAGCTGGAAAGATCACTCATTACGGCAGGAGAGGAAGTTACGGTAATTACGTTAGAATCCGTCACAATTCTGAATATTCCAGCGCCTATGCTCACGCAAGTCGATTTGCTCGTGGCTTGCGGGTTGGGTCGAGAGTCAAGCAAGGTCAAATCATCGCTTACGTTGGAACCACTGGAAGATCAACCGGGCCGCATTTACATTATGAAATCTTGAGTAAAGGAAAACAGGTTAATCCTTCGAGAGTTAAAACCACCTCTGGAAAGTCTTTAAAAGGAAAATATCTAAAAAAATTCAAAATTTCAAAATCTGAAATTGATAAACTCCTAAAAAACACTTCTAACGACAATAAACTTTAAAAATTAAAAACATGACTGAGCCAAAAATAACGAAGAAATTAATCAAAGATCACAACCTAACGGATGATGAATATCAGAGAATTCTTGATATTTTGGGTCGTGAACCAAGTTTTACTGAACTGGGAATTTGCTCGGCAATGTGGTCTGAACATTGCTCTTACAAATCTACTAAAAAATGGCTTAAAACCATGCACACCGAAGCTCCTTGGGTGATTTGTGGTCCGGGGGAAAATGCCGGAATCATTGATATTGGTGACGGTGACGCAGTGGTATTTAAAATGGAAAGTCACAACCACCCATCATTTATCGAGCCATATCAAGGTGCGGCGACCGGAGTAGGTGGTATTCTTCGTGATGTTTTTACCATGGGCGCGCGCCCAATTGCCAATTTGAACTCGCTTCGCTTTGGCGACATTGATCATCCAAAAACTAAGCAATTGGTTAACGGTGTGGTTTCTGGAGTTGGTGGATATGGAAATTGCATGGGTGTTCCAACTGTTGGCGGCGAAATAACTTTTGATAAAAGTTACAATGGTAATATTTTGGTTAACGCCATGAACGTTGGTCTGGTCGATGCGGATAAAATATTCTATTCTGCTGCTAGCCAAGTTGGGGCTAGTGTGGTTTATGTTGGATCAAAGACAGGAAGAGACGGAATAAATGGTGCCGTGATGGCTTCTGACGAGTTTAAAGAAGGTGATGAAGATAAGCGTCCAACAGTTCAGGTTGGAGATCCTTTTACCGAAAAATTGCTTTTGGAAGCATGCCAAGAATTGATGAAAGAAGATTGTATTTTGTCGATTCAAGATATGGGTGCGGCTGGACTAACTTCATCTTCATTTGAAATGACTGGAAAAGGCGGTACTGGAGTTGAGCTTTATTTGGAAAAAGTTCCAATGCGTGAAGAAGGAATGACTCCTTATGAAATAATGCTTTCTGAAAGCCAAGAAAGAATGTTGATGATCATCAAACCAGAAAAAGAAGAAATGGCCAAAGCTGTTTTTGATAAATGGGGATTAGATTTTGCAGTAATTGGAATTGTTACTGACACTGGTCGTGTGGTTTTGAAAATGAATGACAAGGTTTATGCCGATATCCCTTCCGACCCTTTGTCTGAAGCTGCTCCAGAGTATGATCGCCCTTGGAAATAATTTTTTTATTAGCTCGATACTACTAGTAGCATTGAGCTAATAATTTTTTTAAAACAAACTTCTTATCGAAAGTAAAATCGTTAAAACCAGACTTATTTAATAAAATATCCTTTTTATTGAAAAATATCACAATCCTGTACTGACCCAAAAAATATCACCTGCAATTGAAATATTAGAAGATAAAAAAGTCAGAATACTCTGGGTTGATACTCAGGAAAAATGGTATTCTCCCATTATCGCCAAATGTCAAAACTATTTCACAAATTAAAAAGGAAGATTATTAGTTCTTGGTAATCAAAGATGGGTTAAAACTGTAATCAAGAATCAAACCAATGATGTAGTTTTCCCAATTAACTCTGAGTGGAAAAATAAATAATCTATTTTTTTACTTCTTCAAGCAATTTCAAATATTCTCCATATCCTTCTTTTTC
The DNA here is from genome assembly GCA_047627215.1 of Rickettsiales bacterium. Lineage (GTDB taxonomy): Bacteria > Pseudomonadota > Alphaproteobacteria > Rickettsiales > UBA1997 > JAJTCH01. The sequence goes on along the minus strand of JBLHTM010000001.1, from coordinate 12,773 downwards.
CAAATTTTCTTTGGCGATAAAGCGCAAAGCGGCAGAGTTTATGCAATATCTTGATCCACCTTTGTCTTTTGGTCCATCATCGAACAAATGTCCTAAGTGAGAATCAGCATCTCTTGATCGAACTTCAACTCTGGTCATGCCAAAAGCTGTGTCGGTTTTGGTTTCAACTTTGAAAATTGGTTTGGTGAAACTTGGCCATCCGGTGCCGGAATCATATTTGTCTATTGAAGAGAAAAGAGGTTCACCTGAAGCTGAATCTACATAAATTCCCACCTCCTTATTGTCCCAATATTCATTTGAAAATGCCGGTTCAGTGCCATTTTGTTGAGTTACATATTTTTGAAGTTCGGTGAGATTTTCGGTATTTTTTGGGTAAGTTTTTTCGTTATTTTTCATTTCGGCAAAAGAATTTGAAGTTAAAAAGAGAAAGGTTATTAGGTTTAAAATAAATATTTTCATAGCCAGATAATTTGTGATTTAATGTTTTTTTTAGGATAAAGTTTTTGCAAAGCTATCTTGTAAAGATCCATTTGAGTTTGATATTTTTCTGGATTTATTTTCCCAGTTTTAAAATCAATTATCAGAGCATCATTATCTTTGACGATCAAACGATCGATTTTACCTGAAATTATTTTTGCCCCAATTTTGGCAATAATTGGAACTTCTGCCTTCCCTTTTTCATCGGTTAATAGTTCAAAAAATTCTGCAAAAACATCTTCAATTTTCTGATTTATTTCTCCAACCTGTTCATTCGATAAATTCTGTTTTGCCAAATAATCTTGTAAAAAATACTTTCTTTCTTCAATATTTTTGATTTTTAGATTGAAAAGTAACTCTAGGATTTTGTGAATAATCTTCCCAAATTCTGCTTGATATTGGTTGATTTGTAGATCATCTGGGTTGGTTTTTGAAGGGTAGATAATTTCTGCTGAAAGTTCTTCAGGAATTATTTTGTTCAAATTTTGCTTAGCTGGTTTTTTGAATATCTCTTGCGGAATGTTTATTTCTAGCTTTTTGTGATTGTTGAAACTCGCCCCAACTACAAGATTTTTCCCAAATAAATATTCTTTGTATTTTTCATCAATATTGAAGTCTTCAATTTCTATGGCCTCATCAACAATTGCTTTTTTAATGGTTTCATACCAACAATCTTGATCGATTTTTTGTTTGCTAAAGCCACAAATATAAAGCTCTTCTTCGGCCCTGGTCATTGCCACATAAAGTTGGCGCCAATATTCTTTTTTAGAATTTGTTCGTTCAAGTTTTTTGATATTTTTAATATTAGAATTGTCAAATTTTGACCCTTGAGACCAAAGAGGTAGGGAGTTTTCGGGATTCCAAAATATTCTACTGCGATCATTACCAATTTGTTTTTGCGTACTATGAGCTGTGTCTGCCAAAAATACAATCGGAGCTTCTAAGCCTTTTGCAGAGTGAATTGTAGTGATAAAAACCTGATTTTTATTTTGCCCAGATCCGTCAATTTTGATTTGAAAATTAGATTTTTCTAGAAATTCAACGAATTTTTGTAAATCAGAACTGACATTTTGATCTTTATGATCGATGCAAATTTTCAAGAATTGGTTAACAATTTCCTCACCTTCTTTGCCATATTTTTCTAAAATATCCTTTTGTTTGGATTTTTTGATCAGAAAATCACTAAAAAATTCATAAACAGAAAATTGCTGATCTTGGTTTTTCGTGATTAAATTTTGAAGTTCTTGGTGAAGATTGGGATTATTTTGCTTTAAAGCATCAAATAAACTGACCCTTGAATGATTCTTATTGTCGCAATTGGATAATAAATCATCCTCGGAAAGATTGAAGAAAATTGATTTTAGCAGACAGGAGAGATTGAGATCGTCTTCCGGTAAAAGAATGAATTTCGCCAAAGAGATCAAATCCAAAACAATGATGTTATTATTGAAATCAATGCGGTCAGCGCTGCTGACAGGAATGTTCTCTTGACTTAAATATTTTATCAAAAATTTTCCTAAATTGCTTTTGCGCTCTTTTAGAAGAATCATCACATCCCCAAATTCGGCAAAACGGTCTTTGCAAGCCAAAAACTTTTTTTCATTAAAAAGACCTTTAATCTTTTTAGCAATAATTTGGGCGAGAATTTCTTGCGCTTTTGACTCTTCTTTTATTTGAAAATCAAGCTTCCAACGATAATTCTTTTCCTCTTTTTCTAAAATTGGCATCATCACAATTGGTAATAATTCAACTTTTCCAGAATGGTGATTTTTGATGGAATGATGTTCAATTTTTTGCGCCAAAGTGCTGATGGAATCTTTTAGCTCAGGTTTGGCAAAAACTTGGTCGACGGTCTTTAATATTGTTGGCATTGAGCGAAATGAACTAGAAAGTTCAATGTTCAAGAATTCTTTACCAATTAAACTTAATTGGTTTTGATAAAAGTAAAAAATATTGGCAAAAATATCTGGATCAGCTCCCTGGAAACTGTAGATGGATTGTTTCTCGTCGCCGACAATGAATATTGTTCGGGAAAGTTCACGCTCATCTTTTAAACCTTCTCCGGCAAAAAATTCTTCAGTAATAATCTTAACAATATCCCACTGGCTATGATTGGTGTCCTGAGATTCATCGATCAAAATATGCTCATATGAGCCATCTAGCTTGTACTTAACCCATTCTCTGGCGGAAGAATTTTCAAGAAGTGAGTTGGTTTTAATGATCAGGTCATTGTAGTCCAAATAGCCATTTTGGTTTTTTAAAATTTCATATTTACCAGTGATCTGATCAACAACTTCAAGCAGGGCAGAAGTTAAAACGGCAATGTTGACATTGTTGGTTTTTTCCAAGAATTTCAAAACTCGATCTTGTTCAAAAATCATTAAATCGATTGCCAAGGGATTTTGTTTTTGAACTGGTTTTAAAACTAGAGATTTTCTGGGTTCGTTAATTGTCGTTAGAAAAACTTGCAGATATTCTTGAAGATTTTTAGGTTCCGGATTATTGATGAATTTGATGATTTCTTGACCATTTTTGATTGAGAAATTTTGACATAAATCGGTCAAATCATCTTTTCTCCAATCAGAATCATTAATAAAACTAGAAAAAACTGTTTCTTCATTTTCTTCTCTACCAACCGCCACTTCTTTAAAAACTTCATCGATTACATTTATTATTCCAAAATATTTTTCTTTCAACCAAAAGATTTTTTGTCTTTCTTTGATCAATTCAAAAGAAATATCCAAAAAACTGGTTTCGTTGAGTTTTGAGCAAATTAGATTGATTTTTTCTGCTAAGTCAGAATTGGTGAGAGCTTTTTTTAGGATTGATTTTCGAGAATCCAGCAAAAGTTGATTTTCTTGCTGTTCGTTGATGATGGAAAAATTTGGTGAAGTTTTCGCTTCAATAGGAAATTGTTTAATGATCCCTTGGCAAAAAGAGTGAATGGTGGAAATTTGCAGACCAAAATCATCATCAAGCAAATTCGCAAATAGTTTTCTGGCGGTCTTTATTTCTGAGGGGGAAGGTTCGTGAGAGGTGAATTTTTTAAGCTGATTTTTCAGTGTCTCTTGATCACAAATCGCCCAATTTTCAAGCTCTTTAAAAATTCGATTCTGCATTTGCGTGGCGGCAACTTTGGTAAAAGTCAGGCAGAGAATTTTTGAAGGTCGAGCTCCACAAAGCAAAAGGCGTAAAACTCGATCGGTTAAAACTTTGGTTTTCCCAGATCCGGCAGATGCAGAAACAAAGGCGGAGTTAAGTGGATTTGATGCTAAATTTTGTAGATTGGTGGTTTTTATGAGCATCGCTTGAGAATATTTTAAGTAGAGCTCATGGATTTAAATAAGCTTTCTGCGGTTTTTTGTTCAATCAATCCTTTATTGAGAAGGGCCAATAAAGAATCTTTTGCGGTTGTCATTCCTTGTTTTTTGCCCATCTCGATCATTGAATTGATTTGAGGTATTCTGTCTTCCCTGATCAAGTTTCTAATTGAAGTATTGGCAACCATGATTTCGTAAACAGCAACCCTGCCACCACCTTTTTTCTTAGCTAGCCTTTGTGAAATAATCGCTGAAAGAGAAGATGATATCATTGATCGCGCCAAATCTTTGTCCGAAGAAGGAAAAACATCGATGATGCGATTGATACTCTGAGATGCTGAATTGGTGTGAAGTGTTGCCATAACCAAATGCCCAGTTTCGGCTGCGGTTAGCGCCAATCTAACGGTTTCTAGGTCACGAAGCTCTCCAACCATAATCACGTCTGGATCCTCTCTCATTGCTGATTTTAGTGCGGAAGGGAAGTCTCTGGTTGAGGTACCAACCTCTCTTTGGTTGATTAGTGATTGATCACTTTTGTAGACAAATTCAACAGGATCCTCAACTGTGATGATGTGGTGCTTATGGTGGTAGTTCAGGTGGTTCAGCATTGCGGCCAAGGTGGTTGATTTCCCACTTCCTGTCGGTCCAACTACTAAAATCAGTCCTTGTTTCAAATTACAAAGTTCAATGAAAATTTGTGGGGCGGAAATATCTGCTAAGGAAATAGCTTCTGCAGGAATCTCTCTCAAAGTTGCCGCTGGACCGTTGATATTATTAAATGCGTTAACTCTAAATCGATAAGAATCATTTGTTCTTATGGAGAAATCTAGTTCCATTTTTTCCAGATATGCATCTTTTTGCAAATCACTCATCATGGAAAATACTATCTCAGAAACATCTTTATTGGAAAGTGTTGGAAATTCTGGTATTGGGTTGAGATCACCGTCAATTCTCGACATTGGGTGGTTTCCTGACGATATGTGAAGATCTGAGGCTTTATTTTTTATTATGAAGTCAATTAATTTATCTAAAGTTTCATTATTTTTCATCCCGTCCTTTGTTTTTTATGAATTCCACTCTTTGTCTGATTTGTTCAATCGGTATTGAATCGTCTAAATCTCCACTAGAAATATATTTATTAATCACTGATTGATATTGAGGAATTGCACTTGGATAATCACCTATTTTGTCAAAAATAACTGCTAAGTTGAATCTGTATGTTTCTTCATTTGGGTTCATATGGATCGCTCTTTTTAGTAGTAATATTGCCTGATCTGGCTTGTTAATTGTATCATAAGCCATTGCGCTTCCTGCCATGATATAGGCTGAGTTTGGGTTTTGATCAATTAGTTTATCAAGCATGTAGATTGCTTCATTTGGTGATTCTTGCACAATTACTTCAAGTAAATTTCCTATTAATTGCTCCTTGGTTTCTTGATCCGCCCAATCTTTTTTAAGAAGATCGTAGTAAATTATTTTAGCTTGTTTGTATTGATCAAGCTTGTGGTAGCAAGATGCTAACGAGAAAGAGGCATAATGATTATTGGGATCTTTTTTTAAGATTTGTTTATAAATTGCAATTGCCACTTCATATTGCCCGGCGATTGAAGCATTGTAGGCGATTTGTTCTTTTTGCCTATCACCCTTGCTTCCTTTTTTGGAAGGGTTAAGGACTAGAATATCAACCCTTGATGTGACATCGGAAGATCTATTGATGATGTTAGAAGGTTTTTTTTGAGTAACTAACCTTTTTGGCTTCACGTTTCCTGAGAATATTAGGCTTTTTTGTATTTGATCAATCGCCTCCAGGGTTGAGACTGATTTTTGTATAGGTTTCTCGTTCGTCAATTGATTTTGTTTAGAATTTTGGATGTCAACATTTTGATTGGTTATCTTCTGAGGCTCCACTTGTTTAATGATAATGTCTGGATCTGGTTTAAGTTGTTGGGTATTTTTTGTTTTAGGTTGAGAATCAGTGACAATTAATTGGCCATCTGTGCTGTTTGTAGATGTTGTTTTTTTAACAGATATTACTGGAGAATCCTCTTTTGTTGAATCTAAAGTCTTAACTGTATTTTTTTGCTGAGACCCTTCTAATAATTTTTTTAAAGATTCTAATAATTCTTGGTCTTTTGACTGAGATTCTAAAGAGTTTGCGGCCTTAATATCTTCTGCTGAAGAAAGAGCCGAAAAGAAGAAAATGAAAATTAATGAGTAGGAAATAGTTTTGATCTTAATCATTTTTTTTGTTCTTGATGTAGATGATGATTGACATGATTGATGCTGGAGTGATTCCGGGTATCCTTCCGGCATTACCAATAGTTTTTGGTTTCATTTTGGTTAATTTTTCTACCACTTCATTGGAAAGGCTCTTAATATTTTGGTAAATGATGCTGTCAGGAATTTTTAAATCCTCATCTCTTTTAAAAATTTCGATGTCTCGATCTTGACGCTTCAAATAAGAGGCATAGATAGCTTGGATAGTAATTTGTTTTTTATTTTTTGCACTAATTTCTTTTGTATTTTCCCTAAACTCTTTCCAAGAATTTGTGAGGTTTTCAAAGTTTATTTCTCCGAAACCCAGAAGGTCAAAAGAGTTACGCTTAACACCATCTTGTTTGATTTTAATTCCCAGATCCAAAAGTTTTTTAGGGGAAATAATCAATTCCCTCAAGGTTTTCTTATCTCGTTCTAAAGATTCTTTTTTTTCTAGAAAAGACTCAGATCGTTTTTTGTTAACACATCCAATTTTAATTCCAATTTCAGTCAGCCTTAAATCAGCATTATCCGCCCTTAGATGCAGTCGATATTCGGCTCTGGAAGTTAGCATTCGATAAGGTTCAACCGTTCCAAGGGTGGTTAAATCATCAATCATCACGCCAATATAGCTATTGGATCGATTCAAAATAAACTCTTCAGAGCTTTTTTGAGATTTTAGTGCAGCGTTGATTCCGGCAACCAATCCCTGTCCTCCAGCCTCTTCATATCCTGTGGTTCCATTTATTTGTCCGGAGAAAAATAGATTTTTGATTTTTTTGGTCTCTAAAGTTGGGTAAAGCTCACGAGCATCAACAAAATCGTATTCGATGGCATATCCTGGTTGAATCATTTCAACATTTTCTAACCCTTTGATGGTTCGTAAAAATTTCAATTGAACCTCTTCCGGAAGGGAGGTTGATATTCCGTTAGGATAGATTATGTCAGTGTCTAATCCTTCTGGTTCGAGGAAGATTTGATGGCGCTCTTTGTCGGCAAAGCGATGTATTTTATCTTCAATTGAAGGGCAATATCGTGGCCCAATTCCTGAAATATGACCACCATACATGGCGGATTTTTCCAAATTTTCTTGGATGATTTTATGGGTTTTAAGGTTGGTGAAGGTTATATGGCAATGAATTTGCGGGGTTTCTATCTTGTCATTTAAATATGAAAATGGGGCAGGGGGATGATCTCCTGGTTGCGCTTCCAAATCAGAATAATTAATTGATTTGGCACTAATTCTGGGGGGAGTTCCGGTTTTTAGGCGGCTTAAAGCAAAATCATGTTTTTTTAGAGTTACTGAAAGGCCGTTGGATGGATTCTCACCCATTCTTCCGGCGGGAATTTTTTGATCGCCAATGTGAATCATTCCTGACAAAAACGTTCCTGTGGTCAAAACTACCGAATCAGCTTGAATATTAACCCCATCCTTGATAATAACTCCGCAAACTTGGTTATTTTTAATAATCAAATCTTCAACTGAAGAATAAAGAACATCTAAATTTTCGTGGTTCAGAACAATTGATTTTATCGCCTTATGGTAAAGTTTTCGATCCGCTTGTGCCCTTGGAGAGTGAACCGCCGCACCTTTGCTAGCATTTAAAATGCGAAAATGAATCCCAGCCTCATCAATAGCCCTTCCCATCACTCCATCCAAAGAGTCAATTTCACGCACAATCGTCCCTTTGGCAACTCCTCCAATAGCAGGATTACAAGACATTTCACCAAGATTTTCTGGCTTAAGAGTAATCAATAAAGTGGAAACACCCATTCTTGCAGAAGCGCACGCGGCTTCAACACCAGAATGTCCACCACCAATCACTATTGTTGAATATTTTTTCATCGATTCTTTAAGGATTTAAAAAATGGCATCTTAGACGAGTTTGTAGCTAAAAATCTACAGGTGATTTTTTTTAAAAGTTAAAATATTAACCTGAACGATTGAAGTGTAGTTCGCTAAATAATAAATTTCAAAACTCCACCTCTTTACAAATTAGTTTTTAGACTTTATTCTGCCCGAATTTTTAAAAACTAACCTGCGCCTAAAATGATGAGATCAATCAGAATATTTATTAAATATCTAAGGAAATTTTTAGCAGGATTTGTTTCGATAACTCCTTTTGTCAAAATAAACTCTAATGAATATCCATTTAATAAAGAAAACCGCGCAATCGGTGACGATCTTGCTTCTGTTGGTGAGGATTTGACCCTTGCGATCAATAAAAACAGCAAAAATAACGACAAAGAACAATAAGCGATTTGCGCTTAACTTAATAATCAAAAAATAAATTTTTCAAATGAAAGACAACAATAGAAGACCAAACACTAACAACAGAAATTCTCGCCCCAATCAAAGGTCGCCAAGAACTCCTTACAATATTTTGCCACCAGCAGCTGTTCTAGAAGATTACGAAGATGCTGCGCCAGGATCAGTGAATAAATTGATGGACATGGCCGAAAAAGAGCAAACTCATCGTCATTTTTGGCAAGATAAATTTCTTAAATTTCATGGATTTAGTTACAAAATAGGATTGCTCTGTGGTTTTATTTACAACTTTGGATTGCTATTTTTAGTTTATACCCTTGTTAATGAAGGTAGAGAAAGCTTAGCTTTGAAACTTTTTGTGATCAACGCTCTATTAATTGCATTTGCAATAGTAGTTACCAAAATAGAAAGGAGAGTTACTACTAGAAAACCACCAAGAAGAAACGCTCCTCATTTAAACAAAAATCGTCCCCAATCAAAACCAGCATCTAAATAATACTTGACTAATTTAGTAGGAAATGATTAATTGAGCCATATTTTAAATGTCACTCAATTAATCATTAACTAATAATTATCTTGTGCTTCTGACTAATAAAGCAAAATACGCAACTATTGCAGTGATAGACATGTTAGAAAATGGTTGTGAAAAGCCCGTTTCGCTGTCTTTGATTGCCTCTCGTCAGAACATATCCTTGTCGTTTCTAGAACAAATTTTCTCTTCTTTAAAAAAAGCTCAAATAGTTAAATCAATTCGTGGCGCAAGCGGCGGATATATTTTGGCACAAGATCCCCACACTATCAACGTTGCTGATATTATTCTGGCAATTGATGAGCCAATAAAAATGACCAGATGTTCTGGAGAAGACGGATGTGTCACTAAAAACACACGTTGTACAACACATCATTTGTGGCAAGGTTTGGAAAAAAACATTTACAATTATTTAAGTTCCATATTTATAACTGATATTGGGCAGGAATCTTTAAAATCCTCATGAGAGAAAGAATATTTTTTGATAATAACGCTACTACCAAAATCTCTGATGAAGTTTTGCAGGAGATGATTAAAACTTACCAAGATCCTCTAAATCCATCGTCAATTCATTATTTTGGAAGATATGCATCTCGAGTTTCAAATAGTGCAAGAAATAATGTTAAAAAATTATTAGGAGCACAAAATTACCAAGTGATTTTTACCTCTGGTGGAACAGAATCAAACAACTTAGCTTTATTTGGATTTAAAGATTATCAAGTTATTTCATCACAAATTGAGCATCCGGCGGTCTATAATGTTGCTTTAAAAAAGAATGGAAAAATCATCAAGGTTAATGGTGGTGGAGTCGTTGATATTGCTGACTTGGAAGTAAAAATAAAAGAGTTAAACACTAAAAATTTTATTGTTTCAGTGATGCTGGCAAATAATGAAACAGGAGCAATTCAACCAATCAAAGAAATTTCTCAACTGACCCATCAATATGGCGGTTTGATGCATAGTGACATTGTTCAAGCTGTAGGAAAAATTAATATTGATCTGGAAGATCTAAATATTGACATGGCTTCAGTTTCCTCTCACAAGCTCAATGGTCCTCAGGGAGTTGGAGCTCTTTTGATTAGAAAATCTTTAGATATTGAGCCAATTCTTTTTGGATCATCAGCTGAAGGTGGAAAAAGACCAGGAACCTTGAATGTTGCGGGCGTGGTTGGTTTTGGCGAAGCGTGCAATTTGTCAATTGATAAAATTGCAAAATACCAAGAATTGGGAAATTTAAGAGATTATTTAGAATCTCAAATCAAAAAAATTGGTAATGATGATGTAACAATTTTTAGTCAGGCAGTTAAAAGGCTTCCCAACACTTGTTATTTGGCAACAAAAGGAATCGACAACCAAACTCAATTAATTGAGTTTGATCTCAATGGAATAGCAGTCAGTATCGGCTCAGCTTGCTCTTCAGGAAGTTCAAAACCTTCAAGAATTTTGGCGGCGATGAATGTTTCTGATGATTTAGCAAAAAATACTATTCGTATCAGTTTGGGTTTGGGTAGCAATATTGATCAGGTCGATAAATTTATTACAGTGTGGGAAAATCTTTATAAAAAAACTAGAAACTAAAAAATGAAAAATAACAATCTTCCAATCTATTTGGATTATCAATCAACCACTCCAATGGACCCTAGGGTCATTGATATTGTGGTTAAAACAATGAAAGATGATTTTGGTAATCCTCATTCAAGAACTCATGAATTTGGCTGGAAAGCTGAAGAATTGATTGAGATTGCCCGCCGCCAGGTCGCCGGATTAGTATCTGCCAATGAGAAAGAAATTGTTTTTACTTCTGGTGCAACAGAATCAAACAATATGGCGATCAAAGGTATTTACCATTTTTACAAAAGTACTGGAAAAAACCATATTATCACCACCACAACTGAGCATAAATGTATCATCAATGCTTGTCGTGAAGTTGAGCAGGAAGGCGCAAAAATAACTTTTTTACCAGTTGGAAAAAATGGCTTGATTGATTTGAAAGAGCTTGAAGAGGCCATTACCGACAAAACCTGCTTGGTTTCAGTAATGGCGGTAAATAATGAAATTGGTGTTATTCAGCCATTAAAAGAAATCGGCGCTCTTTGTCGCAAAAAAGGCGCTTTTTTTCACACTGACGCCGCTCAAGCATTTGGAAAAATACCTTTAGATGTTGATGATCTTAATATCGATATCATGAGCATTTCCGGACATAAAATATATGGTCCAAAAGGTGTTGGCGCAATCTACGTTCGCAGAAAACCAAGAGTTCGTCTAAAACCACTTATCAGTGGTGGCGGACAAGAGAGAGGATTTAGATCGGGAACCCTTCCTACCCCTCTGGTTGTGGGTCTGGGTCTGGCTGCACAAATTGCTAAAGATGAAATGCAAAAAGACGCCGATCATATTACCAAACTTAGCGACAAATTTTTTGATGCAATTGGTATGATTGACGCAGTTTATTTGAATGGTGATCGCGATAAACGTTACAATGGAAACATCAATTTCAGCTTTGCGGGAATTGAAGGGGAATCAATGATCATGGCTCTCAAAGATCTGGCAGTTTCTTCGGGTTCTGCTTGCACTTCTTCGTCGCTTGAGCCTTCTTATGTTTTGCATGCGATTGGCGTTGAGGATGACTTGGCACATACTTCTATTCGTTTCGGAATCGGAAGATTCACAACGGAAGAAGAAATTGATTATGCTATCAATCTAATAAAAGCAAAAATCGACAAACTTCGTGCACTCAGTCCAATTTGGGATATGATGCAAGAAGGAGTAGATTTAAAATCTATTAATTGGACGGGGCATTAATTGTAATTAATCATAATTCACAAAACCTCACTTAAAACTTTTTACTTTTTACTTAATAATTTAAATAAAAAATCATGGCTTACTCAAAAGAACTAATCGACCATTATGAAAATCCTCGTAATGTTGGGTCTTTCAAAAAAGATGAAGAAAATGTTGGAACTGGACTTGTTGGCGCTCCTGCCTGTGGAGATGTCATGAAATTACAAATCAAAGTAACTGACGAGGGAACAATTTCTGAGGCAAAATTCAAAACTTTTGGTTGTGGATCTGCCATCGCTTCCAGCTCACTTGTTACTGAGTGGGTTAAGGGGAAAAACATCAATGAAGCAGAAAAAATTACTAATAAACAAATTGCTGATGAATTATCACTTCCTCCAGTAAAAATTCATTGCTCGGTTTTGGCTGAAGAAGCTGTAAAAGCTGCGATTGCTGATTACAAAAAAAGAAAAAAGATAAATTAGTAATGTCTGATTTAAGATCATTTTCAAATCAAAAAACCGGAGAATTGGGAAATGTCGTTGTTGATTATCTGTCAATCGACAACGAAGCTCTTAAACAAATCAAACTTCTCTTAGAGCAAAGAACTGATCCTTGCGAAGGGATAAAGGTCAATGTTAGAACCCGTGGCTGCTCAGGAATGTCTTATGCTATTGAATATGCTGTGAAAGATCAGAACATCACTAAATATGATGATTTGGTTGTTAAGGATGACATTAATATTTTTATCGATCCGAAAATATCAATGTTCTTAATCGGCAGCCAAATGGTTTATGTCGAAGAGGATCTTCGCGCTGGTTTTGACTTTGTAAACCCCAATGAAAAGGGCAGGTGTGGTTGTGGAGAATCTTTTAACGTTTAATTTTATTTTTTTATATAATGTTTCTTCATCATAAATAGAACCGTTACACCATCTTCTTCGGAAAACAATCAATTTTATAATCTCGCCTTGGGTTACAGTCTTTTCATCCAAAAACCACAGAATCCTCCGATATCGAGGAGTTGAAGTCTAGAGTTTTATCATCAAAAGAGCCAATTGTAATATTTTTAGAAATAAGTATTGGGTCAAATGTTGTTTATCAAAACAGATCATAAAATCCTTTATTTTGAAAAATTTTTAACG